>CANHDQ010000001.1 GCA_947459405.1 Comamonadaceae bacterium
ATCTATGTCCCGCCAGCCGGCGCTGCCGCCGCGATCTGGGAGGCGGTTGAAGCCGACCTGGACTTGGCCATCTGCATCACCGAGGGCATTCCGGTGCGCGACATGCTCGAAGTGCGCAACAAGATGAAGGCCAAAGAAGCCGCGGGCGGCAAGCGCACGCTGCTGCTGGGCCCGAACTGCCCTGGGCTGATCACCCCCGAAGAAATCAAGATCGGCATCATGCCCGGCCACATCCATCGCAAGGGCCGCATCGGCGTGGTCTCGCGCTCGGGCACGCTGACCTACGAAGCGGTGGCCCAGCTCACCGAAATCGGCCTGGGCCAGTCCAGCGCCGTAGGCATTGGGGGCGATCCGATCAATGGCCTCAAGCACATCGACGTGATGCGCGCCTTCAACGACGACCCGGACACTGATGCGGTCATCATGATCGGCGAGATCGGCGGCCCCGACGAGGCCGAGGCGGCACAGTGGTGCAAGGCCCACATGAAAAAGCCGGTGGTCGGCTTCATTGCCGGCGTCACCGCCCCCCCGGGCAAGCGCATGGGCCACGCCGGCGCGCTGATTTCGGGCGGCGCCGATACGGCCGACGCCAAACTGGCCATCATGGAGGCCTGCGGCTTCAAGGTCACGCGCAACCCGTCTGAGATGGGCAAGCTGCTCAAGGGCCTGCTCTGAAGTCTCTGACGCTTGCCGCGCAGCTCACGGCAGGTCATGGACGTGCAGTCGGTGCGCCCGACAGCCTTCCGGATTTCCGGCGCTGTTAGCGAAATTTTGCAGATTCTCTGGGGCCGTACCGACACACGATCGGTCGGCACGGCTTACGATCGGCGCTTGACCTTGTGATTGCGCCCAACGCAGCCGACCCGGCCAAAGCCAGGAGCACGACATGTATCGCATCGAACGCGGCTTCACACTGATCGAGCTGATGATCGTGATCGCCATCATCGGCCTGCTGGCCTCCCTGGGCCTGCCCATGTACCAGGACTACACCTTGCGCGCCAAGCTGACCGAGGTCATCCTGGCGGCCACGCCGGCCAAGGCCGCGGTGACCGAGGCGGCGCAGGTGGGCAGCGCCATGCCCAGCAGCCTGAGCATCGATGCGCAAAGCTCCGAACTGGTTGAGGCGGTCAGCTATGCCATCGACGCCACCAACAGCACGGTGGGCGTGATCACAGTCAAGATCAAGGCCAGTCAACCGCGCATCGGCGGCAAAACCGTTGTGCTCAAGGCCAGCCTAAACAGCAGCACCGGGCAGATCAGCTGGGCTTGCGGGCCCGGCGCCACCGACGGCGTGGACCTCAAATACCTGCCCGCCAGCTGCAAATCGTCTTAAAGCGCATCAGCTGAGTCCTGAGCCCTGAGCGCGGGCTCTAAGATTGCGCCAGCCCATGAACCCTCCAGCCCAGCGCCTGGTGGCGCTGGCCCTGTTCTTGATGCTCGCCCTGCCCTGGGTCGCACCGCTGAGCAGCGGCCCCTCGCGCAACGCCTGGCCCTATTTGATATCTCTGGCCTGCATGGCCGGCTTGCTGCTGCTGCGCCGACACTGGCGGCCGCAGGCCGTGGCCTGCGCCTGGCTGACAGCCGCTCTGGTCAGCAGTGTGATCGCGGTGGTGCAGTACCTGGGCTGGGCCGAGCACTGGACGCCCTGGATCGCCCCCATCGGACCGGGCGAAGGCGCGGCCAATCTGCGCCAGCGCAACCAGTTCGCCACCTTCACCGCCATCGGGCTGATTGGTCTGTGCTATCTGGCCAGCATCGCACGAAAGCCGCGGCCGGCCGCTCAGTGGGTGGCCATCGCTGCGGCCCTGTCCCTGCTCGCAGTGGGCAATGCCGTGACCTCCTCGCGCACCGGGGCGCTGACCTGGACGGCGGTGCTCGCTGCTGGCCTGTGGATCACCAGCCGGGGCGGGCCGCGCGCGATGCTGATGCTGCCCGCGCTGGGCCTGGTGCTCTACCTGTGTGCCTCGGCGCTGATGCCGACCGCGCTTGAATGGTTGCAGGCCCAGCGCGGCGCGGTGTCGCCCTGCGCCGGCGGCCCCTGCAACGCGCTCGAAAGACTGGGTGGCACCGGCAGCGACAGCCGCATCGCGCTGTGGCGCAATGTGCTCGAGCTCATTGCGCTGCGCCCCTGGGTCGGCTGGGGTTGGGGCGAACTGGACTACGCGCATTACGTGACGCTCTTTGGCAGCCCGCGCTTTGCGGACAAGCTCGACAACGCGCACAACCTGCCCCTGCAGCTGGCAGTCGAGCTGGGTCTGCCGGCCGCCGGGCTGATCTGCGCTGCGCTGCTGGCGCTGCTCTGGCGCGCACGCCCATGGCGGGAAAGCCGACCCTGGCCACAGGCGGCCTGGCTGGTGCTGGCCGTCATCGGCCTGCACAGCCTGATCGAATACCCGCTGTGGTACGGCCCCTTCCAGATCGCCGCCGTGCTGTGCGCCTGCGGCCTGTATTGGCAGGGCCGCTCGGACCGATACGCTGCCTCGCTGGCCAGGCCGCAGCCGGCCCACGAAGCGGCGCAGGCAGCGCATGGGCGACGCGCATCGGGCTGGGACGCACTGGCCGCGGCGATGCTGCTAGCGGCCGCTGTGGTGGCTTTTGACTATCACCGGGTCAGCCAGATTTACCTGCCCGCTGAGCAGCGCCACAGCGCTTACCGCATGCAGACGCTGGCCCATGCGCAGGCCAGCTGGTTCTTTCAGGGCCATGCACGCTTTGCGCAGCTGGCCCTGACCCCCTTGAGTGCCGACAACGCGGCCGAGCAGCTGCGCCTGGCCCAGTGGCTCTTGCACCACTCGCCCGAGCCCATCGTGATCGAGCGCCTGCTCGATGCGGCGGCCTTGCTCGGTGATGCGCAGACTCAGGCTTGGCATGCGGCGCGCTATCAGGCGGCCTATCCGAGCGACCACGCCCGGTGGCTGCGGCGCCAACAATCGAGCCTCGCCGCAGGCAGCTCTTGATGAGCCTGGTGAAGCCTGGGGGGATCGAGCCTGACCTTGTTGAGCCCCCAGCTAGAGGGCCAAGGTCTGCAGCGCTGACAGGACCTGCTGGGCGCTAATGTCGTGCAGGCAGCGGGTGTGGCCCAACGGGCACTCGCGCTCAAAACAGGGCGCGCAATCGAGCGCAGGCTGGTAGCTTGCATCGCGCTTGAGCCACAGCACGCGCGCGCGGTCATTGAGCGGTGGGGTGTGCTCGGGGCTTGACGAGCCAAACACAGCCACCTGCGGCAGCCCCAGGCCTGCGGCCACATGCATCAAGCCCGAGTCGTTGCTGACCACCGCGCGGGCAGCGGCGATCCAGCCCAGCGCATCGCCCAGGCGGGTCTGGCCGGCCAGGTTGAGGCAGTCGGGGCCGGCGCCCGAGGCGATCTCCTCGCACAAGGCCCGCTCCTTGGCCGAGCCCAGCAGCACCACCGGCGCGCCGACCTCGCGTGCCACTTGCGCGAAATGGCTTGCAGGCCAGCGTTTGGCCGCTCCGTATTCGGCCCCGGGGGCCAGCACCACGTAAGAGCGCGGCAACAGCCCCCGCTCGCGCAAGCTCGCTGCGCTGCGATCGGCGTCCCAGCGCAGCTGCGGACGATCGCCCAGGAGGTCGCTCTGGCCGCTGAGCGCCGAATACAGCGCCACCATGGGCGGGCGCCGCCCCTTCGATGGGTTCTTCAATCGGTGCGTGAGCAAGCCCACCCGCGCCTCGCCGAGGTAGCCGACGCGGCGCGGGATATCGGCCAACCAGGGCACGAGCGCGCTCTTGAGCGAATTGGGCAGCACGTAAGCGCAGTCGAAGCGCCCCTGCAGCTGCCGGGCCACCTGGCGCCGTTCGCGCCATTGCAGCCCCCCGTGCGCGAAAGGCACCGGAACAATCTCGCTGACCTGGGGCATGGCCTCGAACACCGGGGCCACCCAGGGCAAGGCAGCCACGGTGAGCCGCTCACCTCGCGCGGCCAGGCGGCGCAGCAAGGGCTCGGTCATGACCGCATCGCCCAGCCACTGCGGTGCAATGATGAGGGAGGCGCTCACGCTCGCGTACCAGACTGGCGCCGACCGTCGCGCCGGGGGCGCTCAGTGGCCCGCGTGAAAATGCTCGCCGTCCTTGAGCTGGTAGACGGTGCCGCAATAGGGGCAGCGGGCCGAGCCGCTGTCGGCCACATTGAGGTACACGCGCGGATGGCCGCTCCACAGCGCCATCGCCGGGTTCGGACAAAACACGCCACCCTGGCTGTTGAGGTCCTTGGCCAGCAGCTCGACGATCTGGCCCTTGTCCTTGACTTGCATCGTTTTGCCTCGTTGTGCGGTGGAAGGCGACCGGCTTCAGACCAGGGTCAGCCAGCCCGCATACTTGGGATTGCGCCCGTTGACGATGTCAAAGAACGCAGTTTGGATCTTTTCCGTCAGCGGCCCGCGCGAGCCAATGCCGATTTGCACCCGGTCGAGCTCACGGATGGGCGTGACCTCGGCGGCCGTGCCGGTGAAGAAGGCCTCGTCGGCGATGTAGACCTCGTCGCGGGTGATGCGCTTTTGCACCAGCTCCAGCCCCAAATCCTTGCAGATGTGGAAGACGGTGTTGCGGGTGATGCCGTTGAGCGCACCGGCCGACAGGTCGGGCGTGTAGACCACACCGTCCTTGATGATGAACAGGTTCTCGCCAGCGCCCTCGCTGACAAAACCGGAGGCGTCGAGCAACATGGCCTCGTCGTATCCGTCGTCGAGCGCCTCCATGTTGGCCAAGATGGAGTTGGTGTAGTTGCTCACCGCCTTGGCCTGCGTCATGGTGATGTTGACATGGTGGCGGGTGTAGCTCGAGGTCTTGACGCGGATGCCGCGCTTCATGCCCTCCTCGCCCAGGTAAGCCCCCCAGGCCCAGGCGGCCACCATGATATGGATTTTGTTGCCCCTGGGCGAGACGCCCAGCTTTTGCGAGCCGATCCAGGTCAGCGGGCGCAGATAGCCGCTCTCGAGCTTGTTTTCACGCACGACCGCCCTTTGCGCCTGCATCACATCCTGCACGCTAAACGGGATGTTCATGCGCAAGATTTTGGCGCTGTTGAACAGGCGCTGCGTGTGCTCCTCCAAGCGGAAGATGGCCGTGCCCTGGGCGGTCTTGTAGGCCCGCACGCCCTCGAAAGCGCCGCAGCCGTAGTGCAAGGTATGAGACAGCACATGAATCTTGGCATCGCGCCAATCGACCATCTGGCCGTCCATCCAGATCTTGCCGTCGCGGTCGTCCATGGGAGCGGGAATCGGGGCCATGCGCAAAGTCCTTTTTCAACGATCAAACAAGGCGCCGGCGAGGTCACACACTGCAAGGCCTGCCGACGGGAAAGGCCATTTTAGGGCGGCGGCAAAGTCGCATCGGCCGCCGGCTCTGGCTGCACCTGCTGCGGGCGCTGCATTTCATGGCCAATCAGCCGGCCTGCAGCAAACGTGCAGTCAACCCAGGAGTCGCTGCCATCGGTCCAGCGGTAGACCTCGGGCTGCACATCTTTTTCGCTGCGCAGCTGCCCGAGCGAACGGGTCATGGCGATCACATGCATGAGCGTCATGCCACGCTTGAGTTTGGCGTTAAGCATGACGGCGCTGTCGACATAACCAACCGGCCGCTGCGCCGCCCGCTGCAGCACCCGCATCAACCGCGTAAAGTGCAGCAGCACCCACATCACCAGGGCGCCAGCCGTCATCGCCACGCCACCCCAGCCGCCATAGTGGTAACCCAGCGCCACCAGCGCCACCCCGCCCAGCGGGAGCAAAATCTTTTGCACGATCATGGCAGTATTGTGGCAGCGCTGCGCTGGTACGGCCCAAGGCCGCGACCGGCACAGCCCATCACCCCGAGCCAACCCGAAAGACCCTGACACATGCGTATCTGCCGATTTGACCAAGACCGCCTGGGCGTCGTGAAAGGCGACCAGGTTCACGATGTGACGCCGGTGCTTCAAGGGCTGCCGCCACTGGCCTGGCCTCTTGCGCCCGGCGATCACTTCTTCAACCATCTCGAGGCCTTGCGCGGGCCCATGGAGCGACTGGCCGGCCAGGTGGCAGGCAAGCCGATCGAGTCGGTCAAGCTGCTCTCGCCAGTGGCCAACCCAGGCAAGATCGTCGCAGCGCCGGTCAACTACGCCTTGCACCTGGACGAGTCGCGGGCCGACACCGCCATCAACTTTGGCACGCAAGTCAAAACGATTGCCGACTACGGCGTCTTTCTCAAGGCCACAAGTTCGGTGATCGGCGCCAGCCAGAGCGTGATCGCCGACTGGCCTGATCGGCGCATCGACCATGAGGTCGAATTGGCCCTGGTCATCGGACGCGGGGGGTTTCGAATCCCCGAGTCCGAGGCCCTGTCGCATGTGGCTGGTTACATGATCGGGCTGGACATGACGATACGCGGCACCGAAGACCGATCGTTTCGCAAATCGCTCGACACCTTCACCGTGCTCGGGCCCTGGCTGGTCACCGCCGACGAGCTGGGCGACCCCAGCCAGCTCGATCTGGAGATCACGGTCAACGGCGAGCCCCGGCAAAAGTCCAACACCGCCTTGCTGATCTGGAATGTGCAAAAACTCATTGCCTACGCCAGCCAGGCCTACACGCTCTACCCGGGCGATGTGATCATGACCGGCACGCCCGAAGGCGTTGCGCCCGTGGTACCGGGCGACACGATGCACGCCCGCATCGAGCGCATTGGCCAGATGAAGGTGAAGGTCGGGCCTTGAGTGCGAGCTTCAGGCTGCGCCCGATGCGCGCGTGGCAAAGACCCGGGTGCCAGCCAGCACACCGGCCAGCAGCAAAGCAATTCCAGCCCAGCTCCAAGGCTCGGGCCAGAGCCCGCGGTGCATGAAGCCGTAGGCCAGTGCGGTCAGGGTTTCAAACACGATGAGTTGGCCCGTCAAAGAGGTGGGCAGCAGACGGCTGGCCTGGTTCCAGCACAGCGTGCCCAGCCAGGAGGCCAGCAGCCCAATGGCCAGCATCAGGCCCACATATTCAAGCGGGCGCGGCCCCAGGGCAGGGGCACCGGCACCGCCCCCCGCTGAAGCGACCTGATAGACCAGCATGCCCACGGCCGCAAGCGGCAAAGTGGCCAGACCCTGAGCCGTGGCCCAGGTGCCCGAGCCCACGGCCGTGTTGCGCTGCATCCAGGCGGCATTGCGGATGGGGTACCAGGTCCAGCAGACCAGCGCGGCCAGGGCCAGCACCAGACCCAGACCCAAACTGGCACCGGTGACCTGCCCGAGCGCGATGCGCTGCATCTCCACCGACTGCACGGCCGCAATGCCTGCGGCAATCAGAAGCAAGGGCAGCGAAAGCCGCCGCCACGCAATGTCGCGCTGGGACAAGTTGGCGCACACCGCAATGACGACCGGCAAGGTGCCGATGATCACCGTCGGCAAGGGCACGCCGGCGAGTTGGATGGCCGACGACAGGGCCAGGTAGTACAGCACATTGCCCACCGCCGCGAGCTTGAGCGCCTCGATCCAGTCGGCCCGCGTGAGCTGGGCCAACGCCCGCCGGTCGCGCCAGGCCAGCGGCAGCGCGATCAGCCCGAAGGCCAGGTAGCGGCCAAAGGTGAGCATGGCCGGCGAGTAGTCGGGCAGCAGCACGGGGGCCACGAACACCAGGCCCCAGGCCAGGCCGGCGGCCAGGGCAAAGGCAACCCCCGCGGCCAAGCGCGACGGTGCGATGGACTCAAGCAACATGGGGCGCGAGTATGCCGCACGCCCGCAAGCAGAGCGATGGGGGCGGGGTCAAGCACCCTGGTCGGCGAGATGAGAGCGCCGAGCTACTCGTCTCTCCCATCCCAGAAAGGTCGGGGCCAGCCCACGTTTGATTCAGAACGGGCTGCTTCACAAGCCTTGATCAGGCACAGTCGCTCCCTGTGCGCTGACACGCTGTGCCCGGCGCAGCGAAATAAAGGAGGAGAGGCAGCGCCAGCTGCCTCGGGGGACATTCGCGAAGCCGGGCACAGCGGGGCAGCGCACCGCCCCAACACGCCCCAAAACGCCAACCCCAAGCCCGCCACAGCCTGCCCTTACCATGCACCCATGATGAGCGTCGCCCGCATCCAGCAGACCACGGGCCTGGTCCTGATCGGCCTTGCACTGGCCTGGTTTGCAGCCTGGGCTGCCCAAGGGCAGTGGGTGATCGCGGCACTGGCGCTCCTGGCGGGTCTGCCGCATGGGCCGGCGCTCGCCTTTGAGATGCTCTGGGCGGCCCATCTGGCGCGCGATGAAGCGGCGCGGCGGGCGATGGGCTCTGAGGGCGCGCCACCGGAAAGCTATCCGGGCAAGCGAGTCTGGCTGCGCGCCGCCTGCCACGAGGCCGCGCTGGCCGTTCGCGTCTTTGGCTGGCAGCAGCCCTGGGCGCATGGCGCGCAGCCCGATCATCTGCCGGCCAACAGCCAAGGACGGCGGGGCGTGCTGCTCGTGCATGGCTTCTTTTGCAACCGCGGCTTCTGGAACCCCTGGATGGCGCGGCTGCGCGAGGCCGGCATCCCCTTCGTCGCCGTTACCCTTGACCCGCCCGTGGCCGACATCGCCCTGCAAGCGCGCGCGCTGGCCCGGGCACGCTTGCAACTGCTTGAAGCCACCGGTTTCGAGCCGCTGATGGTGGGCCACAGCATGGGCGGGCTGGTCATACGCAGCCATCTGGCCGAGCAAAGCGATGAGCTGGCGGTGCGCTGCGAGGCCATCACGATCGGCTCACCCCACCACGGCACTGTGCTGGCCAGGCTGGGGCTGTCGACAGCGGCGCTGCAAATGCGCCCGGGCAGCGACTTCCTGCGCGACCTGACCCGGCGCGAGAGCGCCGAGCGCCTCAGGCGTCTGACCTGCTACTGGAGTGTGTGCGACAACATCGTGTTTCCGGCGCGCCATGCCACGCTGGCCGGCGCCCGCAACATCGCCGTGCCCAATCGGCCCCACGTGGGGCTGGCCGATGCGCCGGAGATTTTTGAAGAGGTCCTTGGCCGCTTGAGCTCACTCCAAGCCGGCCAGAAGCGCTCTTGACCAGAACCGCGCCGCACCCTTGACGAGCGGCCCACGGGACTGCATCACGCCAGGCTGCGAAACACCTCCAGCGCCTGCTCGACCCGCTCGACCGGGTGCAGGGTCAAGCCAGGAATCGGTTTTTTCGGCGCGTTGGCCTTGGGCACCACCGCCACCGAAAAGCCCAGCTTGGCCGCCTCCTTCAGGCGCTCTTGCCCCCGCGGGGCGGGCCTGACCTCGCCGGCCAGTCCCACTTCGCCAAACGCGATGAAGCCCTTGGGCAGGGGACGCCCACGCAGGCTCGAAGCGATGGCCAGCATCACGGCCAGATCGGCCGCCGGCTCGCTGATCCGCACCCCGCCGACCGCGTTGACAAACACATCCTGGTCCATACAAGCGACACCCGCATGGCGGTGCAAGACGGCCAGCAGCATGGCCAGCCGATCGCGGTCCAGGCCCACCGACAGGCGCCGCGGACTGGGCCCGCCTGAATCGACGAGGGCCTGGATTTCCACCAGCAAGGGGCGCGAGCCCTCGAGCGTCACAAGCACGCAGCTGCCCGGCACCGGCTCGGCATGCTGCGACAGAAAAATCGCGCTCGGGTTGCTCACCCCCTTCAGACCCTTCTCGGTCATGGCAAACACGCCGATCTCGTTGACCGCGCCAAACCGGTTCTTGATCGCGCGCACGAGCCGAAAGCTCGAATGCGTGTCGCCCTCAAAGTACAGCACCGTATCGACCATGTGCTCGAGCACACGCGGGCCTGCGAGCGCGCCCTCCTTGGTCACATGGCCGACCAGCACGATGCTCACGCCGTCGTCCTTGGCCGCACGGGTGAGGTGGGCGGCGCACTCGCGCACCTGCGCCACCGACCCCGGGGCCGAGGTGAGCTGGTCGGAGTACACCGTCTGGATGGAGTCGATCACCGCCACATCGGGCTGCACGCTTTGCAGTGTGGCCAGCATCTTCTCCAGATGGGTTTCGGCCAGCACCTGAACCTGCGAGCCCTCGATGCCCAGACGGCGCGCGCGCAGGGCCACTTGCGCGCCGCTTTCCTCGCCCGTGATGTAGAGCGTGCGGTGCCCCTGACGCTGCAAGGCATCAAGCGCCTGCAGCAGCAGCGTTGACTTGCCAATGCCCGGGTCGCCGCCGATGAGCACCACAGCGCCCTCGACGATGCCGCCACCGAGTACGCGGTCGAGCTCCTCCTGGCCGGTGGGCGTGCGCGCAAAGTCGCTTGCCTCAATCTGCGAGAGCGCCTTGAGCTCGGACGACGGCGCCAGACTGGCACGGCCGGCAAAGCGGTTCTTGCCAGCCCCCGGCGTCTCGGCTGCGGTCTCGACCAGGCTGTTCCAGGCGCCGCAATGCGGGCACTTGCCCAGCCACTTAGGGGTGGTGCCGCCGCAATCGGAGCAGCTGTAAACCGTCTTGTCTTTGGCCATGGTGCCAGTGTAGGGCGCAAGCGGCCCGACCTTTGCATCCACCGGGGTGTGGGACCGCGTCACCATGGGCGCCAGCGATCAGACTCTGGCCGGCGCCGCAGGGTTAGACTGCCCCCATGCCTGAGACCCCTGCATCACCCGACCCCCAGCCGGGGCCTTTCAAACGCGTGACCATCGTCGGCGCAGGCGCCATCGGCCTGTGGATCGGCTGGCATCTGGCGCAGCGGGGCTGCCAGGTCAGTGCGCTGGCGCGGGGCGATACGCTGCATGCGCTGCGCTCGCAAGGCATGCGCCTGCAATCGGGATCGGGGCCTGTGCGCACGGCGCCGGTGCATGCCAGCGACGAGCCGCAAGCGCTTGGCGTGCAAGACCTGGTCGTGCTGGCCGTCAAGGCGCCCGCACTGGCCGACGTGGCTCTGCGCATGGGCCCCCTGCTGGGGCCGCACACCGTGGTGCTGACGGCCATGAACGGCGTGCCCTGGTGGTTTTTCGAGGGGTTTGGCGGGCCCCTGGCCGGCAGCCGGCTGCAATCGATCGACCCCCACGGGCTGATCGCACAGGCCCTGCCTGCCGGCCAGGTGATCGGCGCGGTGGTCCACGCCAGCTGCGCCGCGCAGGCCGGCCTGGTGCACCATCATTTTGGTCAGCGGCTGGTGATTGGTGAGCCCGCTGGCGGCACCACCACCCGGCTGCAGGCCCTGGCCGCCCTGCTGATGCAGGCCGGCTTCGAGACCGAGGTGGCGCCCTGCATCCAGCGCGAGATCTGGTTCAAGCTGTGGGGCAATATGACGGTCAACCCGATCAGCGCACTGACCGGCGCCACCACCGACCTCATCATGGACGACGATCTGCTGCGCCAGGCCATCTCGGGCATGATGCTCGAGGCCCGCGAAATCGGCCAGCGCATTGGCGCGCCGATCTCGCTCGATCCCGAGGAGCGTCATGCCGTGACCCGCAAGCTCGGCCGCTTCAAGACCTCGATGCTGCAAGACGTCGAGTCGGGCAAGGCGATCGAGCTCGATGCGCTGCTGGGCGTGGTGCACGAGCTGGGCCGGCGCACCGGGGTGCCCACCCCCCTGATTGATGCCCTACTGGGCATGGCCCGGCTGCAAGGGCGCATGAAAGGGCTGTACCCCTGGACGGCACCGTGAGCCAGCGCGCCCTGAGCACCACCGCCTTCCTCACGCTGCTGGCCATTGCCAGCATGATGGGCGCCAACCATGTGGCGGCGCGCGCGGCCTTCAACGATGGCACCGATGTGGCCACCGCGGTCGTGCTGCGCAGCGGCCTGACCGCCGCGGCGCTGGTGCTGCTGCTGTGGCGCCAGCGGCCCACCGAGCTGCCCGGGCCCGGACAATGGCGCGCGCTGCTGGGCGCAGGCGTCTTGGTGGGCATGCAAAGCCTGTGCATCTACTCCGCCGTGGCGCGCTTGCCGGTGGCACTGGCGCTGCTGGCCTTCAACACCTTCCCGATTTTTGCTGGCCTGTGGGCCTGGGTCTTGTATGGCCAGCGGCCGGCGCGCGCTCTGGTGCTGGCCATGCCGCTGCTGATCGTCGGGCTGGCCCTGGCCCTTGATGTGCTGGGCGCCGCCTCGGGCCTGGGCGCGCAGGCGCAGTGGCAACGCATCGGCGCAGGGCTGGCCTATGCCCTGGCCGCTGCGGCCAGCTTCGGCCTGGTGCTGATCCTGACCCAGCACGAAATCGCCGGCATCGACGCACGCCTGCGCACGGCCATCACCATGGCCCTGGCCTGCGCCGTGGCCATGGTGATGGTGGCCATACAGGGCAGCTGGCAGCTGCCGCAATCGGCCAGCGGCTGGCTGGGCCTGAGCCTGCTGACCGTCCTCTACGGCACCGGCATCACCTTGCTGCTGGCTGTGCTGCCGCGCCTGGGCGTGGTCGGCAACTCGCCCATCCTCAACATCGAACCCGTGGTGGCCCTGGTGCTGGCCTGGCTGCTGCTGGGCCAGAGCATCGAACCCGTGCAAGTGGCCGGCGGCCTGCTGGTGGTTGGCGTGGTCATGGCCCTGGGGCTGAGAAAGCGCTGAAAGGCCAAGTGCAGGCTCTCTCGGGTCGATCGCGCTTTAGATAATCGCGCCCTCAGGACCAGTACAGGCGCATCGGGTTGTCCACCAGCAGCTTGCGCTGCAGCTCTGCGGTGGTGGCAATCTGCGGGATGAAGTCGACCAGCAGGCCGTCGTCGGGCATGTGGTCCTTCAAATTGGGATGGGGCCAGTCGGTGCCCCAAAGCACGCGATCGGGAAAGGTTTCGACCACGCGGCGGGCGAAGGGCAGCACATCTCGGTAGGGCGCGCTTTGGCCGTCGCGGGCGGGCGGGCCCGACAGGCTCAGACGCTCCGGGCAGCTGACCTTGCTCCAGATGTGGGGGTGCTCACGCATCAGGCGCATGAAAAGCTCGAACTGCGGCCCGTCAATCGGCAGGTCGACATCGGGGCGGCCCATGTGATCGACCACCACGGTGGTCGGTAGCGCGGTGAAGAAGTCCCACAACTCAGGCAGGTCGCGCGCCTCGAAGTAAATCACCACATGCCAGCCCAGCCGGGCGATGCGCACGGCGATGTCCATCAGCTCGCTCTGGGGCGTGAAGTCGACCAGGCGCTTGACGAAGTTAAAGCGCACGCCGCGCACGCCGGCCTCATGCAGTGCGCGCAGCTGCGCATCGCTGATGTCCCGGCGCACCGTGGCCACGCCACGGGCACGGCCGGCGGCCTTGGCCAGCGCATCGAGCAAGGCGCTGTTGTCGGCTCCGTGGCAGGTGGCCTGCACGATGACATTGCGCGCAAAGCCCAAGTGGTCGCGCAGCGCAAACAGCTGCTCGGCACTGGCATCGCAGGGCGTGTACTTGCGCTCGGGCGCGTAGGCAAACACATCGCCCGGGCCAAACACATGACAGTGCGCATCGACACTGCCCGGCGGCGGCACAAAACGGGGCCGGGCCGGACCGTCATACCAATCGAGCCAGCCGGCTGTCTTGGTGTGGGGGCCAGCAGTTGGGCGCGAGGGGCTAGGCGCAGGCACGAGGGGGCTCAATCGATGTAGCGCAGGCCCGCTTTTTCAAGCGGCTCGCGCATTTTGTAAAGGTCCAGGCCGAGCACACCGCTGGCAAGCTTGTTGCGCTTGTCACCTTCATTGGCCTCGCGCGCACGGGCGGCCTCCAAAGTCTGGGCGACCCGCGCGCGGGGCACGCAGACCACGCCGTCGTCGTCGGCCACGATGGCATCGCCGGGGTGGACGGACATGCCCGCACAGACCACCGGGATGTTGACCGACCCCAGCGTGGCCTTGACCGTGCCCTTGCTCGAGACCGCGCGGCTCCAGACCGGAAACTTCATGTCGGTCAGCGTCTTGACATCGCGAACGCCAGCATCGATGACAAGCGCGCGGGCACCGCGCGCCTGAAAGCTCGTGGCCAGCAGGTCACCAAAGTAGCCGTCGGTGCATTCGGCGGTGACCGCAGCCACCACGATGTCGCCGGGCTCGATCTGTTCGGCCGCCACATGCAGCATCCAGTTGTCCCCGGGATGCAGCAGCACGGTCACGACCGTTCCCGAGACCTGCGCGCCGGCATAGATGGGGCGCATATAGGGCTTGAGCAGGCCCACGCGGCCCATGGCCTCGTGCACGGTGGCCGAGCCCAGGGGCGCCAGCGCGTCCGTGCTTGCGCGGTCGGCGCGCTCAATGTTGCGGTACACGACGCCAAGTTCGTACATGGTGCTTTCTCCTGCGGGGGTTTACTTGCCGGCGGCCTTCAGGCGCGCGTCCAGGCGGCTGAACACCCGGCGGGTGTTGGCCTCGTAAATCTGGTGCTTGTCGGCGGCCGAGAGGAGGGTGCTGGCCTCAATGTAGCGCTTGGTGTCGTCGTAGTAGTGGCCCGTGGTCGGGTCGATGCCGCGCACCGCGCCGATCATCTCGGAGGCAAAGAGCACGTTCTTGACCGGGATCACGGTGTTGAGCAGATCGATGCCGGGCTGGTGGTAGACGCAGGTGTCGAAGTACACGTTGCCCAGCACATGCTCGGTGAGCAGGGGCTTTTTCATTTCCTGCGCCAGCCCGCGGAACCGGCCCCAGTGGTAAGGCACGGCGCCGCCGCCATGGGGAATGAGGAACTTGAGCGTGGGGAAGTCCTTGAACAAATCACCCTGGATGAGCTGCATGAAGGCGGTGGTGTCGGCGTTGAGGTAGTGCGCGCCTGTGGTGTGAAAGCAGGCATTGCAACTGGTGCTCACGTGGATCATCGCGGGCAGGTCGTACTCGACCATCTTTTCGTAGATGGGGTACCAGTGGCGGTCGGTCAGCGGCGGGCTGGTCCAGTGACCGCCCGAGGGGTCGGGGTTGAGATTGATGCCGACCGCGCCGTAGTCCTTGACGCACTTTTCCAGCTCGGCAACGCAGGTGGCCGGGTCGACCCCGGGCGACTGCGGCAGCATGGCCACCGGCACAAAGTGCTCGGGAAAGAGTTGGCTGACACGAAACACCAGCTCGTTGCAGATGGCGGCCCAGGTGGACGAGACCTGAAAGTCGCCGATGTGGTGGGCCATGAAGCTGGCACGCGGCGAAAACAGCGTGAGGTCGCTGCCGCGCTCCTTCATGAGCTTGAGCTGGTTGGTCTCGATGGCTTCGCGCAGCTCGTCGTCGCTGATTTTCAAGTCCGCCGCTCGCGGCATCTTGGACGGCTCCTGGATGCCGGCGATCTGCTGGTTGCGCCAGTCCTCCAGCGCCTTGGGGGCGGTGGTGAAATGACCGTGGCAGTCGATGATCATGTTGGGGGCTCCGGTTCAAAACAAGAAGGTGGCGACAAGGCCGCATCGCCGCAGGGCGTCTCACAGGGCGCAGGCCTGACATCCGGGCGGGCGGGCTGGGGCATTTCAGGCTGCATCCATGCCCTGTTTGCGTTTGGCATCGACTGCCTGCGGGCCGGCCATGAATGACAGACAGGCCCGGGCCGCCTCAATCTGGCGGCTGCGCACGCCGATGCCGGCCGAAAACACGGTGGTGATCTGAACCGCCGCAGGCAAGGGGCCCACGAGGGTGATGCCGGGCATATCGATGAGCTCACTGAGTTGCTGAAAGCCCAGCGCGACGTCGCCCCTGGCCACCAGCGCGGCCACCGGCACGCCCGCTGGAGCCTGCAGCAGGCGAGGCGCCAGCGCCTCGTGCACGCCCCAACGCTTGAACAGCTCGAGCAAAGCGACGCCACTGGGCCCGGTGGAGTAGCCGATGCGGGGCGCCTCCAGCACGGCGCGCCTGAGCGAGTCCACGCTGGAAAAATCGGGCACCGCTGCGCCCTGCCGCACCGCCGCTGCCACACCCGATCGCGCCAGATCCACCCGGCCAGGCAGCAACTGGCCTTGATCGATCAAGCGCTCGATCGCATCGGCGGCCAGGATGACCAGATCGAAGTCTTCGCCGGCCTGGACGCGCCTGGCCGCATCGACCCCGCCGACCGACTCGATCGAAACCGGCGGGCCGCCGCGCTGCTCAAACTCGGCCACAAGCTGCGCCAACAAGGCGCGGGTGGCCATGGAGGAAATGCCCCGAAGCGGCGGATCGGTCTTCATGCGTACATTCTAGGAAGGCCAGGGTCGCGCGGGGCGCGCGCTCAGTCCTTGGGCAATCGGTCGGCGTAGTCCTGCCAGCGGGCGTCCTTGGCCAGCTGGGCAAACACGCCGGCAGCGGCCAGGTCGGCCACCCATTGCTGCTTGTCGGCAATGGGGGCGGTCATGAGCGGGGGAAAACCGGCCTCCTGCACCGTGCGGGCGGCTTCGCGCATTTCGTCGGCGCGGCGCTGACCGTGCTGTACCACGCGGCTGAAAAAGTAAGCGCCCTGCTTGTGCCAGTCGATGCTCGGAAAGGTTTCGGCCAGCGTGGGCAGCACATGGTCTTCAACGCCATAGCGGCGCGCGGTGGCATAGCTTTCGATGACCAGCGCCTCCAGGCCCTTGATCATGATGCTGCGGCACATCTTGATCGCGCTGGCCACGCCAAGCTGCTCGGAGACGACCGTCGCATCCATGCCCCAGGCCTTGAGCTGGGGCGCCAGATCGGCGGCACGGGCACCGCCCAAAAGCATGGGCACTCGAATGCCATAGGGCGGCACCGAGGTCATGACGCCCGCCTCCACATAGTGGGCGCCGGCCGCCTCGATGCAGCGCGCCGCCTGCTGCTTGGTGCCCGGTGAGGCCGAGTTCAGATCGAGGAAAAAGCAGCCCGGCCGAATGTGCGCAGCGGCCTGCTCGGCCACCGCCAAGGTGCTCGAGGCAGTAACGGCCGAGACGATGAGCTCGGCCTGCTCGCACAAGGTCTGCAGCGAGCCCGCTTGCGCGCCCAGGGCCTGAGCATGCTGATGCAGGGCCGGCGCCTGAGCCGGGTCGCCCAGCTTGAGATCGGCCACGCACAGCTGGCCGAGCTGCGGGCGCAAGGCGGCCGCGAAGATCCGCCCGACCTCGCCATAGCCGACCAGGCCCAGGCGGGTGATGGGCAGGCTCATTGCAGCGGGATCTTGGCGCGCACGATCACCTCGCCCCAGCGCTTGACCTCGCTGGCCAGCAAGGCTGCTGCCTGCTCGCTCGTGCTGGCTTGCGCATCGACGTTGAGCTCGGCCAGGCGCCGGCGCACGTCGGGGTGTGCGATGGCCGCCTGCACCTCGCGCTGCAGCCGCTCAATCACCGGCCGGGGCGTGCGCGCAGGCGCTGCCAGGCCATTCCAGCTGGCGGCCACAAAATTGGACAGGCCGCTTTCGCGGGCCGTCGGCACCTCGGGCAAGGCGGCCGAGCGCTTGTCGCCGGTGACGGCCAGCACCCGCAGCGCCTTGGCGTTGACCTGCGACATGACCGGGCCGAGGATCTCGACGGCCGCATCGATCTGGCCGCCGCGCAAAGCGGTCACCACCGCGGGCGTGCCGTTAAAGGGCACGATCTGCATATCTACCGCTGCATTGGACTTGAACAGCTCGGCCGCCAGGTTCTGCGTGCTGCCGATGTTGATGCTGCCCACATTGAGCTTGCCCGGATTGGCGCGGGCGAAGGCCAGCAGTTCGGCCAGCGATTTGAAACGCGAGTCGGCCGGCACCAAGATGGCGATGTCAAACGTGCCCAGCGTGGAGATGGGCGCGAAATCTTTGAGCGTATCAAAAGGCAGGGATTTGAACAAACCGGCACTGACGGCCGTGCCATTGGACATCAGCAGCAGGGTGTGGCCATCGGGCTCGGACTTGAGCACCGCATCGGCCGCGCCGATGCCACCGGCACCGGGCCGGTTTTCGATCACCACCGCCTGCCCGAGTTGCTCGGCCAGGCGACCGGCCACCGTGCGCGCGGTCAGATCGGCCACGCCGCCGGCGCCGAAGGGCACGACGATGCGAACGCTCTTGTTGGGAAAAGTCTGCGCATGGGCCACAAGTCCCCAGCACCAGGCCGTCAGCAGGGCTGCGGCAAAAGATCGACGAAGGTTCATGATGGCTTGAAATAAAGTGACCAAGGCCTGACGGACCCACATTGTCACCAATGTTGAGGCCGAAGGGGCCTGACTATGAAACGGCCCGTCCGAATGCGCAAGCGGGCTATCCCTGTGCGCGTGGGGCTCGGTGCGCGCGGTCGGGGCCTGGGGTTCAGGCCGGCTGCAACGTGGGGTCGCTGTCGCCGTCGACAGCCTGCACCGGCACCCGCCGCGCCAAGGCGCACATCAGCTCATAACCCACGGTGCCCGCCGCAGCGGCCACCTCGTCGATGGGTAGAACTGCACCCGCAGCCGCCTGGCCCCAAAGCGTGACCTCGCTGCCCATGCCAGCGGCCGGCAGGTCGCTCAGGTCGATGGTCAGCATGTCCATGCTGACCCGGCCCACCAGCCGCGAGCGCTGGCCCTCCACCAGCACCGGCGTGCCAGTGGGCGCATGGCGCGGGTAGCCGTCGGCATAACCGCAGGCCACCACCGCGATGCGCATCGGCCGGTCGGCGACGAACGTCGAGCCATAGCCGACGGTGGCGCCGGGCGCGATCGACTGCGTGGCAATCACGCGCGCGCGCAGGCTCATGGCCGGCCGCAAGTCCCAGCGGCCGGCGTCGCTTGCAGCGAAGTCGGGCGCGCTGCCGTACAGCGCGATGCCCGGCCGCACCCAGTCGCTGCGGTTTTGCAGCGCGGAGCCGTGGCGCAAGCTGGCCGCACTGTTGCTCAAGGAGCGCTCGCCCGGGAGGTCGGCGGTGATCTGCTCAAACCGCGCCAGCTGCTCGGCGATGCCGCGCGGCCCATCGGCGTCGCTGAAATGGGTGCTCAGACAAATGTCCTCCACCTGCGGCAGGGCCTGCAAGCGGCTCCAGGCGGCGCGGTAGCGCTCGGGGGCAAAGCCCAGGCGGTTCATGCCCGAGTTCATCTTGAGGAACACGCGCTGCGGCTGCTGCGTTTTGTGGGCCGCCAGCATCTCGATCTGCTCGGTGCAGTGCACCGTGTGCCAAAGACCCAGGCGCGAGCACGACTCCAGATCGCGCGGCTCAAAGCAGCCCTCGAGCAGCAAGATGGGGCCGCGCCAGCCCAGCGCCCGTATGCGCTCGGCCTCGGCCAAATCGAGCAGCGCAAACCCGTCGGCGCCGCGCAAGGCATCAAACACCCGCTCGATGCCGTGGCCGTAGGCGTCGGCCTTGACCACCGCCCACAACCTGGCATCGCCCGTGTACTGGCGCACCCGCGCCAGGTTGTGGCGCAGATGCTGCCGGTCGATGGTGGCCAGAATGGGGCGGGGCATGGGCGTGGGCTGTCCGTGTGCTGGGAAAGAGGGCATCAAAAACCGGGGTGGCAGCAAGGTCTTGGCCTGCAGCACCCCGGCAAGCCTGGTCGACGGCATTTTGGCACCGAGGCGCGTGCTATAAACCGGAACCTTCATCAAGCGGGTCGGAATTTTTCACAGTCCATCAGCCTGGCTGATGGTTCCCTGACGGCCTCCGAGCCCCAGCCCGCACTCTTTTCCTTACCCATGAAACGCGGCTTTTACACCATCATGGCGGCGCAGTTTTTCAGCTCGCTGGCTGACAACGCGCTGTTCGTGGTGGCCGTCGAACTGCTGCGCGCCGGCGGCGCGCCCAAGTGGCAGCCGGCGGCCCTGGTGCCCATGTTCGCCCTGTTTTATGTGGTGCTTGCGCCTTTCGTCGGCGCCTTTGCCGATGCCCGGCCCAAAGGGCAGGTCATGTTCGTCAGCAATGCGATCAAGGTCGTGGGCTGCCTGGCCATGGTGTTTCACATGCACCCTCTGGCCGCCTACGCCATCGTTGGCTTGGGCGCGGCCGCGTATTCGCCCGCCAAATACGGCATCCTCACGGAGTTGCTGCCGGCCTCGCAGCTGGTCAAGGCCAACGGCTGGATTGAGGGCCTGACGATTGCCTCCATCATTCTGGGCGTGCTGCTGGGCGGACAGCTGGTGGGCCCGCGCATTTCGGGCCCTTTGCTGGGCCTGGACATGCCCCTGTTTGAAACCGGCATCGACACGCCGCCAGAGGCGGCGCTGATGGTGCTGATGGCGGTCTATGCGCTGGCGGCCTGGTTCAACACCCGAATTCCCCACACCGGCGTGACCATGCGCCCCATCCCCAAGAACGCCATGGCGCTGCTGCCCGACTTCTGGCAGTGCAACACCCGCCTGTGGCGTGACAAGCTCGGCCAAATCTCGCTGGCCACCACCACCTTGTTCTGGGGCGTCTCGGGCAATCTGCGCTACATCGTGCTGGCCTGGGCGGCTGCAGCCCTGGGCTATGGCACCACCCAGGCGTCTGCGCTGGTGGGCGTGGTGGCCATAGGCACCGCAGTGGGCGCGGTGATCGCCTCGACCCGCACCCGGCTCGACCAGGCCACCAGCCTGATGCCGCTGGGCATCGGCATGGGGCTGCTGGTCATCCTGATGAATTTCATCGACAACGTCTGGGTGGCCGCGCCCTTCCTGATCCTGCTCGGTGGGCTGGGCGGCTTTTTAGTGGTCCCCATGAACGCGCTGCTGCAGCACCGCGGGCACAACCTGATGGGCGCTGGCCGCTCGATTGCAGTACAAAACTTCAACGAGCAGGCCTGCATCTTGGGCCTGGGCGGCTTCTACGCGCTGTCGACCGGTCTGGGTATGTCGGCCTTTGGCGCCATCACCGCCTTTGGCATCGTGGTGGCCGGCTTCATGTGGGTGATCCAGCGCTGGCACCGCAGCAATCTGGTGCACCACAGCCAGGAGGTGCAAGCCCTGCTGGAGATCGCGCGCAGCGACAAATCGCACTGAAGGCGGGCCCCGACTTGGGCCACCCTTCAAGCAACCTCTTGAGCCACCTCTTGGGCCCCAATGACGGGCCAGCCCCCACCCCAGACGCCAGCACCCATGAGCAACGAGCCAGCCCGCAACGCCCCGCAAAGCCTGCCCAGCGGGCCGCCGCTGCTGGCCGTCGGCGCCCTGCTTGTCAACGCCCTGGTCTGGGGACTGTCCTGGTGGCCATTTCGGCAGCTGCAAGAGCAGGGGCTGCACCCGCTGTGGTCCACCGCGCTGATTTACGCGGCCGCCGTCGTCTGCGTGCTCGCCTGGCGCCCGCTGGCCTGGCGCCCGCTGGCCCGTCACCGCGGCCTGTGGCTGCTGCTGGTGGCCGCAGGCCTGACCAATGTGGGTTTCAACTGGGCCGTGAGCATCGGCGACGTGGTGCGTGTGGTGCTGCTGTTTTACCTCATGCCCGCCTGGTCCATCGTGCTGGCCTGGCCGCTGCTGGGCGAGCGGCCGAGCCGGGCCTCGCTGCTGCGGCTGCTGCTGGCGCTGGCGGGCGTGGTGGTGGTGCTCAAGGCGCCAGACTCCCCCTGGCCAGTGCCGCAAAGCGGCGCCGACTGGCTGGCCATCGGCGGCGGGCTGTGTTTTGCCATCACCAACATCTTGCTGCGTCGCTACGGCAACACCCCGAGCGAGGGGCGCATGCTGGCCATGTTTGGCGGCGGCGCAGTCATGGCCTCGGCCGCAGCCGCGCTGGGCATGGGGCTGGGGATGGTGGGCGCACCGGCCCTGGGCGATTCGGGCTGGCCGGTGGCGGTCGGCTTGTGCCTGGCATTTCTGGCCAGCAATCTGGCCCTGCAGTACGGCGCGGCCCGCCTGGCCGCCAGCACCACGGCCTTGGTCATGCTCACCGAAATCCTGTTTGCCAGCGTCTCCTCGGCCTGGCTGGGCGCGGCCGAGCTGCAAACGCGCACCCTCATTGGCGGCGGCCTGATCATCCTGGCCGCGCTGCTGGCAGCGCTGCAGTCGGGGAGCAAGGACCAGGGCTGATCGGGCGCGCAAGGCTCAGGCATGGATGGGCCAGGTCCGCACAGGTTTTTGCGCCAGCCGCACAATCGGGTCAGCCTCCTAAGGAACGACCATGAGCCAATTGCACGATTTCAGCGCCCGCCAGATCGACGGACAGGAGCTTGCCCTGAGCAGCCTCAAGGGCCGCGTGGTGCTCGTGGTCAACACCGCCAGTGCCTGCGGCTTCACGCCGCAGTTTGCCGGCCTGCAGCAACTGCACGAACGCTATGGCGAGCGCGGTTTGAGTGTGATCGGTTTTCCCTGCAACCAATTTGGCGGCCAGGACCCCGGCGCCGACGAGCAGATCCTGGGCTTTTGCCAAAAAAACTATGGCGTGAGCTTTGCCATGATGAGCAAGGTCGAGGTCAACGGCCCACACGCCCATCCGCTTTTTCAGTGGCTCACCCGCAGCGCACCTGGGATCTTGGGCACGCAGGCGATCAAATGGAACTTCACCAAGTTCCTGATTGGCAAGGACGGCCAGCCGATCAAGCGCTACGGCTCGATGGACAAGCCCGAGTCGCTGCAGGCCGATATCGAGGCGGCGCTGGCCAGCCCTTGAAGCCGACAGCGGCCTGTCTCAGGGGGCGAGCAAGCGCCCAATGATGGCCTGCGCATAGCGGCTGGCCACCTGGTCGACGAACTGCGCAAAGTCGCGATGGGCATGGTCGTCGGCGCGGTCGGAGATGGTGCGCATGGCGGCGTAAGGCAGGCCGTGATCGGCGCAGACCTGGGCCACGGCAGCGCCTTCCATCTCGACAGCAAGTGCCGGATGGCCGTCTTGTTCAAGCCGCTGGCGCAGGGCCTGCACCTCGGCGGCGCCGCTGACAAAGCGATCGCCGCTGGCGATCAGGCCCTGGTGCACGCGCGCCGGTGCAAAGTCGCGCACCAGACTGTGCTGCACCGCCTGCCGCAGGGCCTGGCTCAGGCCGGCATGGCAGGCGAAACGGGCACGGCCGTAGGCCGGCACTTCGTAGCGGGCAAACAGGGGCGAGACGTCGAGGTCGTGCTGGATGAAGTCCTCGGCCACCACCACATCGCCGACCTGAACCGCATCACCGAGCGCGCCGGCCACGCCGGTAAAGACGATGGCGCCAGCTGCAAATCGCTCGATCAGGATGGCCGCCGTCATGCTGGCCGAGACCTTGCCGATGCGCGAGACCGTAAGCACCACGGGCACGCCATGAAACCGGCCCAGCCAGAAGCGTCGGCCGGCATGCTCCACGCGCTGAGCCTGCTGCAGCTGATCGATCAGGCCGCGCTGCTCGTCGACCAGAGCGCTGAGAATGGCCAAGCGCTGGCCGGGGCCAAGCAGTGCAGCGGGCTGGGCCTGGGCGACGGGCGTCATGACCGCCGGGCGCTGGTGCAGATCACAACGCTCACGCGGGCCGCGCGCCGCGCAAGGGCCGCGTGCCGGCGGCGCAGGGCTCGCACAGCTGCATGGCCAGGCGGTGCAAGGCCTGCCAGCTGTCGCTGGGCCAGTCGGGGTGGCGCAAGCCCTTGCAAATGCCGTCGACCTTGTGCGCCGCATCGAGCAGATGAGCCAGGGTGCCGGCGGGCAGGTGGGGCAACACCCGCTCAAACAGGCGCTCCTTGAGCCCCCAAACGCGGTTCTCGCGCAAAGCCAGCGGCAGCGGGCGGCCGTCGGCAATCGCGTCCTTGACGCGCTTGAGGTTGCGGATTTCCTCGGCCAGCGCCCAATGCACCAACACCTGCGACTCGCCCTCGGCGCGCAAGCCGTCGAGCATGCGCTGCACACGCAAGGCCTGGCCCGCAAGCACCGCCTCGGAGAGCTTGAAGACATCGTAGCGCGCCACGTTGAGCACGGCCGACTCCACCTGCTGCAGGCTCAGCTCGCCCGCCGGATAGAGCAGGGCCAGCTTCTGGATTTCCTGGTGAGCCGCCAGCAAATTGCCCTCGACCCGGTCGGCAAAAAAGGTCAGCGCCTGCTGCCCACTCTCGCCAGCGGCCATGCGCTGGCCTTGCAGCGCCAGGCGCTGAGCGATCCAGCGCGGCAGACCCGCCCGGTCGATCGACTCGATCTGCAGGCAAACACCGCCAGCTTGCAGCGCAGTGAACCAGGCGGCGGCGCGGGTGGCCTTGTCCAGGGCCGGCAGCAGCACCAGGCCCAAGGTGGCGTCCTGACCCTGCAGCGACTGGCTCAATTGCACCAGGGCTTGGCCGCCGTCCTTGCCGGGCTTGCCGCCGGGCATGCGAAGCTCCAGGATCTGGCGGTCAGCAAACAGGCTCATGGCGCCGCTGGCGGCCAGCACCGCGCTCCAGTCGAAAGAGGCGCCCGATACCGTGTGCACGCTGCGCTCGGTATAGCCTTGTGCCCGAGCGGCCTGCCGGATCGCATCGGCCGCCTCTTGCATCAAGAGCGGCTCGTCGCCGTAGAGCACATACAAGCTGCCCAGCCCACGCGCCAGATGGGCAGCCAGTTGGTCGGGGGCCAGTTGCATGGGCTGCGATTGTAGGAAAGGCCAGGCCGCTCAGCGCTCGAGCGGCGTCGTGCCCGACTGCACGGTGGTGACAGCGGCCAGGCGGCGCTGAATTTGCTGCAGCATGTCGTCGCGCATGTCGCGAAAGAGCATCACCTCTTCTGCCTCTTTGGCCAGCGCGGCCGATTCGGCAAAGCCGATTTCACGCTGCAAGGCGATCTCGGTCTCGGGGATGAGTTCACGGCCCTGCGGCGTGATGAGCCGAAAGCGCAGGCGCAGACGCAATTGAAACTCGCGCACCTGACCGGCCGCATTGAGGCCGGCGACGATTTTTTCGCGCTGCTCGCTGCGCACCTCGAAGATCGCGTCGGCCGAGGCGCGTTCGCTGGGCAGCAGCAGCACGCGCAGCGAGGGGCTGTAGCGCAGCACGCGCACCAGCTCCGGCCCAAGGCTGGAGCCTTCGGGCATTTGCAGATAGAGGTTTTTAAATGCGAACTGGGGCGGCCGACGCAGCGCAAAGCCGCAGCCGCCCAGGGCGGCCGCGGCCAAGAGCAAGCACAGCTGTCGGCGCCGCTGCATCAGAGCACCACGTTGACCAGGCGCCCGGGCACCACGATCACTTTCTTGGGTGTCGCGCCTTGGGCTTGTTTCTGGAAGGCTTCGCTGGACAAAGCCGCTTGCTCGATGCCCTGCTTGCTGGCATTGGCAGGCACCAAGATGGACCCACGCAATTTGCCGTTGACTTGCAGCATGAGTTCGATCTCGTCGCGCAGCAAGGCGCTCTCGTCCACGCCAGGCCATGCGGCGTCAAGCAAGTCGCCAGTGCGAGCGGCATAGCCCAGCTCCCCCCACAAATGGGCGCTGATGTGGGGACACGCGGGGTAGAGCGTGCGCAACAACACCGACACCCCTTCGCACAGCACCGCCTGGTCGCCTGGGCTGCCATCGGTTTTGAAGTCTTCCAGCGCATTGAGCAGCTTCATGCAGCCCGACACCACGGTGTTGTATTGCATCCGCTCGTAGTCGTAGCTGACTTGCTTGAGCGTCAGGTGCACTTCGCGGCGCAGATCGGCCGCTTGCTTGCGGCAAGCCGCTTGGCTGAGGTCACCTGCGGTGGCCGCCTTGAGGACGCTTTCGTGCTTGACTGCGAAGTTCCACACGCGGCGGAGAAACCGGTAGCTGCCTTCCACCGCCGCGTCGTTCCACTCCAGCGTGGCCTCGGGCGGGGCCGTGAACATGGTGTACAGGCGCGCGGTGTCGGCGCCGTACTTTTCGATCAAGTCTTGCGGATCGACGCCGTTGTTCTTGGACTTGGACATGGTGCCCACGCCTTCGTAGTCGATGGGCGTGCCCACGGGCAATTTGCCGTCACCGCTGTCGGCCGGGTTCTTCAGGCGCGCACCGACGACCTTGCCACTGGCATCGAGCACATGCTCGACATCGTGCGGCCAGAAATAGTCTTTCCCGCCCTTGGCGGTGCGGCGCGAGTAGATGTGGTTGAGCACCATGCCCTGGGTGAGCAGACGGGTGAAGGGCTCGTCGACCTTGACCAGGCCCAGATCGCGCATGACCTTGGTCCAAAAGCGCGCGTACAGCAGGTGCAAGATGGCGTGCTCGATGCCGCCGATGTACTGGTCCATGCCGCTTCCGCCAGATGCGGCGCTCTGATCGCGCATCCAGTAGTCGGTGCCGCCGGCGACCATGGCCTCAGCGTTGGTCGGGTCGCAGTAGCGCATGAAATACCAGGACGAATCGACAAAGGTGTCCATGGTGTCGGTCTCGCGCCGCGCCGGTTTGCCGCAAGTGGGGCAGACCACGCCTTTGTGAAAACCTTCGTGCTTGTGCAACGGGTTGCCCGAGCCATCGGGAATGCAGTCTTGCGGCAGCACCACCGGCAGGTCTTTTTCGGGCACGGGCACTGCGCCGTGCTCGTCGCAATGGATGATGGGGATGGGCGTGCCCCAGTAGCGCTGGCGGCTCACGCCCCAATCACGCAAACGCCAGGTGATTTTCTTCTCGCCCAGACCTTTGGCCGCCAACAGTTGGGCCACTTGGTTGACCGCGTCTTTAAAACGCAGGCCATTGAGCACGCCCGAATTGACGCACACGCCCTCTTTGGTCGCATACCACTCTTGCCAAGCGGTGTCGCTAAAGCTCTGGTCGCTCAGGGCCACCACCTGCTTGATCGGCAACTGGTACTTCAGGGCAAACGCAAAGTCGCGCTCATCGTGTGCCGGCACGCCCATCACGGCGCCGTCGCCATAGCCCATGAGGACATAGTTGCCCACCCACACTGCCACCTGCTCCCCCGTCAGCGGATGCGTGACAAACAGACCCGTGGGCATGCCCACCTTGTCTTTGACGGCCAATTCGGCCTCAGTGGTTCCGCCAGCCTTGCACTCTTGCAAAAAGGCCGCCATCTTCGGGTCGCCCGCGGCCGCATGCAGCGCCAGGGGGTGCTCGGGCGCGACCGCGCAAAAGGTCACGCCCATGAGCGTGTCAGCGCGGGTGGTAAACACATACATGCGCCCGCCCTCAATGAGCTGGCCGGCCGCATCTCGGATGTCGTGGGTAAATGCAAAGCGCACGCCCTCGCTCTTGCCGATCCAGTTTTCCTGCATCAGCCGCACCTTGTCGGGCCAGCCGTTCAAGCTGGCCTTGGGGTTGCCCACCTGAACATGGTCGAGCAGCTCCTGCGCGTAGTCGGTGATCTTGAGGTAGTAGCCGGGGATTTCGCGTTTTTCCACCACCGCACCGGTGCGCCAGCCTTTGCCGTCAATCACCTGCTCGTTGGCCAGCACGGTCTGGTCGACCGGGTCCCAGTTGACCACCTGGGTCTTGCGGTAGGCGATGCCTTTTTCCAGCATCTTCAAAAACAGCCACTGGTTCCACTTGTAGTAGCTGGCATCGCAGGTGGCCACCTCACGCGACCAATCGATGGCCAGGCCCATGGCCTGCATCTGGCGCTTCATGTAGGCGATGTTCTCGTAGGTCCACTTGGCCGGCGGCACGCCGTTTTTCAAGGCCGCGTTTTCGGCCGGCAGGCCAAACGCATCCCAGCCCATGGGCATCAAGACGTTGTAGCCCTTCATGCGCAGGTGGCGCGTGAGCATGTCGTTGATGGTGTAGTTGCGCACATGGCCCATGTGCAGTTTGCCGCTGGGATAGGGCAGCATGGAGCAGGCGTAGTACTTGCCCAGCGGCTTGCTGCTTTGCTCGGTGACGCGGTAAGCGTCTTGCGCGCGCCAGGCGGCCTGGGCGGCGCCCTCGGTTTTTTGGGGGTCGTAGGTGGGGTCTAGCATGGGGTCAAGGGCGGCGGGTTCGCTTGCGCACAAAAAGTCTGCTCATGCCCATCCAGGGGCGGCGCTGGCCGCGATTTTAGGTGCCACACCCGCACGGGCTCGGACCCGCACTGGGCCAGGGACGTCAAGGCGGGCGCCCGGAGCCGGTCGACTCGGCCACGAAGCCCACACGCGCCACGCCGGCCTGGTTGGCAACCGCCAGAAGCTGCACCACCCGACCGTAGGGCGCCTGGCGGTCGGCGTGCAGCTGCAGCTCGGCATCGGGGCGCTGCGCCGCCACCTCGCGCAAGCGCTGGCTCAGTTGCGCGTCGGTCACCGCCAGACCATTGAGCAGCAGTTGTCCGTCTCGACCGAGCTCGAGCACCAGGCTCGGCGCCGCACTGGGCGGCGCGGCGCTGACGGGCGCACGCGGCAAATCGAGCTTGAGTGAGCCGCTGAAAAAAGGTGCGGTGACCATGAAAATGACCAGCAGCACCAGCATCACGTCGACCAGGGGCGTGACGTTGATCTGGCTCATCGGCTCAGGCGCAGGCCGGGCCTGGAGTCGGCCAAAGCTCATACGCCAGCCTTGGGCGCGACCAGCAGCTCGCGCAGGTCGTGGGCAAAGCCTTCGAGTTCGGCCTCGAGCTGGCCGATGCGCCGGCCCATGACGTTGTAGGCCAGCACCGCCGGCAAGGCCACCGCCAGGCCGGCGGCCGTCATGATCAGGGCCTCCCCGATCGGGCCGGTGATCTGGTCGATGGCGACCTGCCCGGAGGCGGCCATGCCGGTGAGCGCCAAGTAAATACCCCAGACGGTGCCGAGCAAACCGACGAAGGGCGCCGTGGCGCCGACCGTGGCCAGCAGGATCTGACCATACTGCAGGCGGTGACCGAGTTGCTGCAGCCCATCGCGCAGCACCCGCGTGAGCTGCGCGCGCTCGTCACCGGCCCCTGCCAGGGTGGCCGCCGGCCGCTGCTGCACCGCCTGCAGCAAGGGCATGAGCACCCCCTGGGTATCGAGCGCCTGGACGCGCTGCTCGGCCTGCGCCCAGCCCGGCGCCTGCCAGAAAGCGGCAACGCAGCGCGACAGGCTGCGGCCCAGGCGCAAGAGCATCGCGCCCTTCCAGACGATCACGACCCAGCTGGCAACAGACATGACCAAGAGCACCCAGGCCACTAGGCGGCTGATGGCGTCCCCCTCGGCGAGCAGCGGCATCATGGGGCGGCCTACCTGAGCCCGAGCACGTCAAACATGTCGAACAGGCCGCGGCGATGTCCGGCCAGAAAGCGCGCTGCGCGCAGGCTGCCCTGGGCGTAGGTGGCCCGGCTGGCCGATTTGTGCGTGACCTCGATGCGCTCGCCGGTGCCCGCAAAGAGCACGGTGTGATCGCCCACGATATCGCCTCCGCGGATGGTCGAAAAACCGATGGTCGACGGGTCGCGCTCGCCGGTATGGCCGTAGCGCTCGTAGACCGCGCAGTCCTTGAGGTCGCGGCCGATGGCCGCGGCGATCACTTCGCCCATCTTGAGCGCCGTGCCCGAGGGTGCATCGACCTTGTGGCGGTGATGCGCCTCGATGATCTCGATGTCGTAACCGCTCGACAGGGCTTTGGCAGCCATCTCGAGCAGCTTGAGCGTGACGTTGACGCCCACGCTCATATTGGGCGCCATCACGATGGCGATGTCGTCAGCGGCAGCGGCGATCTGCTGCTTCTGGGCGTCGGAAAAGCCCGTGGTGCCAATCACCAGGTTGAGCCCCAGGCGGCGGCAGACCTCCAGATGGGCCATGGTGCCTTCGGGACGGGTGAAGTCGATCAGACAATGCCCGCCGTCCAGGCCCTGGTGCAAATCGCTGGTGATGCGCACGCCGCAGGAGCGGCCCAGGCCGGCAGCCGCATCCTGGCCGAGTTGGGCGCTGCCGGCGATAGCGAGCGCGCCGCTCAATTGCAGGTCGCCGGCGTCGAGCACCGCCTGCACCAGCATCTGGCCCATGCGCCCACTGGCGCCGGCCACCGCCACCTTCAAGGCTTTGACTGCGGGGGCGGCGCTCACGGGCGAGGCCCCTCCAGTGGAGGGTAGGCCGCTGCGGGAGGCAGGGGCGCCGGCGGCGGCGCTACCGTGCTGGCGGTGGCCGGCGCCGCGCCCTGGGCCGCCTTGAGCTGCTCGGGGGTGGCCTGCAGAGGCGGCACCACACCGAGCTTGCGCCGCACATCGAGCTGGGCGATGAACTCGGCCTCGCTGGGCATGGCATCGCCCTCAAAGCGCTGCAGCGCATCGCCCTTGAAGAAGACGGTGTAGCGGTACATGCGGGGCTCGCCGGTGCCGCGTTTGATGCTAAACACATAGTCCCAGCGATCGCCATGGAACAGGCTGGAGACCAAGGGCGTGCCCAGCAGATTGCGCACCTGCAGCCGCGACAGGCCCGGCGTGAGTTGAGCGACCTGCTCACTGGAGATGAAGTTACCCTGCTGGACATCGCTGCGATACGGCGTCAGCCACTGGGTGGGCTGGACCAGCGACCGGGGCACGGAGCTGCAGGCTCCAAGGCCAAGCGACAGGGCCGCCAAGGCGCAGACAAGCAAAGGGGTGCGGGTACTGGCGGGCATGAAAACACCAGGGCGAATATGATCGAATCATTGTAGCGGCAGCGCTTTTCATGCGCCCACCGCCGCCGCTGATACGCCGACCGATACGCCGCCACAGCAGCGCCCGTCAAGCCAAGTGAACCCATGAACAACGTCAACGAGCTCAAAAGCACCGGTCTGAAAGCGACGCTGCCGCGGCTGAAGATCCTGGAGATCTTTCAGAAAGGGCGCCAGCGCCACATGACGGCCGAGGACGTGTTTCGGGTGCTGCTAGAGGAGCGCTCGGACATCGGCCTGGCCACGGTTTACCGGGTGCTCACGCAGTTCGAACAGGCCGGCTTGCTCAACCGCAGCAATTTCGAGTCGGGCAAGGCGGTCTACGAGATCAACGAGGGGCAGCATCACGACCATCTCGTGTGCCTCGATTGCGGGCGGGTCGAGGAGTTTTACGACGCCGAGATCGAAAAGCGCCAGCAGGCGGTGGCCCATGCCAAGGGCTTTGAAATCACCGACCACTCGCTGGCCATCTATGCCAGCTGCACCAAAGCGCAGTGTCCCCACCGCAGCGCAGCGCCGCGCGCCGAGGGCCGCGGCGACAAGGCCTGAGGGGCGCAAGCCCGATTCAGTCGCCCTGCTCCATTGCGCGGCGATGGCGCTCGACAAATTCCTCGTAGGTGTTGATGCCGCGCAGTTGCAAGATGGCGTTGCGCACCGCCGCCTCGACCAGCACCGCGATATTGCGCCCGGCCTCGACCTGGATGACCACCTTGCGCACGCCGATACCCAGGATGTTTTGCTCCAGGGGCTCGTAAGGGATACGGTCGTAATCGCGCTCGAGCGTCTCGCGGCGCACCAGATGCACGATGAGCTTGAGCCGCATCTTGCGGCGCACCGCGGTCTCCCCAAAAATCGCCTTGATATCGAGCAGGCCGATGCCACGCACCTCGAGCAAGTTGCGCAGCAGATCAGGGCAGCGCCCTTCGATCGTGGTTTGGTTGATGCGGTACAGATCGACCGCATCGTCGGCCACCAGGCCATGGCCGCGCGAAATCAGCTCAAGCCCGAGCTCGCTCTTGCCCAGGCCGGACTCGCCGGTGATCAGCACACCCAGGCCCAAAATGTCGAGAAAGACGCCGTGCATCGAAGTGCGGTCGGCGAAGTGCTTGGACAAGTAGGCGCGCAGCACATCGATGACAAAGGCAGCCGACTCGGGCGTGGCGAACATCGGCAAATTGCCGCGTTCGCACATCGCAATGAGCATGTCGGGGGCGACCTGCCCGTCGGCGATCACCAGCACCGGGGGCTCGAGCGTGATGATGCGGTTGATGCGCCGGCTGCAGTCTTCGACACTGCCCTGGCTCAGGTAGGCCACCTCACGCTCGCCCAGAATCTGGACCCGATAGGGATGGATGTAGTTGAGGTAGCCCACCAGATCGGCACCTGAGCGCGCAGCGCGCACGGCAACCTCGTCAAACCGCCGCTCCGAGGCCTGCAGCCCGGCCAGCCACTGCCATTTGAGCGACTGCCGGTGGTCCTCAAACAGGACGTCGGCGCTGACACCGGTGGGTTTCATGCGGGCGCGCCCGGGCTCTCAGTGGGCCGCGTGTGCCGACTGCCAGCGCGCCAGCATGGCGTGCAGCTCGCCGGCACTGGGGCAGGACATGATTTGCTCGCGCAAGGCCGAATCGCTGAGCAGCTCGGCAATTTCGGAAAGAATTTCCAGGTGTTTCTGGGTGGCCGCCTCGGGCACCAGCAGAAAGATCAACAGCGCCACGGCCTGCTCGTCAGGCGCATCAAAGCCGATCGGCGCACCGAGCCGAAAGACCGCGGCCATCGGCGCCTTGAGCCCCTTGATGCGGCCGTGTGGAATCGCCACGCCATGGCCTAGGCCGGTCGAACCCAGCCGCTCACGCGCAAACAGGCTGTCGGTCACCAGTGCGCGGTTCAGGCCGTGCTGGTTCTCAAACAGCAAACCCGCCTCCTCAAAGGCGCGCTTTTTGCTCGTTGCCTCCACGCCAACGAGCACCTGGCTGGGGGGCAAGATCTGGGACAGGCGGTTCATGGCAGTTGAGCCGCATTATGCACACCAGCACAGCCCCGCCAGCGCGTGAGCTGCGAAAAAAGCGCGGCCTGGCGCGGCCGAGCAACAACAGCCCGGCCGGCCGCCTCAGGCGTTGAGCACCGAACCGTCGACCTGCCGCTTGACAGCAGCATGGTGATGGTCCTGTATTCGGGTTTTGTGACGAGCCACCTGCCGATCGAGTTTGTCGGCGAGCTCATCGACGGCCGCATAAAGGTCGGCATGGGAGCTTTCAGCGAACAGATCGCGGCCCTTGACGTGAACGCTGCATTCGGCCCGCTGGCGACGCTCCTTTTCCTTCATGTTGTCCACGGTCAGGAGCACGCGGATGTCGACCACCTGATCAAAATGCCGCGCGATGCGGTCGAGTTTGCTGGTCACATAGCCGCGCAGGGCGGGTGTGACTTCGAGGTGGTGACCACTGATCGTCAGGTTCATGAAGAGCTCCTAGTCGTGGGGGCGGACACAAAAGCCGACGGGGCCCAAACCCAAGAGTCGGCGAAGCACTCTTGCAGCCATCATGCGCCGCCGGCCACCAATTGGCAAGTGCGGCCGGAAAACAAGTGGGATTTGCCCTTAAATGCTGTTCAGAACGCGGGGGGCGGTGCCATAATGCGCGCTGTCGCCCCACTCGGAGACCGTCCATGGAAAGCAGCCCCAGTCGCTAGCTTTCAGCCTCGCAGCCTCTCTGGCTGGCTCAAGCGGGGTTGGAAGCGACCACCCTCACCCCGCCCGGTTTTGCGCTGGCCTTGCCAGGCCGACAAGCCGCCCTGATCCACAAGATCCCGCAGGGAGCCCGCCATGCTCAACATTTTCACGCTCGCCAACGGACGGCTGTTCCAGGAAGAAATCGAATCGCTGGAAGAGCTTTCGCGCTTTGAGCCGATCTGGGTCGACCTGGAGTCGCCCACCCGCGAAGAAAAGCACTGGGTCAAGCAGCACTTTGGCCTGTCCATCCCGGAAGATGCGATGGACGAGGACATTGAGGAGTCGGCCCGCTTTTATGAAGAAGACAGCGGCGAGCTGCACATCCGCTCGGACTTCCTGATTGCCGACGCGGAAGAGCCGCACACCGTGCGGGTGGCCTTCATTTTGAATATGCACACCGGCGAGCACAAAAGCCGAGGCGTGCTGTTTTCCGTCCACGACGAAGACGTGCCGGTGTTTCGCCTGGTGCGCATGCGCGCACGCCGGGCGGTCGGCCTGATCGACGACGCCAAAGACGTGCTGCTCAAACTCTTCGATGCCGACGCCGAGTATTCAGCCGACACCATCGAAGGCATCTATATCGACCTGGAAAAGGTCAGCACCAAGGTGCTGTCTGGCAACGTGACCGACGAACTGGCCGGCGAGGTGCTCGGTGCGATTGCGCGCCACGAGGACCTGTCTGGACGCATTCGACGCAACATGATGGATACGCGTCGCGCCCTGAGCTTCATGATGCGCAGCAAGATGCTGCACGCCGAGCAGTTCGAGGACGCGCGGCAAATCCTGCGCGACATCGACTCGCTGGACTCGCACACGGCCTTCCTGTTTGAGAAGATCAACTTCCTGATGGACGCCACGGTCGGCTTCATCAACATCAACCAAAACAAGATCATCAAGATCTTCTCGGTGGCCAGCGTGGCGCTGCTGCCGCCCACCCTGATCGCGAGCCTTTACGGCATGAACTTCCGCTTCATGCCCGAGCTGCAGTGGGAGCTGGGCTATCCCTATGCGCTGGCGCTCATGCTGGCCAGCGCCCTGGTGCCGATGTGGTACTTCCGCCGGCGCGGCTGGCTCAAGTAAGCCGGCAGCCCCCAGCAAAGGCCCCGCGAGGGCCAGCGATCCTCATTCGGCCAGCGCCAGCCAGCTGCCGCTGGAGGAGGACATCAACAGAGTCAGCAACTTGCGACCAGGCGTGGGCGAAGGCCGCTCGTCGAGCTTGGGGCGCCTGGCGTCGATCAGACGCGCGCCGGCATGCTCGGCCAGCAAGCCCTCGAGCTGCGCATGCAGCGGATGGGCGGCCAGGCAGGTGAGCACCTCGTCACCCGTGCTCGCCAAAGCGGGCACGAGCCGGCCAAACAGCTTATCGGCCCACTTGCCACGCCAGTTCTCACGGGCGCTGCGCGTGACCCACTTGCTCACATGGTGCGTCACGCGCGGGGCACACCCCACCAAGATCCAGCGCATCGTCTCGCGCCCGGGCTCAAGCTCGAGCAGCGGTGCGAGCTGCTCCAGGGCGTGAGGCGCGTCGTCAACATAAACAATCACGGTCTTCATGGCGGGCTCCGGTGAGGCAGTCAGTCAATATAAACGCCCCTTGGGGCCCAATGGGAAGCGCAAGGCCTTTACGCCGCACCCTGGTCTTGGGTGTCAGCTGGCTTGTCGGCAGCGCGGCGGGTAGCCCACCGGCCGGCAGCCAGCACGCCAATCACAGCCAATGCATAGGTGACCAAATGCGCCACCACGTGCGGGGTGTGGCCCTTGGACCAAACGTCCTTGCCACCGAAAAAATCGACCAGCAAAGGCTCACTGACGATCATCTTGGCGGCGGTAAAAGCCAGCACGGCCGAGCCGGCCTGAATAATAATGGGGAAGCGCTCGACCAGCTTGAGCACGATGGAGCTGCCGAACACCACGATGGGGATGCTGACCAGCAGGCCGATGACCACCAGACCGAAGTCTCCGTGGGCTGCGCCAGCCACGCCGAGCACGTTGTCTACGCCCATCAAGGCGTCGGCAATGACGATGGTCTTCATCGCGCCCCAGAAGGTGCTGGCCACTGGGCCGTCGTGGTCATCGCCGCCCTGATCGGCCAGCAATTTGTAGGCAATCCAGACCAGGCCCAAGCCGCCGACGAGCATCAGGCCCGGGATCTTGAGCAGCCAGACCACGCCCACCGTCATGACCGAGCGCACGATGATGGCGCCGGCGGTGCCCCAGATGATGGCCTTTTTCTGCAGATGCGGGGGCAAGTTGCGGGCGGCCAGCGCGATCACGATGGCGTTGTCGCCAGCGAGCACCAGGTCGATGAGGATGATGGCCAGCAAGGCCGAAAACCAGGCAGGGGAAAACAGTTCCACAAAATTCTCCTTGAAGATGTTGTCGTAATGGAGTCAAGCCACTTGCGCCCTCGAAAAGGCGCGCACCTGAAAGTCGGAGCTTGAGCGTAAAAAAGAAACGCCTCGACCGAACCTTGACAGGTTTCAATCGAAGGTCTGGCTCGGCGGCCAGTGTCGCTGGCCTGCCCAACATGCCGGAAGCACAAGACTCCGTAATGACGACATGCTGATCGGTGGGGCCGGCGCCGAAGGCTGTAATAAAAATCAGACCCACCGGGGAGTTACTCCCCTTCGCAAGTAGGGGATTACACCCCAACGCGGTGTTTTTAGCAAGCCGCGGCCTAGCCAGGGCACGCCGGGGTGGTCTGCCTCATAATCAGCGCCCCGCCCGCCCCGCCTCGCGCCTGCATGCCCACCCTGCACATCACCGACCTCGAATCGGCCATCAACTTTTGGCGCGACAAAAGCCCGTCGCCCGACGGTTTTACGCTGGCGCCCGAGCTGCGCGCGCTGGCCGAGGTGTACGCGCTGATGGTGTACTACCGGCAAGACGAGGCGGACGAGGCCAGTTTTCCAGCAAAGGCGATGGCGGCCTGGCGGGCTTGGTACGACAGCACGCCCGACACGCCCTGCATCGCCATTTGCTCGACCAGTCAGGGCGACGACGTCTGCAAAGGCTGCGGCCGCAGCTTCGAGGAGGTGCAGCTTTGGCCGCAGATGACGCCGGGGGCCAAGCGCGCAACGTGGCGGCGCATCCTGCGCGAGGGCAGCGCCTGGCGCTTTGGCCGCTATGCCGACCGCGCGCTTGAAAAACGCCAGCCCGGCTGAAACGGCCGGCGGCCGCAGGGCTCAGACGCGCCGCGCCAGCTCGGCGGCCTTGCCGGTATAGCCCTGCGGCGTCAGGGCCAGCAAACGCTGCTTGTCGGCCGGCGCCATGTCCAGGCTCTCAATGAGGCGGTGCAGGTCCGCCGCGTTGACGCGGCGGCCCCGGGTGACCTCCTTGAGCTTTTCATACGCGCCGGCCATGCCATGTCGGCGCATGACGGTCTGGATCGGCTCGGCCAGCACCTCCCAGGCCTGCTCCAGATCGGCCGCAAGCGCCTCGTGGTTGAGCTCGAGCTTGCCCAAGCCGACGCTGAGCGAACGGTAAGCGAGCACCGAATAGCCCAGGGCGACGCCCATATTGCGCAGGACGGTCGAGTCCGTCAGGTCTCGCTGCCAGCGGCTGATCGGCAGCTTGTCGGCCAAATGGCGCAGCATCGCATTGGACAGGCCCAGGTTGCCCTCGGCGTTTTCAAAGTCGATCGGGTTGACCTTGTGCGGCATGGTCGACGAGCCGATTTCGCCGGCCTTGAGCCGCTGCTTGAAGTAGCCCAGGCTGACATAGCCCCAGATGTCACGGGCCAGATCGATCAGGATGGTGTTGGTGCGCGCCACCGCATCGAACAGCTCGGCCATGTAATCGTGCGGCTCGATCTGGGTGCTGTAGGGCTGAAAGTGCAGGCCCAGGCCTTGCGGTTCAGGGGACTCGACGACCCGGCGGCTGAAGGCCTCCCAGTCGACATCGGGCCAGGCCGACAGGTGAGCGTTGTAATTGCCCACGGCGCCGTTCATCTTGCCCAGGATACGCACCGCGGCGATCTTCTCGCGCGCGGCCTGCAAGCGCGCCGTCACATTGGCCATTTCCTTGCCCACCGTGGTCGGGCTGGCGGTCTGGCCATGGGTGCGGCTGAGCATGGCCACATCGGCGTATTGGTGAGCCATGGCCCGCAAGGTGGCCACGATCTGATCGATCGCGGGCAGCAGCACCTGCTCGCGGCTGCTTTTGAGCTGCAGCGCATGGCTGGTGTTATTGATGTCCTCGCTGGTGCAGGCGAAGTGGACAAATTCAGCCACCGCCTGCAGCTCCTGACTGCCTTGCAGGCGCGACTTGATCCAATACTCGACCGCCTTCACATCGTGGTTGGTGGTCTTCTCGATCTCCTTGATGGCCTGTGCATCGGCCGGGCCAAACTGGTCCACCAGCGCCTGCAACTGGGCACGCGCCGGGCCACTGAGCGGAGGAAACTGCGCCAAGCCCGCGTCGGACAGGGCCAAGAACCAGGCCACCTCGACCTGCACGCGCCGGTGCATATAGCCCTGCTCGGACATCAGTGGTCGCAAATCTTCAAGCTTGGCGGCGTAACGGCCGTCCAGCGGCGACAGGGCATTGAGGGCAAACTGACTCATGGCCCCGATTGTAGGCAGCGCCCTGGGTGTCAGGTCCTCGAGCCGAAAGCCGCGCTCGAGCAAGCTTGGCGCAAGAGCGCCCACGCAGCAATTGCGCCGCCGGGCGGCACTAGAATCCTTCGTTAACAGCCTCTTTCTTTTGATCCCGTTTTCTGTATCCTTTGACCCCATGAAACTTCTTGGCTCTGCAACCAGCCCCTATGTGCGCAAAGTGCGCATCGTGATGTCGGAGAAAAAACTCGACTACCAGTTCGTTCTTGAAGATGTCTGGGCCGCTGACAGCCTCATCGCCCAATCAAACCCCTTGAGCAAGGTGCCCTGTCTGGTGATGGAAGGCGGCGAAGCCGTGTTCGACTCGCGCGTCATCGTCGAGTACTTAGACGCGCTGTCGCCGGTGGGCAAACTGATCCCGGCCAGCGGCCGCGAGAGAGCCGAGGTCAAAACATGGGAAGCGCTGGCCGACGGCGTGCTCGATGCCTGCGTGCTCGCGCGCCTGGAAGCCAGCTGGGCCGGTCGACAAGAAGGTCAGCGCAGCCAGGCCTGGATCGATCGCCAGATGGCCAAGGTCGACGCGGCCCTGCAAGCCATGTCCAGCGGGCTGGGCGACAAGCCGTTTTGCAGCGGGGTGCACCTGAGCCTGTCGGACATTGCCGTGGGCTGCGCCCTGGCCTATCTGGACCTGCGCTTTGCCCACATCGACTGGCGCGCGCGTCATCCCAATCTGGCGCGCCTGCAAGACAAGCTCAGCCAGCGCCCGAGCTTCATCGACACCGCACCGGCCTGAGGCCCGGGCGGTGCGCCGGCATTAACGCATGGCCTGGCGCCGCAGCCAGCGCATCAGGGTGCCGACGGCCGGCAGCTTTTCATACAGCTCCTGAGCCGCGTCCCAATAGTCGCGGTGGTACTCGACAAGCCCCTGCTCGTCAAAACGCAGATGCGAGCTGCCGTGCACCGTTTGCCACTGCGCGGGCGAAAACCGCTGGAAGCGAAATCGAAAGTCCCACACCAAAAAGCACTGCCGGCCCTGAAGCACCCGCTCGGTGACATAAAAATGCGGCTGCTCGAGCGAGCGGTACATGTGCTCGAAAATCGCCTCGATCTGCGCGACGCCTTGCACCTCATTGAAGGGGTCCTTAAAGCGCGCTTGCGGTGCATAAATCTGGCCCAGGCGCGACAGCTCGCTGCGCTGCAGATTCTCGAAAAAATGCACCACAGCATCGGTGCGCTCGGCCATCTCCTGCATCCTCAAGGCTCCTTGCCCATGCGCACCACCAGCGGCAAATAAGCCGCATAGGGCAACACGCCGAGCAGCTTCATCCAGCGCGTAAAGCGCTTGGGGTAGTGGATCTCAAAGACGCCACGCCGCCAGCCCTCGAGCATCGCGCTGGCCGCCTGATCGGGCGTGATGAGCGCGGGCATGTGAAAGCGGTTTTGCGCCGTCAGTGGCGTTTGCACAAAGCCGGGGTTGACCAGGCTCACGCCGATGCCCCTGGGCTGCACGTCGGCATACAAGCTTTCGGCCAAATTGATCAGGGCTGCCTTGGTCGGGCCGTAGGCCAGGCTCTTGGGCAGGCCGCGATAGCCGGCCACGCTGGCAACCAGGCTGAAGTGACCGCTGCCGTGCGCCAGCATGGCCGGCAGCGTCGCGGCCATGACGTGCAGCGCGCCCACATAGTTGATCTGCTGGTGGCGCAGCAGCTCCTCCAGCGTGAAATCAAAACCGCGCTGGGCCTTGTAGTGACCGGCGCAGTACACCACCATGTCGATGGGGCCGCGATCGAGCAGCTGGCCGGCGGCGGCCTGCACCGCCTGCGCATCGGTGACATCGAGCGGGCAGGCGACAGCGCCCGCATGGGCCGCGCAAAACGCCTCGAGCAAGGGCGCCTGCCGCGCCGAAATCACCACCTGCGCGCCCCTGCCGTGCAACGCCTGCGCCGTGGCCAGGCCGATGCCGCTGGAGGCCCCGACGAGCCAGACGGTCTTGCCGCGCCAGTCGGCAATCGGTGGGTTGTGTGACATCAGCAGTCGGCCCGTACCGGTTCAGCGCTTGACGAAAGACAAGGTGACCTCACCGAGGCGGATGCCAAACTTGCTCATCTGCGCCTTGTTGAGCATCACGCGCTCGTCCATCAGGTACATCCAGTCGTCAAACTGCACCTCGTAGGTGCGGCCATCGACCGGCAACTTGAGCGTGTAGCCGAAACGAAAGGCGTTGCCGCTTTCTTGCCCCAGCGCCTGACCCACCACATCGGCGGCGGTGCCCACATAGCGGCCATCGCCTGTGCGCTGCAAGGTCCAGACGCGGCGCTCGCGCGTGCCGTCGGAATAGGTGAACTCTTCATCGAGCACGCCCGTTTCCTGGCCGGGGGGGCCGCTCCAGCTGCACTTCATGAGCACCGTAAAGCGCTTGACCACCTTGCCCGATCGGTCGGTGAAGATGCCATAGGCGTCGAGCGTGCCGTTGAAGTACTGGCGCAGATCCAGGCGCGGCAGGTCTTTGGCGTGGTCGGACAGTTGTGGGCCGGCGCAACCCGACAGGCCCAGCACGAGCAGCAGGCCAGCCAGCCAGGCTGAGCCACGGACGAAGCAAGATCGAAGTGTCATGAATGGCTCTCCCAGGCCGGCCGCAAGCCGGCACGCATGATGGCAAGATACAAGGCCAAAGCGGCCAACAGCTTGAGCAAACAGGGCAAAAGGCAGTAGGCCCAGGTCAACGCTTGCAGCGCCTGGGGTTCGCGCACGCCCGGCGCATAACCGAGCCATTGCAAAAGCGGCAGGGCCAGGCCGGCGGCCAGCGCCAGGTTGAGCTTGGCGGCAAAGTTCCACCAACCAAAACAGGCACCGGCCACGCGTGATCCGGCACTGCTGTGCGCGATCATTCCGGCCAGCAAAGCGCCGGGCAAGGCCAGATCGGCACCCAGGGCCAGGCCCGAGCCGATGCAGATCCACAAAAAGGCGGTGGTGTCACCCGTGGACAACTGGGCCGCGCCCACAAACAGGCCCACCGAGGCGAGCATCCCCGCCAGCCAGCTGCGCTCAAGGCCCCAGCGCTTGACGGCAGCCAGCCAAAGCGGCATGGACAGTGCAGCGCTCAGAAAATAACTGCCCAGGAAGGCCGGCTCCATTGAGGCGGGCGCCTGCAGCCGGTCTTGCACGAAAAACAGCACCAAGGTAGCCGGCACGGCGCTGGCGATACCGTTGAGCATAAAAACCGCCAGCAGACGCCGAAAACACGGCTCGCGCAAAGGCAGCCAAACCGAGGCGGCCACCGCCCCATCTGACTTGGGGGCAGGCGGGGGCAGGCTTGCACGCCAGCACCACCAGCCCAGCAGCAAAAAGGCCATGAACACCGCCATGGCGGTGGGCAGGCCCAGCCAACCGGGCAACACCGAGGCAATCAACACGCCGATCAGGGCAAAGCCTTCGCGCACGCCGGTGATGCGACTGCGCTGGGCCTCATCGCCACCGAGCAAGGCGCCCCAGGCTTGGTGGGCAATGCTCAGCAAGCTGTAGCCCAAATAGGTCAGCACCAGCATGACGGCAGCCCAGAGCAGCAGCTCAGACGTCTCGGGGGCGTGCAAAAGACGGTCGGGGAAAAACAGCAGCACCATGCCCGCCGCCAGCAACCCTGCGGCCAGTGCCGCCCAACGCAACAGCACCTGCGGGCTGCGCACCAACAGACGATCGGTCAGCCGCCCCAGCCAGGGGTCGAGCAGCGCATCGAACAGCCGGGCTGCCAGCAGCACGGCGCCCAAGGCCGCCAGGGGCACACCAAACTCGCGGGCGTAATGGTTGGGCAAGATCACATACAAGGGCAGCGCGGCAAAGGCCAGCGGCAGACCCAGCAGGCCATAAAGCGTGGCATTGCGCCGGCCATGGGCGGCCGTCATGGGACGCTGCCCAGCAAAGCGCTTCGCAGCGCAGGCTCGGAGGTGCGCGGCGACAACCAGATGCCAAAAAACAGCCGGGCGAAGTCGGCGTCCCGGATTTCGCCGCGCAACTGGCCGTTGAACCAAAAGACCGCCCCCTGCCCCGGCCGGTGCAAACCAAGCAGCCGGTCGCCTTTACGGATGTCGGGGAAAACGCGCGCCATCTCGCCGAGCCAACGCTTCTCCTGCTCAGGCTTGATCGCACCCTGGCGTTGCATCTCCTTGAGCGAGCGCTGTGCGATGTCCTGCGCGGAAAAGTTGCGCAGATAACGCAACTCCAAAGCCAGCGGCTGCGCATCAAACGCATCGGCCGCAAAGCTCGGGCTGCTCCACAAGCTGGCGTCGTAGACTTCAAAGCCCCAGACCCGAAAGCGCACTTGGCCGCGCGGCACAAGCGCGGCATCGGCCTGCGCGAGCTCGGGCGGCACCTGCGCAGCAGCGCGCTGGGCCTGTGCGGGCAGGCTCGGCAAGAGCGCCAGCAACAGGGCCAAGATCGGTGCCAGAAGGCAGGCCAGGCATGGGGTTGGCAGGACTGGCGAGGCCGGCGCGGCCGGCTGGAGGGCCAGCGTCGGGGGCAAGGTCATAAGTGGGCCCTCAGGCTCAGACCTTGAGCAGCGTGTACTGCACCACGTCGGTGTTGCGCTCGGCAAAAGCGGCCTCGCAATAGGCCAGATAAAACTCCCAGATGCGCATGAACCGACGGTCAAAGCCCAGCGCAAGCACCTGGTGCTCACGTGCCATGAAGGCCTGGCGCCATTCTTCCAGGGTGCGGGCATAGTCCTGGCCGAAGCAAAACTCGTCGACCACCTTGAGCCCAGCTTGCTCGGCCTGCGCCCTGAAAGCGCTCGGACTGGGCAGGCAGCCGCCGGGGAAGATGTACTGCTGAATGAAGTCGGTTGACTGCAGGTAGCGCTCGAAAAACTCGTCGTCGATCACGATGCTCTGGATGCAGGCGCGACCACCGGTCTTGAGCAGACGCGCCACGGTGGCAAAGTAGGTCGGCCAGTATTCGCGCCCGACCGCCTCGATCATCTCGATCGAGCAAATCGCATCAAACGACTGGTCGGCTGATCCGTCGCGGCCAATGTCACGGTAGTCTTGCAAGCGCAGATCGGCTCGCTCGGCGACACCGCAGCGCGCCATGCGCGCGCGCGCCCAGGCCAGCTGTTCGGTGCTCAGGGTCACCCCGACCACGCTGGCGCCGAACTCGGTGGTGGCCATCTCGGCCAGCGCCCCCCAGCCGCAACCGATTTCCAGCACGCGCTCGCCCGGCTTGACATCGACCATGCGCAGCGCCCGCCGAACCTTGGCCAGTTGAGCCTGCTGCATCGAGGACTGCGGCGTCTCGTAAAGGGCAGAGCTGTAGTTCATCGTGCCGTCGAGCCAGAGCTCGTAGAAGGCATTGCCCAAATCGTAGTGGGCGTGGATGTTTTTCTGGCTGTTGCCCCGGGTGTTGCGATTGAGCAGATGCCGCACGCGATAAAAAAGCCGGCCCAGCCAGGTGCCGTAGATCACATCTTCGACCTCACGCCGGTTCGCAATAAACAGGCGCAGCAAGGCCACCAAGTCCGGCGAGCTCCAGTGGCCATCAATATAGCCCTCGGCAAAACCGATGTCGCCCGATTTCAGGGCGGCCGAGCACACCTGCCAGTCGTTAAGGTGCAGGCTGGCCGTGGGTGTCTGGCCCTGGCCAAAGCGGCGCGTCGAGCCGTCGGGCAGGCGCACGCTCAGACTGCCATGGCGCAAGCGAGCGAGCAGCTGCAGCACGGTGCGTGCCGCCGCGGGCGCACCCGCGGGCAAGCCCAGGGCGGCGGTCGTGGGGGTAGAGTCAGTGGCCGTGTTCATCGCGTCAGAAACTGCTTGGGTGGCTGAGGTTTGGGAAAGAAGGGCACGCGCTTGAGCCAGAGCTTGAGCGCCTGCCAGTGAATGCGCGCCATCACGGCCAGCGTCATGGCAGGGTAGGCCATGAGCGCCCGCCGCGCGCTGCGCGCACTCAGGGGCTCGAGCGTGCCGGCCACGCTGGTCTTGAGCAGCGGGCCCTGGGCATCGTCGTAGTCGATGCGCGCGACGGTGCGCTCGCGCCCGTCGCGCTCGGTGCGCATAAAGGCAAAGCGGTAGCGGCCCTCGACCCGGCAAAAGGGCGAGACATGAAAGGCTTTGGGCGCCTCGATCACACGGCCGTAATGCGGCGCATCGAGCAAATAGCAGTGGCGCTCGCCAAAGGTGTTGTTGACCTCCACCACGATCGCACGCAGCGAGCCGTCGGCGCCATGGCAGTACCAAAAGCTCACCGGCTTGAACGTGTAGCCGAACATGCGCGGATAGGTGTGCAACCAGACCTCGCCAGGGGCGCTGAGCCCCTGCGAGGCAAGCAGCTCATCGAGCCAAGCCAGGCAATCGTCACCGCCTTGGCCGTGGTCGCGGTCGTGAAAGCTCAGCAGGGCGGCTCGGTTGCGGGCCAAGGCGCCACTGCCATGCGCGCGCAGGCTGCGCAAAGGCAGCATCAAAAACGCAGTGGGGTAAGCAAAGGCGTGACCGGCCGGCCGCAGGCGCTGGTGGCGCACTTGGCCAAATCCGATCAGGGCTTGCGCAGGCGCCACGGCATCGGGCGTGCCCTGCAGCGCCGGGCGCTGGGCGGCCCGGCCGTTCATGCGGCGGCCCGCAAGGCCGGGCGGGCCTGCGCCGCCCAGTCGCTGATCAAGCGGGTGGCCGCCTGCACGCCTGATTTGAGGCCGTCCTCGTGAAAGCCATAGCCCGCCCAGGCACCACAGAAGTAGCTGTGCTGCTGCCCCTGCAAGGCTGGGACCTGCTGCTGCGCCGCAATCGCGGCAGCGTCGAACACGGGATGGGCATAGTCGTATTGACCGATGATTTGGCTGGGGTCAATGCGGCCGAGCGGATTGAGCGAAACGATGACCGGCTGCTCAAAGGGCAGGGGCTGAAGCTTGTTGAGCAGGTAATGCAGACACACCCGCGCCGATTCCTGTCCGGTATCGGCGGCGCGCTCGTAGTTCCAGGCCGCCCAGGCCAGGGGCCGGCTCGGCAGCACCGACGCGTCGGTGTGCAGCACCGCCCGGTTGGGCTGGTAGCCGATCGCACCGAGCACCGAACGCTCGGCCTGCGAGGGCTGGCTGAGCAGGGCCAGGCTCTGATCCGAATGGCCCGCCAAGATGACCTTGTCAAACTGCTCGTTGTGCAACTGGCCGTTGCGGCGGCTGGTGATGCGCACGCCGGCCGCGTCGCGCTCGACCAACAACACCGGGCTCGACAGCCGCTTGTCCTCGATGCCGGCCGTGATTTTGTGCACATAGCCGCGTGCGCCGCCGGCGACGGTCCACCACTGCGGCCGATCGGCGATCTGAAGCAGGCCGTGGTTGTGACAAAAGCGCAGCATGGTGGCCAGCGGAAACTGCAGCATCTGGTCGGTCGGGCAAGACCAGATGCATCCCAGCATGGGCAGCAAGTAGCCGTCGCGAAAGCCGTCGGAAAAGCTGTTGTCGCGCAAAAACTGCGACAGCGGCTGCATCAGACGCTCGTCGCTGGCCGAGCCCTCCAGCCGCTGGGCCAGAGCGGTGCACAGCCGGTTGAATCGCACGATATCGGCCAGCATGCGCCAAAACCCAGGCCGCAAGAGGTTGCTGCGCTGAGCAAACACGGTGTTCAGGCTCGAGCCGCTCCACTCCAGGGCCGCCCGGCTCGCCGTGGCCGGCGCCTGCACCGAAAAAGACATGTCCGATTTGGCAGTGGGCACGCCCAACTGCTCAAACAAGGCGATCAGCTGTGGGTAGGTGCGCTCGTTAAAGACGAGAAAGCCGGTGTCGACGCCATGGGTCACGAGACCGTGGGCCGTGGGCAAGGTGACGTCGACCGTGTGCGTGTGGCCGCCAAAGTAGTCGGCCGCCTCAAACAGGGTCAGCCGGGCCTGTCCGCGCAGCTGGTGGGCCGCCGCCAGCGCCGCGATACCTGAGCCGACGATGGCCACCTTTGGCTGTCCGGCCGCGCTCGACTCGGTGGTCGATGGCAAGCCTGAACGCATGAGCAGGTCGATACCCATCTCATGCGCCCGGGAAGGAAAATGTTGCGAAGCGTCCCGAGGCAAAGAAGGGAGGGAGGGAGGAGGAGAGACACCCCGGGCTTGCAACCAGGCCATACGGCGCCGGAAGACTTCGCAACGAAAACCGCGTATTTTGAAAGCCCATCAAAACCCGAGAGCGGCCCAAGGAATTGCCAGGGCGGCGAGCCTTGCCAGCCAAGCCGGCGAGCCGAGCGCCCGTGCCGGTGGCGGTGTCTAAACCCGAGCGGTTCATCCTGGTCTCCATTGAGCCGACGCACGGCGGATCCGATGCGACTAAGCAGTCATTTTGTGACTGATCAGTCATTTTGCCATAAGTTGTTCGATCTGTCTGATCAGGCGAGGGTCCTGAGGGCTGGTGGTCGAACCGTAACTGCCCGCCACTTTGGCATCTTTGCCGATCAGGTATTTGAAGAAGTTCCAGCGGGGCGCGGCACCGGCCTCACTGGCCAGGCGCTTGTAAAACGGATGGGCATCGCGACCGGTCACCACGGTTTTGGTGAACATGGGGAATTTGACACCGAACGTGCTCTCGCAAAACTCCGCAATGTCTTTGTTGCTGCCGCGCTCTTGGGCGAAGTCGTTGGAAGGAAAGCCCAGCACCACCAGGCCCTGGTCCTTGTAACGGGCATACAGAGCCTCAAGCCCGGCGTATTGGGGCGTAAAGCCGCAAAAACTGGCGGTGTTGACCACCAGCAGCACCTTGCCGCTGTACTGGCACAGCGACTGCGGCTTTTCGTCCTGCAAACGGGCCATGGTGTGCTGCAGCAAGGGCGGGCAAGCCTGCGCTTCGGCCTTGGCCGGCTGGGCGCCAGCTGCCGGCCACAACAGCGCGCCAAAGGCGCCCACGGCGCAAGCTCGGCGATTGATCAAACGGTGCATGAGGACTCTCCTTGGGGGTTCAAACCGCTGCGCGGGCCCCGGTGACTTTGCACACACGCCCAGATCCACAGACGGCAGCGTCAATTTGGCCTGACAGTCCCAACCGTCGGGTTACTTTAACCCAACCCGAACGGGCCCAACAGCAAGGCCTAAAATTACCCGGCTTTTTGGCCGCTCGGCCGCGAGGACTGCCATGCTCTACCCTGAATTGTTCAAGCAGTTGGAATCCGTCCGCTGGGACATGGACAAAGACATTCCGTGGGCCCAGTTTGACGGCGCTCTGTTGTCAGACGAGCAGGCGCTGACCGTCAAGATGAATGCGATCACGGAATGGGCGGCTCTGCCGGCCACCGAGATGTTCCTGCGCGATAACCGCGAAGACAGTGACTTCTCGGCCTTCATGTCGATCTGGTTTTTCGAGGAGCAAAAGCACGCGCTGGTGCTGATCGAATACCTGCGCCGCTTTCGGCCCGAACTGGCGCCGACGGAGCAAGAGTTGCACGAGGTGCGCTTTGAGTTCGAGCCGGCGCCGGCACTCGAAACCCTGATGCTGCACTTTTGCGGCGAGATCCGGCTCAACCACTGGTACCGGCGTGCCGCCCAATGGCACACCGAGCCGGTCATCCGGCACATCTACACCCAGCTCAGCCAGGACGAGGCACGCCACGGCGGCGCCTACCTGCGCTACATGAAACGCGCCATCGGCCGCTTTGGCGACGAGGCCCGCGCAGCCTTTAGCAAAGTCGGCGTGCTCATGGCCAGCGCCAAACGCACAGCCCAGGCGCTGCATCCGACCAATCTGCACGTCAACAAAGCCCTGTTTCCGCGTGACACCATCCAATCGCGGCTGCCCGACCCGCAATGGCTCGAGCACTGGCTGAGCCAGCAGATCAAGTTCGATGCCGAATGGGAGACCAAGGTGGTCGAGCGCATCCTGCACAACATGGGCTTGCTGATGAACCAGAGCTTTGCCACCGTGCAGGAGCTCAACCGCTTTCGCAAGCAGCTCATGGGCGGCCTGGCGCCGACCGCGCCAGCTCAGACCGCGTGATGAGCGCCCAGGCGCCGGCCTTCCTGGGCAAGATCGTCGCGAGACCCCAGCTGCACGCCCGTCTGGCTCAGCTGCCGCGACCGCTGGTCATGACCAACGGCGTGTTCGACGTGCTCCACCGCGGCCACGTGACCTATCTGGCGCAGGCGCGCACACTCGGCGCAAGCTTGCTGGTGGCGCTCAACACCGACGCCTCGGCCAGGCGGCTGGGCAAAGGGCCCGATCGCCCGCTCAACACTGAGGACGATCGCGCCCTCATGATGGCCGCGCTCGAATCAGTGGACTTGGTGACCTGGTTCGATGAGGACACCCCGCTCGAGCTGATCGAGCAGGTGCGGCCCGACGTGCTGGTCAAAGGCGGCGACTACGACATGAGCCGACTGCCCGAAAGCGCAGTGGTGCAACGCTACGGCGGCCGGGCGCTGGCCATCGATCTGGTGCAGGGCTATTCGACCTCGGCCCTGGTGCGCAAAATCCGTCAAGGCTAAGCCGCATCCTCGGCAGGGGGCTCGCCACGGCGGCGCCTGAGCAGGCGCGTGGCCCACTGACCCAGGTCATCGAGGTAAGTGAAGACCACCGGGATGACCAGCAGACTCAGCACAGTGCTGGTGAGCAAGCCGCCGATCACCGCAATCGCCATGGGCGAGCGAAAGCTCACATCGGCCGAGCCCCACCCCGCAGCAATGGGCAGCATGCCCGCGCCCATGGCGATGGTGGTCATCACGATCGGACGGGCCCGCTTGTGGCAGGCATCGAGCAACGCATCCCAGCGCGACATCGGTGCGACGGCCGGGTGGCCGTCGACGGCAGGCCGGCCGCGCCGGGCCACGATGGCGTACTCGACCAGCAAGATCGAGTTCTTGGTGGCCACGCCCATGAGCATGATCAGACCGATCAGCGAGGGCATGGAAAAGCTCTTTTGCGCCAACAGCAGCCCCACAAAGGCGCCCCCGAGCGACAGCGGCAAAGCCGCCAGGATGGTCAGCGGATGCAAAAAGCCCTGAAACAGCAGCACCAGCACGAAATAAATACAGAGCACGCCCACGCCCATGGCCAGACCGAAGCTGGCAAACAACTCGCCCATGACCTCGGCATCGCCCACCTCCACCACCTTGACCCCCGGCGGAAGGTTGACGATGGTGGGGAGCTTTTGCACCGCCTGCGTCACCTCGCCCAGCGGCGTGCCAGACAGCTCGATCTCGAAATTGACGTTGCGCTGGCGGTCGTAGCGATCGATCACGGCGGGCCCGCCGGTGACCTCCACGCTGGCGACCTGCGCGAGCATGACCGGGCCGCGGCTGCCAGGCACCATCAGGCGCTCGATGAGCGACAAGTCCTTGCGCGCGGCTTCCTCGAGTTGCACCACGATGGGCACCTGCCGCTGCGACACATTGAGCTTGGGCAATTGCGCCTCGTAATCGCCCAAGGTGGCCACGCGAAGGGTCTGCGCGATGGCCGCGCTGCTGACGCCCAGATCGGCGGCGCGGGCAAAGTCGGGGCGCACCGCGATTTCGGGGCGCACCAGGCTGGCCGTCGAGGCGATCTGCCCCAGGCCTGGCAGGGTGCGCAAGTCCTTCTCCACGGCCAAGGCCGCCTGCTGCAGCGCCAACGGGTCGTCGCCCGTGAGCACCAGCACATACTTTTCACCCGAACCCCCCAGGCCCACCTTGCTGCGCACACCCGGCAGGTCCTGCATGGCAAGACGGATATCGGCCTCGATCACCTGCTTGCGCGGCCGATCGCCGCGCTCGCTCAGCGCGATCGTCAGGGTCGCCTTGCGGGCCTCGGCAGCGCCGGCGCTGACAAAGGGGTCACTGCCAGCGCTGCCGCCCCCGATGGTGGTGTAGACGCTCTTGACGTGCTGCACCTGCATCAGCAGAGTGCGCGCCTGCTCGGCGCTTTGCCGCGTTTGCTGCAGGGTCGAGCCCGGCGGCAGCTCCAGATAGACCTGGGTCTGCGAGTTGTCATCGGGCGGGATGAAGCCGGTGGGCAAGAGGGGAATGAGCGCCAGCGATCCGACAAAGAAGGCAGCCGAAGCCAGCAAGGTCAGCAGGCGGTGGTGCAGACACCAGCGCGCCGCGACCATGTAGTAGCCCAGCCAGCGCGGCTCGCGCTCGGCCGCCACAATGGGCTTGAGCAAATAGGCGGCCATCATGGGCGTGAGCACGCGTGCCACCACCAGGGAGGCAAACACGGCCAGCGAAGCGGTCCAGCCAAACTGCTTGAAAAACTTGCCCGCAATGCCGCTCATGAAGGCCGTGGGCAGGAAGACCGCAATGAGCGTGAAGGTGGTGGCGATCACGGCCAAGCCGATCTCGTCGGCCGCCTCCATCGCCGCCTGGTACGGCGTCTTGCCCATGCGCAAATGACGCACGATGTTCTCGACCTCAACGATGGCATCGTCCACCAAAATACCGATCACCAACGACAGCGCCAGCAGCGTCACGACGTTGATGGAAAAGCCCAGCCAGGCCATGCCGATGAAAGCCGGCACGACCGAAAGCGGCAGCGCCACCGCCGACACAAAGGTCGCGCGCAGATCGCGCAGGAAGAGCCAGACCACCAGCACCGCCAAAATCGCACCCTCATAGAGCAGCGTCAAGGAGCCTTGGTACTCCTCTTCGACCGGGGTGACGAAATCGAACGCCTCGGCGATCTCGATGTCCGGATGCGCCAAGCGGTAGTCGGCCAGCATCTTGCGCACAGCGCGGCCCACCGCAACCTCGCTCTCGCCGCGACTGCGCACCACCTCAAAGCCCACCACGGGCTGGCCATTGAGCCCGGCCCAAGAACGCGGCTCGGCCAGGGCGTCGGTGACCGTGGCGATCTGATCGAGGCGCACGCGCCGCCCGCCCGAGGCGGGCAACTCAATGCGGGCCACCTCCTGCGCTGTCTGCACGGTCGCCAGCGTTCGCACCGGCTGCTCGCCCACGCCCAGATCGATGCGACCGCCCGAGCCTTCCTGCTGGACTTGCGCCAATTGCTGCGACACCTGGGCCGCGGTAATGCCCAGCGCCTGCAGCCGCTGCGGGTCGATGGCCACCCGAATCTGGCGCGTGACGCCGCCGACCCGGTTGACCGCACCGACCCCCTTGATCGCCAGCAGCTTGCGCGTGAGTTCGTTGTCGACCAGCCAAGACAGCGCCTCATCGTCCATACGCTGCGAGCGCACGGTGTAAGCCAGCACCGGCGTGCCGGCCAGGTTGAGCTTTTGCACGATAGGGTCGCGCAAGTCGCTGGGCAAATCGGCGCGCGCGCCCTGCACCGCCGAGCGCACCTCGTCGAGCGCTTCCTGCACCGGTTTTTCCAGTCGGAACTCGGCCGTGATCGAGACCGAACCGTCCTGCACCTTGGTGGTGATGTGCTTGAGCCCTTGCAGCGGTGCCAGCGCGTTTTCAAGCTTGCGCGCCACGTCGGTCTCGAGCTGCGAGGGCGCCGCTCCCGGCAGGTTGGCCGTGACCTGCACCGTCGGCAAATCCAGGTCGGGGAAGTTCTGCACCTTCATCGACCCGTAGGCGATCATGCCCGCCAGGGTCAGCAGCACGAACAGCAAGACCGCCGGAATCGGGTTGCGGATCGACCAGGATGAAACGTTGATCATGCGCGCGCCCGGCTCACTTGGCCGCCGGCGGGGCCGCCACCACGCGCACGGTGTCGCCGTGGTTGAGGAAGGCACCCCCACTGGCAACCAGGCGGGCATCGACCGCCAGGCCGCTGACGACCTCCAGCCGATCGCCAACCAGGCGCCCGGTTTGCACCTTGACCTGGCTGACCCGGTCTTGGGCACCGACCACATAGACGTAGCTCATGCCGTCGCGCACCACCACCGCGGTCTGCGGCACCGTCAGCGCCTGGCTGCTGCCCAGCTCGATCTGACCGCTGGCAAACATGCCCGGCACCAAGGCCGAGGACGGCCCAGACCTGGGCCGATTGAGATCGACATAGACCAGCGCGTTGCGCGTCTGCGGGTCAGCCGAGGGCGCGAGCACCCGCACCCGGCCGCTGACCTCAAGGCCGCTGGCCGTCTTGATGCGCACCGGTGCGCCCACCCGCACACGCGGCAAATCGGCGGCCGTGAGTTCGGCACGCCACTCCAGCCGGCCCTGCCGGATCAGCCGGAACAACTCCATGCCTGGGGCCACGACCGCACCCAAGGTGGCGCTGCGCGCGGAAATCACGCCGGCATCGGGCGAGCGCACCTCGGTCTGTGACAGGCGCAGCTCGCCCAGATTGAGCGCCGCACGCGCCGACTGCACCCGCGCCTGCGCCATGGCCTCACCGGCCAGCGCCGCGCTGAGCTGGGCGTTGCTGAAAAAACCCTGCTGCTGCAGCGAGCGGGCGCGCTCGGCTTGCGCGCGGGCTTCCTGCGCCGACGCCTCGGCCTCGGCGAGCAAGGCCCGCGTCTGCGCCAGCTCGGCCCGCACGGTGTCGGACTGCAGCAAAGCCAGCACGTCGCCGCTGCGCACCACATCGCCCACCTGGGCCCGCACCTGCGCGATCTTCAAGCCACTGGCCTCAGCGCCGATCAGCGCCTCCTGCCAGGCCGCAATCGAGCCGTGCGCCGGCAACACCTGCGCCAGCTGCTGGCTTTGCGGCTGCACGACACTCACCGTCAGGGCCGGCCGCACGGTCGGCGCCTTGTCCTGGGCCATCGCCGCCGCGCCCCAGCAAGCCCCCAGCACAGCCAGGGTCCAGAACGTTCTCGTTTTCATGGTGCTTCCTACGGGAAAACCCGTGTCAGTCAAGAGTGTAACGAGGCGCTTGCGCCGGGGCGAGGCCTGCTGCCAGTGCCCCTTGCTGGCAGGGGCATGCCGGCCCTCAGCCGAGCACCTGTTGCCAAAGCTCAAGCACGGTCTGGCGGGCCTGGCTGAGCTCGGTCAAAGCCAGCTCCGTCGGCTCTTCATTGAGGCGGGCGCGGTGCTGGGTGCGGCGCAGCTCCCGGTAAGCGTCGGCCGCGCCATGGCCCAGACCTGGCGGCAACAAGCCGGCCTGCTCGGCCCACTCGAGCAGGGCGATATTGCCGGCGTTGTCGACCAGCGCGCGGTGGCGCGCCGCATGGGCCAGCACCAGGTACTGCACCACAAACTCGACATCGACCATGCCGCCCGGGCTGTGCTTGATGTCAAACACGTCGCTGCGCCGCTGGGGATGGGCGGCGCGCACCTTCTCACGCATGGCCACGATCTCGGCTCTCAAGGCCTGCGCGTCGCGATCGGCGGTAATGACCTGCTCGCGCACCTGCGCGAAGCGCTGTTGCAAGGCGGCCGAGCCGAGCACAAAACGCGCGCGCGTCATGGCCTGGTGCTCCCAGGTCCAGGCGGTGTTGCTGCCGCGCTGCTGCTGGTAGTCGGCGTAAGCCTGAAAGCGGGTGACCAGCAAACCCGAGTTGCCATTGGGGCGCAGGGCGGTGTCGATCTCAAAGAGGTCGCCTTCACTGGTCTTGACGGTCAGCCAGTTGATGAGCTTGCGGGCAAAGCCTGCGTAGACCTCGCCCGCACTCTCGTGCTCGTCGTCGTAGACGAAAACCAGATCGAGATCGCTGCCGTAGCCCAGCTCCTTGCCGCCAAGCTTGCCATACGCAATGATGCCCAGCTCGGGCTCTGGGCGGTGGCGGTTCTTGAGCCGCTGCCAGCACCACTGCGCCGTCAGGGCCAGCACCGACTCGGCCAGCGCGCTCAGGTCATCGGCGACCTGCTCGACGCTGAGTCGGCCTTCGACGTCGCGGGCGAGCGTGCGAAAGACCTCGGCATGATGGGCCCGGCGCAGCAGGTTCAGACAGGCCTCCTCGTCGTCCTCGCCGGTGCGCTTGAGCGCCTCGAGACGGCCATTGAGCTCATCGGCAAAACCCTGCGGATCAAAGCGCTGCTCGAGCATCTGGCCGTGGGCCAGCTCGTCGATCACGCCAGGGTGCTTGAGCAGGTAGCGCGCCGGCCAGCGCGCAGCGCCTAGCAATCGCAGCAATCGCTCGTGCACCGATGGACGCTCGAGCAGCAAGGCCAGGTAACTCTCGCGGCGCAGCAGCGGCTCGATCCAGTCGAGCAGACGCAGCGCCGCCTCCAGCGTGACCCGGCCATCGTCGAGCCAAGCCGCCGTGCGCTGTAAAAGTCGCAACAGGCGTGCGCGCGAGACCTCCCGCAAGGCCAGCACCCTCGGATGGTCCTGCCAGCTGCGCAGCCGCTCGCGCAGCGCCTCGGGCCAGCTGCCCGCCTCTCGCTGCAGCAGCTCGGCCATGTCCTGCGGCACGCTCTGATCGAGCTTGAAGCAGCCTACACAGTCGGCATGCCCGCCCAGCAGCTTGTCAAACTCCTCGGCCACGAACTCGCGGTGGCGGTCGAGCTCGGCCAAAAACGCGCCAGTGTGGGCAAAGCCCAGGGTGGCGGCGATCCAGGCCAGATCGGCGTCCTGGGTCGGCAGCACATGGGTCTGCTGGTCATCGAGGTACTGAATGCGGTGTTCGACGCGACGCAAAAAATCATAGGCCTGGGCCAAGGCGCTGGCCGTTGCCTGCGGCATCAGGCCTGCCTTGCTGACACGCGCAAGCGCATCGACCGTGGGGCGCGTGCGAAGCTCGGGGAACTGCCCGCCACGCACCACCTGCAGCAATTGCACCGTGAATTCGATTTCACGGATGCCGCCGCGCGAGAGCTTGACGTCGTTGGCGCGCTCAGGGTGCCCGGCGGCGCGGCGCGCCGCCTGCTCTCGAATTTGCCGGTGCAGCACCCGCAGCGACTCGAACACGTTGTAGTCGAGGTAGCGGCGAAACACAAAAGGCAGCACCAACTGGCGCAAGGCCTGCAGCGATGCATCGCTGCGCGCCTGCAACGGGGCCACCACCCGGCTCTTGAGCCAGGCAAAGCGCTCCCATTCGCGACCCTGCACCTGAAAATACTCTTCGAGCGCACCGAGCGAGACGGCGGGCGGGCCGGAATTGCCGTTGGGCCGAAGCGCCAGATCGACCCGAAACACAAAGCCGTGCTCGGTCACATCGCCGATGAGCGCCTGCACCGCCTTGACCTGAAGCGCAAAATACTCGTGATTGGAAATCACTCCACGCCCGTCAGGCCGGCCCAGACTGTGGCCCTGCTCGTCGTAGACGTAGATCAGGTCGATGTCGCTCGAGACATTGAGCTCGCGCGCCCCGAGCTTGCCCATGCCTATGACCCACATGCAGGCGCGTCGGTTTCCCGCGCTGGTCTGGGGCGGGCCATACAGCGCGTCGAGCATCTGGCTGCTGTGCTCCATGGCCACGTCCAGGGCAAACTCGGCCAACTCGGTCATCGCGCGGGTGACCACCGGCAGCGGCGCCTGCTGGCCGGCGCTGGTGTCGATGACCACCAGGCGCTCGAGCACCAGTTGGCGCAAGATGCGCAGCGCCGCACCGGTGTCGTGGCCTACGCCGCGCAGCGTCTCGAAGGTTTGGGCCATGCCCTGACGGGTTGGCGCGCCCTCAGGCAAGCCATCGAGCCACTGCGCGTAGCGCCGGCGGATGCGCTGCACATAACGGCTGTGCTCCGGCGCACCCGCAACAGCCGGCGCTGCGGCCAAGACCGGCGGGTCCGGGGCGGAAGGCTCTGCAGGGGGCAAGGTCATCGGGGTCACAGCGCGGCAACAATCGAGGGCGCAGATCCCCGCTGCGAAGGTGATAATTCCTGCAACCCATGTCGCTGGAATCCGCACCCACGCCAACCATCCTGCCGCCGCGGCTCAAGCTGTGGGCGAGGGCCACCCAGTGGCTGCTCGCGCTCGTCGTGTCTTTTGCCCTGCTGCTGGCTCTGTTTTGGGGCCTGCTCAATTGGCTCATTGTGCCGCGTATCGATGAATTTCGCCCGGCGATCGAGCGGCTGACCCGACAGGCAACAGGTCTACAGATCCAGATCGGCGAGCTGCAGGCGCGATCGAGCGGCTTGGTCCCGGCTTTTGCGCTGCGCGATGTGCGCCTGCTCGACGCGCAAGGGCAGGCCGCGCTGCAGCTGCCCGAGGTGCTGGTGGCCATCTCTGCGCGCTCGCTCCTCAAACGCGGGCTCGAGCAGCTGGTCATCGACGGCGCGCAGCTGGAGATCAAACGCACGGCCGATGGCCGCTTTTGGGTCGCTGGCATCGACATCGGCAGCTTCGCGCCAAGCGACCCGCAACCCTTGCTCAACTGGCTGTTTTCCCAAACCGAATGGGCCTTGCTCAATGGCACCGTGCTCTGGCGCGATGAGCAACAGGGCCTGCAGACCGAGCTGCAGCAGGTCAACTGGGTGATGCGCAACAGTGGCCAGCGCCACCACATGCGGCTCGATGCCACGCCCCAGACCCAGTGGGGCGATCGCATCAGCGTGCGCGGCATGCTGCGCCAGCCCTTGCTGTCGGGCGCAGCGGGCAACTGGCGCCAGTGGAGCGGAGAGCTCTACGCCGAACTCGGCCGCATCGAGGCGGCGCCACTGCAAGCCTATGCCCGATTGGCGGGGCTGGAAATCGCACAGGGCCGAGGTGCGCTGCGCACCTGGATCGACGTTGAGCGCGGCCGCGTTGTGGGCGCGCTGGCCGACGTGCAGCTGTCGCAGGTGCAGGCCCAGCTCGGCAGCAAGCTGCCCGCCCTGGCACTCAACTCGGTCAGCGGCCGGCTGGGCTGGCAGCAGCTCGAGCGCTCGACTCAGGTGCGCGCCGAGGCCCTGAGCTTTGAAAGCGCCGATGGCATGCGCTGGCCGGCGGGCAATGTGCAGTGGACCGGCCAGCAGGCCCCACCAGGTCAGGCCACGCGCAGCCAGCTCAGCGCCGAGCGCATCGATCTGCAGGCCCTGACCGCCCTGGCCCAGCGGGTGTCGCTGCCGGCGCCGCTGCACGAGCAGCTGCGCAGCCTGCAGCCGCAGGGTCTGCTCGAGACGCTGCAGATGAGCTGGGTCGGGCCACTGAGCCAGCCCGAGCAGATGCAGGCCCAGGGGCGGGTGCGACAGCTGGCCTTGTCGGCGCAGCCGGCCGAGCGCGGCCCGGGCCGGCCCGGGATGCAAGGGGCCGATGTCGATTTTCAATTCAAGCGCGACCCCAAGCAGCTCAGCGGCCAGGCCAGCATCGACCTGCAAGGCGGGTGGCTGGAACTGCCGGGCGTGTTCAGCGAGCCAAAGCTCACGCTCGAGGGGCTCAAAACCAAGATCAAGTTCACACACAGCGCATCGGCCAGCTCGCTCGAGTTCGAGCCGAGCCAGCTGCAGGCCCAGGACGCCCAGGGCCAGTTCCAGGGCAGCTGGAGCCGCCAGGGCGGCGAGGGGCTGGGCCGGCTCGATCTGCAAGGCCAGCTCAGCCGCGCCGACGCAAGCCGCGTACACCGCTATCTGCCCCTTGGCATCCCCGAGCCGGTGCGACGCTATGTGCAGTCGGCCGTCTCACAAGGTCAACTGAGCGACGTCGCCTTCAAGGTCAAGGGCCCGGTGGCCCGCTTTCCCTTCGTGCAGACCGGCGACGGAGAGTTTTTCGTCAACGCGAAACTGCGCAATGCGCGCTACGACTATGTGCCCTCGTATCTGGCGCCCAAAGCCAAGCCCTGGCCGGCGTTCGAGCAGCTCGATGCGGACCTGAGCTTTAACCGGGCCAGCCTGCAGATCAGCAACGCGCGCGCCCAGATCGCCGGACGGCCTGGCCTGGTCATGCAAAAAACCCTGGCGCGAATCGCCGACCTGGGTTCACAGTCCATCGTCGAGGTCACCGGTGAAATTCGCGGGCCGGTCAACCAGGGGCTGCAGTTGGTGCAAAGCTCGCCGCTTGCGGGCATGACGCGCGAGGTCCTGTCCCAGGCCAGCGCCAGCGGCTCGGGCGAGCTGCAACTGCGGCTGAACCTGCCGCTGCGCGACCTCGACAGCTCAACCGTTCAGGGGACCTTGCAGCTTGCCGGCAACGATGTGGAGCTGCGCCCCGATTTGCCGCTTCTGGCACAAACGCGCGGCACGGTGCAATTTACCCAGGGCAGCGTGCAGGTTCTTGACGCGCAGGCGCGTGTGCTCGGAGGCGATCTGCGCTTTGAAGGCAGTATCCGGCCCAAGGGGGAAGGCGGGCCCGAAGCCCTGTTCAGAGGACAAGGACAGATCAGCGTCGAAGGCCTCAAGCAACTGCGCGGCCAGCCATGGCTGAGCGAGTTCGCCCGCCACGCCAGCGGCAGCACCAGCTACAGCGCCACCTTCGGTCTGCGCCAGGGCTGGCTCGAGGCCAGCGTGCAAAGCCCGCTCAAGGGTCTGGCGCTGAGCCTTCCCGAGCCCCTGAACAAACCGGCCGATGCGCAGTGGCCGCTGCGCATCGAGCGTTCCATGGTGCTGGCCAGCCTCGGGCCCGATCGCAAGGCACAAGACCGCATCACCCTGCAGCTCGGGCCGGGGCCGGGTTTGGCGGGAGGCCTGACCGCGAGCTACCTGCGCGATGTCAGCGGGCCGACGCCCCAGGTGCTCGCCGGCGACATCGCCCTGGGCAGCGCACCGCGCGAGCTGCTGGGCGGGCAGGTGCGCGCGCAGATTCAATGGCCGTCGCTGGACCTCGACGCCTGGGACGACGCCGGCTCTGGCCTGTGGGAGAGCAGCCGCGGGCTGGGACCGGGCTATCTGCCCACCGCCGTCATCCTGCGCTCGCCGCAGGTGAGGCTGCAGGGCCACACCCTGCAGCAAGTGGCGCTCAACTTCGCGCGCGAGGGGGCGCTTTGGCGCGGCACCATCGAAGCCAGCGAGGTCAGCGGCCAGGCCGAGTACCGCCCGCCCAGCGCGGGCAACGCCGGGCGTCTGTACGCGCGCCTGTCGCGTCTGAGCCTGGGGCAGGTGACGAGCAACAGCGTGGAAAACCTGCTGGACAAGCAACCGGCGAGCATGCCCGCACTCGATATCGTGGTCGACGAACTCGATCTGCGCGGGCGCAAGCTCGGCCGCCTTGAGATTGAGGCCCTCAATCGCAGCGCCGCTCAGGGCGCGCGCGAATGGCGTCTGGCCAAGCTCATCCTGAGCGTGCCCGAGGCACGGCTGACCGCCAACGGCAGCTGGGCCGCACCGCCGACCGGCGCAGCCCCCGCACGCACAGGCGAGGCAGCGCTCAGGCGCAACACGCAAATGACGTTCCGGCTCGACATCAACGACTCGGGCGAATTGCTCAAGCGCCTGGGCATGGACGGCGCGATTCGGCGCGGCAAGGGCAAGCTCGAAGGCCAGATCGGCTGGAGCGGCTCGCCCCTGAGCCTGCACACGCCAAGCATGACCGGGCAATTTACGGTGGATGTGGAGTCGGGCCAGTTTCTCAAGGCCGAGCCCGGCGTGGCCAAGCTGCTCGGAGTGCTCAACCTGCAGGCTCTGCCTCGGCGGCTGACACTGGACTTTCGCGATGTTTTTTCGGAAGGCTTTTCCTTTGACTGGGTGCGCGGCGAAGTGAGCATCGATCAGGGCGTCGCCCGCACCGACAGCTTGCGCATGAAAGGGGTCAACGCCGCTGTGCTGCTGGCCGGCGCGGCCGATATCGGACGCGAAACGCAGGACCTGCGCGTGGTCGTGGTGCCCGAAATCAATGCCGGCACGGCCTCGCTGCTGGCCTCGGCCATTAACCCGGCGGTGGGTCTGGGCACCTTCATTGCCCAGTGGCTGCTGCGCCGACCGATCAACGAGGCGACCACACAAGAGTTTTTGGTGCGCGGCACCTGGGCCGATCCAGTGATCGAGCGGGTCAACCGCAGGCCCGCCGCAGCGGTGCCGCAGACGCCCTGACCATCGCTCTGACCGTCGCTCTGACCGTCGCCCCGATTCCACACCCCGATCCATACCATGAGCCTGCAGCAATGAAAGTGGCCGCCATCCAGATGGTCTCCGGCACCGATGTGCAGGCCAATCTGCGCTCGGCTGGCGCGGCTTTGGCGCAAGCGGCGCAAGCAGGCGCCGAACTGGCGGTGCTGCCCGAGTATTTTTGCCTGCTTGGCCACAGCGAGACCGATAAACTCGCCCTGGCCGAGCCGCCTGGCACCGGCCCGCTGCAGGATTTCGTGGCCGAGCAGGCCAGCCGGCACGGACTTTGGATCGCAGCGGGCACGCTGCCGCTCAAAAGCGCGCAGCCGCAGCGCGTGCTCAACAGCACCCTGGTGTTCGATCCACGCGGTGCGCAGGTGGCCCGCTACGACAAGATCCACCTGTTTCGCTATGCCCAAGGAGCCGAGAGCTACGACGAGGCGCGCACCATTGCCGCCGGCAGCAAGCCGGCGGCCTTTGAACTCGTCTCGCGCGACGGCTGGCCCTGGCGCATCGGCCTGAGCGTGTGCTACGACCTGCGCTTTCCCGAACTCTACCGGCAGCTGAAAGCACATCTGCTGCTCGTGCCCAGCGCCTTCACCTTCAGCACCGGGCAGGCGCACTGGGAGGTGCTGCTGCGCGCGCGCGCCATCGAGAACCTGGCCTTCGTGGCCGCCGCGGCCCAAGGCGGCGTGCACGACAACGGGCGGCGCACCTGGGGCCACAGCATGCTGGTCAACCCCTGGGGGCAGGTGCTGGCCGTGCAACCCGAGGGCGCGGCCGTTGTCATGGCCGAGCTCGATGCAGAGCAATTGCAGAGCCGGCGCGCGCAGCTGCCGGCGCTCGATCACCGCGTATTGCAATGAGCAGCGGCCAGCCTGATCAGCACCCTGCCCCCCCGTGGTCGGGGCTGACCGAGCGCGAGCAGGAAGTCATGCGCTGTGTGGTCGAAGGACTCGCCAACCTGGTGCAAGGGCCATGACGGCCATGACCGCAATCACGACCCTAGCGGCCATCAGGCGCCTGCGCTTTACCGTCGGCCGTCTTGATCGGGCGGCTGCTGGTCGGGGCGCTCGCCCTTGGGGCGGCCCGAAAACATGGTCCACCAGACGATGAACACCAGCAAGGCCAACGCCAGCAAAGCTTCGAGCAACAACAAGGTCATGAAGGGCCGTCCACGCCTCTGCGGGCGCCCCGTAATTATCCCTGCCTGCTTCATCCTGATGGCCTGTCTGGTTTCTTGCAGCGCTCCCCGGCAGACCCCGCCGCCCCCGCTGCCGGCCGGCCCGTCAAGCCAGGGCCAGCCAGCCCCCGAGCCGCCCCCGCCGCCGCCGGGAAGGGCATCGGACCGCGCAGCAGGCTGCACAGCAGGCAGTGTGCGCACCGGCAGCAGCTGCTGGGTACCGGCGCAATGGTCGGAGCTGCCGGGCTGGGGCCAGGACCCGCTGGCCCAGGCCTGGCCCGCGCTGCTGCGCAGCTGCCAGCGGCCCACTCCGGCCTTTGCACCGCTGTGCCCCCAAATGCGCGCGCTGGCATCGGCCAGCGTCCAGCAGCAAAGCCAGTGGCTCATGGACACGCTCAGACCCTATCGCGTGCTCGATCTGGAGGGCAAGGCGCAGGGTTTACTCACCGGCTATTTCGAGCCGGTCTTGCCGGCGCGGCGCCTGCCTGCGGCCGACCACCCGGTGCCGCTGTACCGCCCGCCAGCTGGACTGGCCGACCGGGCGCCCTGGTTCAGCCGCCGGGAGATCGACACCGTGCCGCAAGCCATGCAGGCGCTGCGCGGGCGGGAAATCGCTTGGCTGAGCGACCCGATCGATGCCCTGCTGCTGCACATCCAAGGCTCGGGACGGCTGGAGCTGACCGAGGCCGACGGCAGCTCGCGTCAGGTGCGGGTGGCCTTTGCCGGCACCAACGGGCAGCCTTACCGCAGCATCAACCAGTGGCTGCTTGAGCAAGGCGTGCAGCGCATCCACCCCTGGCCGCAAGCGACCAAGGCCTGGGCCGCGCAGAATCCACAGCGCGTGCCCGAACTGCTGTGGAGCAATCCGCGCTATGTGTTCTTTCGGGAAGAGCCGATCGGCGATCCGGCCGAGGGCCCGCGCGGCGCGCTGGGTGTGCCGCTGAGCGCCGGGCGCTCGATCGCGGTCGACCCCAGCAGCATCGCGCACGGCACACCGGTCTGGCTCGTCTCCCAGGGCCCGGCCGTGCAATTGGCCCGGCTGGTGGCCGCGCAAGACAGCGGTGGGGCGATCATCGGGGCGCTGCGGGTCGACTACTTCACGGGCACCGGCGCGCAGGCCGGCGAGCTGGCCAGCCGCATCCACCAGCCGCTGCAGGCCTGGGTGCTATGGCCGCGCTAGGGGCTCGAGCCGGCTCAGCCCAGGGCGGCATGGCCCGGCCATGAGCCAAGCCCTTGCGGCAACGCGGGGTCAAGCGCCGGGGGCTTGGCGCGGCCAAGCCGCCGCATACAATCGCCGCTTTGCGCCAAGCCCGCCCTGCTTGGGGAAGGTCTGCACAGCCCCGTCATCGCGAGAAGAGCAGCGACGCGGCGATCCATAAGCGTTTGATTTATCAACGTTTTTTGGATTGCCGCGCTTCGCTCGCCATGACAAAACGGACTTATGCGGACCGTCCCTGGGCCTAGGCGCGCCAGAGCCTGCCGTGCGGGCAGGGCCAACGTCAACCCCCTTTGGAGTTCAAGCCGTGTTCATTTCCTCTGCCTATGCCCAGACCGCCCCCGCTGCCGCCGGTGGTGGCGACATGATGTCCTCGATGGCCAGCATGCTGCCGCTGCTGCTGATGTTCGTCGTGCTGTATTTCGTCATGATCCGGCCCCAGATGAAGAAGCAAAAGGAGCACCGGGCCATGATCGAGGCGCTGGCCAAGGGCGATGAGGTGGTGACCGCTGGCGGCCTGCTCGGGCGGGTCAGCAAGATCAGCGATGGCTTCATCGGCGTGGAATTGGCCGAAGGCGTGGAAGTGCAGATGCAGCGCGCCTCTGTGGTTCAGGTGATGCCCAAGGGCACGATGAAGTAAAGCGCCCCGGGCCGCGCTCGCCCAAGCGAACCGGCCCACCCCCAACCTTGGTCCGGCCCCGGTCTGCCGCCGGACTGGCCTGTTGCGAAAGCGCCCCATGAACCGCTACCCGATCTGGAAGTACCTGGTCATCACCGTCACCCTGGTGATTGCTGCGCTCTACACCTTGCCCAATTTCTTTGGCGAGGCGCCAGCGGTGCAGGTCTCGAGCCTCAAGACCATGGTCAAGATCGACCAGAGCACGGTCGATCGGGTGCAAGAAGCGCTCAAAGCGGCCGACGTGCAGGCACAAGAGGTGGTGCTCGACGGCAATTCGGTGCGCGTGCGCCTGGACAGCCCCGACACCCAGCTCAGAGCCAAGGACGCGATCCAAAAGGCGCTGGTCAACGCCGCCGACCCGAGCTACATCGTTGCGCTCAACCTGGTTTCGCGCTCGCCAGCGTGGCTGCGCAGCATCCATGCCATGCCGATGTACCTCGGCCTGGACCTGCGTGGCGGCGTGCACTTCATGCTGCAAGTGGACATGCAGGCAGCGCTGACCAAGCGCATCGACTCGCTGGCCGGCGACCTGCGGCTGAACCTGCGCGAAAAAAGCCTGCGCTATGAAGACCTGATGCGCGAGGGCCAAGGCCTGCAGATGCGCCTGCCCGATGCCGCCACGGTCGAGGCGGTGCGCAAACTCATCGACGAGCAGTTTGCCGATCTTCAGGTGCGCACCGAGCCCGAGGGCGCCAAGACCCGGTTGCTGGCCAGCATCAAGCCCGAGGCGGTGCGCCGCGTGCAAGAGCAAGCCCTCAAGCAAAACATCACCACCTTGCACAACCGGATCAACGAGCTGGGCGTCTCTGAGCCGGTGATTCAGCAGCAAGGGCTCGACCGCATCGTGGTGCAACTGCCCGGCGTGCAGGACACGGCCAAGGCCAAGGACATCTTGGGCCGCACCGCCACGCTGGAGATGCGTCTGGTCGACGAGAGCGCCGAAGCGCGTGCGGCCGAGCTCGGCGGCGGCCTGGTGCCCTTCATGAGCGAAAGGTTTCTGGAGCGCGACGGCCGGCCCATCATCCTGAAAAAGCAGGTGGTGCTCACGGGTGACAGCCTGACCGACGCGCAGCCGGGCTTTGATTCGCAAACCCAGCAGCCCAAGGTTGACCTGACGGTCGACGCCAAGGGCGGGCGCATCATGCGCGACGTCAGCCGCGAAAACCTGAAAAAACGCATGGCCATCGTGCTCTTTGAAAAGGGCAAGGGCGAGGTGCTGACGGCACCGGTGATCCAGGGCGAGCTGGGCAATCGCTTTCAAATCTCGGGCTCCATGACCACCGTCGAAGCCAACGACCTGGCCCTGCTGCTGCGCGCCGGCTCGCTGGCTGCTCCGATGGAGATCATCGAAGAGCGCACCATTGGTCCGAGCCTGGGCGCCGAAAACATTGCCAAGGGCTTTAACAGCGTGACCTGGGGCTTTCTGGTGATCGTGGCCTTCATGGCGATCTACTACATGCTCTTTGGCCTGTTCTCGGGCCTGGCGCTGGCCGTCAATTTGCTGCTGCTGGTCTCGGTGCTGTCCATGCTGCAGGCCACTCTGACCTTGCCGGGCATGGCGGCCATGGCGCTGGCGCTGGGCATGGCCATTGACTCCAACGTGCTGATTAACGAGCGGGTGCGCGAAGAGCTGCGCAACGGCGCCGCGCCGCAGGCAGCGATCCAGGTTGGCTACGAAAGGGCCTGGGCCACCATCCTGGACTCCAACATCACCACGTTGATCGCCGGCCTGGCTCTGCTCATTTTTGGCTCGGGCCCGGTGCGCGGCTTCGCGGTGGTGCACTGCCTGGGCATCCTGACCAGCATGTTCTCGGCGGTGTTCTTCTCGCGCGCCCTGGTCAACCTGTGGTACGGGCGGCAAAAGAAACTCAAGTCGGTGTCGATCGGCACCGTCTGGCGTCCGGACGCCAGCACCAAGCCCTAAAAACGCGCGTCACGACCGAAAGAGCCATCATGGAACTGTTCAAAATAGGCCGCGACATCCCGTTCATGCGGCATGCCAAGATCTTCAACGCGATCTCTTTCATCACCTTCGCGCTGGCGGTCTTTTTCCTCTTCACCCGGGGCCTGCACCTGTCGGTGGAATTCACCGGCGGCACACTGATGGAGGTCAGCTACAGCCAGCCGGCCAATTTGGAAAAGGTGCGCGGCACCGTCGCAAGCCTGGGCTATGCCGAAGTGCAGGTGCAAAATTTCGGCACGGCCCGCGACGTGATGATCCGCCTGCCGGTGCAAAAAGGCGTGACCACCGCCCAACAAAGCGATCGGGTGCTGCAGGCGCTCAAGGCCAGCGACCCCAGCGTGACGCTCAAGCGCACCGAATTCGTCGGGCCGCAAATCGGCGAAGAGCTGGCCACCGACGGACTCAAGGCGCTGGCCATGGTCGTGGTCGGCATCATGATCTACCTGGCCTTTCGCTTCGAATGGAAGTTCGCAGTGGCCGCCATCGTGGCCAACTTGCACGACGTCATCATCATCCTGGGGTTTTTTGCCTTCTTCCAGTGGGAGTTCTCGCTGGCCGTGCTCGCGGCGGTGCTGGCCGTGCTGGGCTATTCGGTCAACGAGTCGGTGGTGATTTTTGACCGAATCCGCGAAAACTATCGCCGCCTGCGCAAGATGGACACGGTGCAAATCATCGACAACGCCATCACCTCGACCATCAGCCGCACCATCATCACGCACGGCTCGACGCAGATCATGGTGCTGTCCATGCTGCTGTTTGGCGGGCCCACGCTGTTTTACTTTGCGCTGGCCCTGACCATCGGCATCTGCTTTGGCATTTACTCGTCGGTCTTCGTCGCCGCGGCCATGGCCATGTGGCTGGGCCTGAGCCGTGAAGACCTGATCAAGGCCGAGACCAAAAAAGGCGATCAGGACCCCAAGGATCCCAACGCCGGCGCGGTGGTTTAAAAGCCCGGACGCCCGCGCCGCTCAGTGCGCGAGCCGGCCCTCGCTGTCGTCGCACAGCTCGTCGAGCACCAGCGCATCGGGCTCTTGGCCTAAGCTCCAGTAGACCATCAGCACGATGATCTTGAGGTCATCCAGGCTCAGGGGTTCGCCCGCCACGGCCATGGCGCGGTCGACCACGATCTCGCGCATGTGCGGCGGCAACACATCGGCGCCTTCCAGAAAGCTGATGAAACCCAACGCATCGACGCCCAGCTGCTGGCGCTCGGCCGAGGAATACACGCGCAAGCTGTCGGCTGACTGCGGCAGGGCGCAGTCGAGCGCGCCGCGCGCGTCGGCCGGGCACACCCGGCTGGTCTGAGCGGCCAGCTGCAGGCCGTCGAGCCAGATCAGCGCGGCCTCGATCTCCTCGGGCTCAAAGCCCGCCGCACTGAGCTTGCGACCCAGGGCCGGCGCCTCGGGGCAGGCGTCGCCTTGCCAATAGTTTTCGTAGACGTAGACCAGCACCTCGAACATGGCCCCAATATAACGCACAAGGATGGGGCGGGCGCAAGTGGGGGCAGGCTGTCCTGACCATCGAGCCGCTTGAACACCCACTAAGCCAGGCGCTGAAACAGGCCGCCGGGCAGGCGCCCAATGGCGCCCTCGAGCTCGAGCTCCAGCAGCCGGGCCTGCAGCCGCTCGGTGGGCCAGCCACAGCGGGCCTGCAAGGCGTCCAGGCCCACCGGCTCAAAGCCCAGTGCTTGCAGCAAAGGCCCGTCGTCGCTGCACCCGGGCGACAAGACGGTCTGCAGCTGCTGGCCCTCGGCCGATCGGCCGGGTGCGGCTGCGGCCGCGACCGGGCGCAGCGCGCCCAGCTCGGCAAGGGCCTGCAGCACATCGGCCACGCTGCCCACCAGCCGTGCGCCCTGCACGATCAGCTGGTGGCAGCCGCGCGACTGCGGCGAATCGATCGAGCCCGGAATGGCCATCACCTCCTTGCCCTGCTCGGCTGCCAGCCGCGCCGTGATCAAGGAGCCCGACTGCAAGTTGGCCTCGACCACCAGGGTGGCCTGCGCGAGTCCGGCCAAGATGCGGTTGCGCTGCGGAAAGTGGTGGTTCAAGGGCGCAGTGCCAATGGCAAATTCGCTCACGATGGCACCGTGCTCGAGCATCTGGCGGGCCAGCGCCAGGTGTTGTCGCGGATAAACCCGATCCAGACCCGTGCCCACCACCGCCACCGTGCTGCCGCCGGCCTGCATCGCGCCCTGGTGCGCCGCGCCATCGATGCCCAAGGCCAGGCCCGAGACGATGCACACGCCCGCCTGGGCCAGCGCGTGGGCAAACTGCTGCGCATGACGCTGACCCTGCGGTGTGGGGTTGCGGCTGCCGACCACCGCCAACATGGGCTGGCCCCCGTGCTCACCGGCAGCCCACCGCCGCGCCAGCGCGCCCATGGCGTAGAGCAGCAAAGGTGGATCGTCAATATCCAAGAGCTGCGGCGCGTACCCGGCATCGCCCAAGGTGAACACAAAACGATCGTCCGCAGCCTCGAGCCAGTCCAGCGTGGCACGCAACTGGCCATCGAGCCCGGCCGGTCTGGCGGCCAGCGCGGCGGCACTGCGCTCCAGGCCGAGCCCTTGCAAGGCGGCATGGCTGAGCTCGAACACCGCCTGCGGCGAGCCGGCAGCGGCCAGCAAGTGCCGAGCCTGCACCCGCCCCACGCCGGGCGTGAGCAACAGCCTGAGCCAAGCCTCAAGTTCGTCGACCGGCATCCCGACCTCCTGCACGCTGGTGTGCCAGGGCGCATTTGAGCCCGGCGCAAAGGCGGGCAGTTTATGGCGCGGCTGGCTCCTTCGGTAAGCCTCGCAAGGCATATCGACCATCTTTAACTTTTGCTTGGCTCACGGGCGATCCTGGCCCGTCCATAGGCCCACCCGTTTCACGCGCGTCACTTTGCTGGGACAATCCACCCATTCCCGTGTTTCCCACGCGCTGCCATGCCCGCTCTGACCATCCTCCGCTATCCCGACCCGCGCCTGCACAAGGTGGCCCAGCCTGTGGCGGCTGTGGACGACCGCCTGCGCGAACTCATCGACCGCATGCTCGAGACCATGTACGAGGCGCAGGGCATCGGCCTGGCTGCCACGCAGGTGGACGTGCACCAGCGGCTGATCGTGATTGACGTCAGCGAAGAGCGCAACGAGCCGCTGGTGCTGGTCAATCCAGAGATCGTCTGGGCCAGCCCTGACAAGCGCCTGGGCGAAGAAGGCTGCCTGTCGGTGCCCGGCATTTACGACGGGGTCGAACGATCGCTGGCCGTCAAGGTCAGGGCGCTCGACCGCGAGGGCCGCGAGCAAACGATCGAGGCCGAGGGCATTTTGGCGGTGTGCATCCAGCACGAGATGGACCACCTGCAAGGCAAGGTGTTCGTGGAATACCTGTCGATGTTCAAGCGCGGGCGCATCAAAACCAAGATGGCCAAGCTGCAACGCGAAGACGAGCGCTACGCGCAACAGGGCTGATCGGGCCCGAAAGCCCTGCTCAATGGGGCAGCAACGCCCTCCTAAAATCGGGCCTTTTTGGTCTGCCCCTTCATGCGCCTTGCTTTTGCCGGCACCCCCGAATTTGCCCAGCGGGCTCTCGAACGCCTGCATCAGGCCGGCTTTGAAATCGCGCTGGTGCTGACCCAGCCCGACCGGCCCGCCGGCCGCGGCATGAAGCTGCAGGCCTCGCCGGTCAAGCAATACGCGCTGAGCCACGCGATGCCGGTGGCGCAGCCCCGCAGCCTGCGCCTGGACGGCAAATACACCGACGACGCAGCGGCCGCGCGCCAGGCGCTGCTGGCCGCACGGCCCGATGCAATGGTGGTGGCCGCCTATGGGCTGATCCTGCCGCAGTGGGTGCTGGACCTGCCTCGCCTGGGCTGCCTGAACATCCACGCCTCGCTGCTGCCGCGCTGGCGCGGCGCCGCACCCATCCACCGCGCGATCGAGGCCGGCGATGCCCAAACCGGCGTGACCATCATGCAGATGGACGCCGGCCTGGACACGGGCGACATGCTCTTGATGCAGGCACTGGACATCGCGCCGCAGGACACCACGGCGAGCTTGCACGACAAGCTCGCAGCGCTGGGCGCCGAGCTCATCGTGCAGGCCTTGCAGCAGGTTCAGGCGCTGCCCAGAAAACCCCAGCCGGCCCAAGGCCAGACCTATGCCGCCAAGATCGACAAGGCCGAAGCCGCGCTCGACTGGCGCGAGCCGGCGGCCGTGCTTGAGCGGCGCATCCGCGCCTTCACACCGGCGCCCGGCGCCAGCGCCACGATAGGCGGCGTGGCCCTCAAACTGTGGCGCGCCAGCGTTCAGCCGGATGTGCCGCCGAACATGGCGCCACACGTGCAGTTGCCCCCTGGCACGGTGCTCAGTGCCAGCGCCGACGGCGTGGATGTGGCCACCGGTGAGGGGGTGCTGCGCCTGCTGAGCCTGCAAAAGCCGGGCGGCAAGCCGCTTCAGGCCGGCGAGTTTGCGCGCGGCTTTGCCATCGCCGCGGGCCAGCGCTTCGAACCCAAGGCCAGCGCGTGACCCGCTGGTGGCGCGACGAGCACCTGCTGCTGGGCATGCGCGACATGGCCAGCATCTGCCCGGGCATGGGGGCGTGGGGCCTGATGACCGGCGTGGCCATGGTGCAATCCAATCTGAGCACGCTCGAGCTGGTGCTGATGGCCCTGTTCGTCTTTGCCGGCAGCTCACAACTGGCCGCCCTGCCCCTGATCGCAGCGGGCGCGCCGCTTTGGGTGGTGCTGGCCACGGCCTTTTGCGTCAATTTGCGATTCGTCGTCTTCAGCGCCCACCTGCGCGACTTCATGATGGACCTGCCGCTGCCGCAGCGCCTGCTGCGCGGCTACGCCACGGCCGATCTGTCCTACATGCTGATGCTGCGCCACTGGCCACAAGCGGCGCCCGATGTGGCCGGGCGCGCGCAGCAGCGCAGCTACTTGGCCGGCAGCGGCCTGCTGGCCTGGATCTGCTGGAGCGCCGCCAGCTTGCTCGGCGCGGCCTTTGCCAGCTCCATCCCCACCTCCTGGGGCCTGGGCTTTGCCGGCACGCTGGCGCTGACGGGCATCGTGTGGGCCCTGACGCACAACACCATGCGCGTGCTCGCATTGGTCGTTGCAGGCAGCGCCGCAGTGGCCGCCTTTGCCTTGCCGCTCAAGCTCAACATCGTGGTGGCGATCGCGGCCGCGGTGTGCGTGTGCATGGTGCTCGAGCAACTGCATCCGGCGCTGCGCGAAAGGTCCGAGCCATGACCGGCGAAACCGACGGCTGGACCGTCCTGACCATTGCCCTGCTCACGCTCAACACGGTCATCACGCGCTGCTTCTTCTTTTTGTCGAGCAAACGCTGGTCGCTGCCCGGCTGGGCTGCGCGCAGCCTGAACTATGCGCCGATTGCGGCGCTGGCGGCCGTCATCGCGCCCGAGGTGGTGATGACGCAGGGCCAGCTGATCCACACCTGGCAAGACGCGCGCCTGTTTGGCGTGGCCGCAGGCTGCGCCTGGTTTTACTGGCGCCGCAGCCTGCTGGGCACCCTGGCCTGCGGCATGGGGGCGTATCTGTCCTTGCGCCTGCTCGCTGGCTGGTAGTGCCGCCTAAAATTGAAAGCCCCGGCGATGCCACTGCGCCGCCCCCGTGCAACCGAGCCCACCGAGCTCACCCAAACCCCATGAACTTCATCCGCTTTTCTGATCTGTGCGCCCAAGGCCAGGTGCGCGGCCGCCGCGTCTTCATCCGCGCCGACCTCAACGTGCCGCAGGACGACGCCGGCCGCATCACGGAAGACACCCGCATCCGCGCCTCGGTGCCCTGCATCCAGATGGCCCTGGACGCCGGCGCCGCCGTGATGGTGACCAGCCACCTTGGCCGGCCCACCGAAGGCCAGTTCACCGCCCAGGACTCGCTGGCGCCCGTCGCCCAGCGGCTGGGCGAGCTGCTGGGGCGCAAGGTGCCCCTGCTGGCCAACTGGGTCGGCGGCGTGCAGGTCGCCCCTGGCGAGCTGGTGATGCTGGAAAACTGCCGCGTCAACAAGGGCGAAAAGAAAAATGCGCCCGAACTGGCCCAGCAGCTCGGCGCGCTGTGCGACATCTTTGTGCACGATGCCTTTGGCACCGCCCACCGCGCCGAAGGCACCACCTACGGCATCGCGCAGTTCGCGCCGGTGGCCTGCGCCGGCCCGCTGCTGGCCGCTGAAATGGACGCCATCTCCCAAGCCCTGTCAGCGCCCAAGCGGCCGCTGGTGGCCATCGTGGCCGGCTCCAAAGTCTCGACCAAGCTCACCATCTTGCAAAGTCTGGCGGCCAAGGTCGACCAGCTGATTGTGGGCGGCGGCATCGCCAACACCTTCATGCTGGCCGCAGGCCTGCCGATTGGCAAAAGCCTGGCCGAGCCCGATCTGCTGGAGCAGGCCCGAGCGGTGATCGCGGCCATGAAGGCGCGCGGCGCCGAGGTGCCCATTCCCACCGATGTGGTGGTGGCCAAGACCTTCGCCGCCGATGCACCGGCCGCCATCAAGAAGGCCAGCGAGGTGGAGGCCGACGACCTGATCCTCGACATCGGCCCCGAGACCACCGCACGCCTGGCCGCGCAGCTAAGGGCCGCCGGCACCATCGTCTGGAACGGCCCGGTCGGCGTGTTTGAATTCGACGCCTTTGCGAAGGGCACCGAAGGCATCGCCCGCGCCATTGCCCAGAGCCCTGCCTTTTCAATCGCCGGCGGCGGCGACACCCTGGCGGCCATTGCCAAGTACGGCATCGAGAAGGATGTGGGCTACATCTCCACCGGTGGTGGCGCCTTTCTGGAAGTGCTCGAAGGCAAGACGCTGCCGGCGTTCGAGATCTTGCACAAGCGGGCTGGGGGCTAAAGCGGGTTGGCGTCTATCTCGCCACCCCCACAACCAAGCCCTAAAAACTCGACCCCGGCGTAGCCAGAAAAGCCCGTTCCTCGGGGGAGGATGTTCGGCCCAGGATCTCGTTGCGGTGCGGGTAGCGGCCAAAGCGGTCGATGATGGCTTTGTGCCTGAGCTCAAACTGGTGGCTGTCTTTTGACGCGCGCTCCTTGAACAGCACATCGGCCACTTCGTGGATGCGCCTCGATTCGCTGTGCATATAGGGCATGTACAAAAACGCGCGCTCGGCTTGGCCAAGGGCCAAGTCATCGCCGGCTGCGACGGCAGTCTGGGCCAGTGCCAGGGCCAGCGGGTCGGCCTCAAAGGCGCTGCGCTGGCCGCGGTAGATGTTGCGCGAGAACTGGTCGAGCACGATCACCTCGGCCAGGCGTCCGCGCGGATCGGCGCGCCACTCAAACAGCTCGCCCTGACAGGCTTGCCGATGCAGCGGGCCAAAACGCTCGGCCATCAGGCGGTCAAAAGCGGGGTCGACCTTCCACCATTGGGCGGGGGTGACTTCATGAAACCAGAACTGCAAGACGGCTTGGGGCACAGTGGGGGCAATCATTTCAAGGATCATGCCAAGATCGTTATAGGAGCGCATGATCGCAGGCACAAGCGGGCGTGTCCACGCGCGGGGCCTTGCCGGGCGGGCCGGGTGTGTGAGAATCGCCGCGCCCCCTGCGCAGGCCGCGCGCCAAACGCCGCTGGCAGCCCA
>CANHDQ010000002.1 GCA_947459405.1 Comamonadaceae bacterium
CACTCTTGCGCCGCGAGGGATCGATGGAGATCACCGCCACGCGCAGCGCGTCGTCCTGATCGAGCCGCAGCCGACGAATCAGCTCGTCGGTCAGGCTGGACTTGCCCGCACCGCCGGTGCCGGTGATGCCCAAGACGGGCACGCGTTTGTCTTGCGCGGCCTGACGCAGCGCCTGCACCAAAGCGGCATCGACCGATCCGTTTTCCAGCGCCGTGATGAGCTGCGCCAAGGCGCGCCAGTTCATCTCGCCATGCCCCTCAATCGCCGCCACCGTCTTGGGCGCCAGCGCACTGAGATCGCGGTCGCAGCGCATCAGCATCTCGCCGATCATGCCCTGCAGTCCCATGCGCTGGCCGTCCTCGGGGCTGTAGATGCGGGTCACGCCGTAGGCCTGCAACTCGCGGATCTCGGCCGGCACAATCACGCCGCCGCCACCGCCAAAGACCTGAATGTGCTCGCCGCCGCGCGCCTTGAGCAGGTCGACCATGTACTTGAAGTACTCCACATGCCCGCCCTGGTAGGAGCTGATGGCAATGCCCTGGGCATCTTCCTGCAAAGCGGCCGTCACCACCTCGTCGACCGATCGGTTGTGGCCCAGATGAATGACCTCGGCCCCCATGCCTTGCAAGATCCGCCGCATGATGTTGATGGCAGCATCATGGCCGTCAAACAAGCTCGCGGCGGTGACAAAGCGCACCTTGTGGGTGGGGCGGTAATTGGCCAGAGCCTTGAACTCGGCAGACAGGTCGGTCATGAAAAATCTCCGCGGCGAAAAGGTGGGCGCGGCCCAAGCCGGCGGGCCGCGCCACAGTGCAGACGCCAGGTCAGCACCTGCGAATCAAAGGCCGAGGCCCGTGATTGACGTTTACGTAACGTCAATATAACCGAATCAGCCTAACTCTGGGCCTATACGGGTCGCCTGAAAGACAAAACGCCCTGTTAGGGCGTTTTGTCAGCAGACGCGGCACAGGAGCCGTCAGCGGCCGTAGAGTACCTGCGGCAGCCACATCCCGATGGCCGGGAAGTTGTAGAGCAGCACGATCGCGATCACCTGAATGCCCATAAACGGGAGCATCCCCGCAAAGATCTGGTTGAGCGTGACATGCGGCGGGCTTACCCCCTTGAGGTAGAACGCGGCCATGGCCACTGGCGGGCTCAGGAAGGCGGTCTGCAGGTTCAGGGCCACCAGCAGGCCGAAGAACAGCGGGTCGACCCCAAAGTTGTCCAGCAGCGGAATGAAGATGGGCATGAAGATAACGATGATCTCGGTCCACTCCAGCGGCCAGCCCAGAATGAAGATGATCACCTGACTCAAGATGAGGAACTCCGTCTTGGTCAGGTTCATGGACATGACCCACTTTTCGACCAAATCCTGGCCGCCGAGCAGGGCAAATGCCGCCGAGAAAATCGCTGAGCCCACAAACAACCAGCAGACCATGGCGCTGGTCTTGGCCGTCAGCAGCACCGACTCCTTGACCTCCGATTGCAGCCCCGACTGCTTGTAAGCCAGCAAAGCCCAGGCCAACACACCGAGGGCGCCGACCGTCCCGAGCGCAGGCGGCACGGCCACGGTCGTGAAGCCTTCGGCATTGGCAACGAACCAGACCACACTCACCAAGACCGGCGCCCACAGGGCCAGCCAGGTCAAGAAGACGCGGCCACGGCCCTCCTTGCGCTTGTTGACCACCGCGTAAATCGCCGCCAAGAGGTAGCCACCAAAAGCGCCGACGGCCGCTGCCTCGGTCGGCGTGGCCAAGCCCATGACGATGGAGCCCAGCACCGAGAGGATGAGCACCACCAGCGGGAAGAAGCTTTGCAGCAGCATCTTGAAAATTTCAAGACGCTGGAAGGTCAGCAAGGCGTAAAAGCCGATCAGAGCCAGGGCCCCGACGCCCAGACCGATCCAAAAGCCCCGGGTCGGCGCAGACCGCTCCAAGGCCGCTGCAGGCTGCGCGGCCGATGAAGCAGCCGCAGCAGGCTCCTGCACGCCCCCTGCGGCAGCGGTAGAAGACTCCTTGGCGGCCGCACCGGGCGGCTCCTTGACGCCCGAGTCCGCACCGGGCGGCTCCTTGACGCCTGAATCAGCACCAGGAGGCTCCCTCACACCCGAGTCTGCTCCAGGGGGCTCTCTGACGCCCGAGTCGGCGCCAGGAGGCTCCTTCACACCCGAGTCGGCACCCGGAGGCTCCTTGACGCCCGAGCCGGCAGGCTCCTGCAACCCGCCTGCGGCGGCAGCCGGCTCCTTGAGCCCTCCGGCTGGCTCGGCCGCCGATTTCTCGGCCGACTCCGAACCTGCAGGCTCTGCGACCTCGCCCTGGGTGGGCACTGCCACCACCTCGGCGGGCCGGGTGTGCAGATGCAAGGACCAGCCGGCAGCCAGCACGAAAAGCAGCAGTGGCAGCAGCACCACCATCAGTTGCTTGCGCAAATACGCACCCTGACCGGCCACGGCGGAGCCGCCGCGCAGCAAACCAGGCAAGGCCAGACGCGAGACGCTCTTGGCGACCTGATCGAGCACCGGCGGCAGCGGCACAAAACGCTGCTCGGCCGAAAGCGGCGGCATCAGGTTGGGTTTGATCTTGGCCAGCAAAATGACGTACAGGATGTACAAGCCGGCCAGCATCAGCCCTGGAAAAAAGGCACCTGCGTACAACTGCACCACCGACACGCCTGCGGTGGCGCCGTAGACGATGAGCATGACCGAAGGCGGAATCAGAATGCCCAGGCAGCCGCCGGCGGTAATCGCACCGGCCGACACCCGGATGTCATAGCCGCCCTTGAGCATCTGCGGCAAGGCCAGCAAACCCATCAAGGTGACGACGGCACCCACAATGCCGGTGGCCGTGGCAAAGACCGCGCAGGTAAAGAGCGTGGCCACCGCAAGCGAGCCGGGCACGCGGGCCAGGGCCAGATGCAAGCTCCTGAAGAGCTTGTCAATCAGGTTGGCCCGCTCGACCAGATAGCCCATGAACACGAACAGCGGAATGGAGATGAGCACATCGTTGCCCATCACCTTGAAGGCCGACTGCACCATCAAGGTCAGGGTCTTGGTGGCATCGCGCTCGTAGGCCAGCCACGTGAAGATCATGCCCATGCCCATGAGGGTGAAGGCCGTGGGAAAACCCAGCATGATGGCCACCACCACCAGCGCCAGCATCATCAGGCCCAAATGGCCGGTGGTGAGCGTCTGGGCCGACAGCAGCATCACGCCGGTGCCGGCGATGATGAGCGCCATGAGGATGAAGCCGAACCACAGCTCCTTGCGGATCTTGATCATCGTGCACCTCCCTGCGGCGCAGCGACATTGACGTCTTCGGCCTTGACCATCTGCTTGAGCTTGTCGACGTCGACTTCTTCCACGTCCTGCTCACGCGAAGGCCATTGGCCGTCGCGAATGCACTGAATGCAGCGAACGATCTCCACCACCCCTTGCAAAAGCAGCATGAAGCCGGCCAGGGGAATAATGAACTTGAAGGGATACAGCGGCAGTGGCGTGGCCGAGAAGGTGCTCTCCCGAATGGCCACAGAGTCCTGAGCGAAACCCCAGCCTGCCCATGTCAAGGCAAAGATGCCGGGCAGGAAAAACAGAACATACAAAATCAGATCAATCCGAGCCTGCGTGCGCGGCTCGAAAAACCCGTAGAGTACGTCGCCGCGCACATGGCCGTTCTTGGCCAGGGTGTAGGCGCCGGCCATCATGAATAGCGTGCCGTAGAGCATGATCTGGGCATCCAGGGCCCAATCGTGCGGGTTGTTGAGCACATAGCGTGAGTAGACCTCCCAGGAAATCAGGCAGGTCAAGAGCAGGATCATCCAGGCAAAGGCCTGGCCGATCCAGGTGGAGGCGCGATCCACCGCAAGCAACAGGTTTTTCATCTTCTTGACCGGGGATCCACGCCCACTTTTGGCCCATTAGAAAAAGGAAAAAGCCGCCGGCAAACGCCGGCGGCCCGTGTCAACGAGTCAGAATCAGGCCTTCTTGGCCGGTGCGGCAGGCCTGAAGTAGCGGTTCCAGGCCATCTTGAAGTCGACCATGTAGTCGTTCTGCCAGCTGCCAGCGCGCTGAGCAAAGACACGCTGGGAGTCCATGATCTTCTTGAACATGGCATTTTCAGCAGACTTGACCTTGGTGACCTTGTCCCATGCGTCGAGCTGGGCGCGCAGGATGCTGTCGGGCGTCTTGAAGAAGTTGACCTTGTCCTTGGTCTTGAGCTCGATGTAGTCCTTGGAGTTACGGTCGATGGCTTTCCAGCTCATGTCGGCGCTGGAGGCCTGCACCGCGTAGTCGATGATGGCCTTGAGCTCAGCCGGCAGCGCGTCAAACTTGCCCTTGTTGAACAAGATCTCAAACTGCTCGCCAGACTGGTGGAAGCTTTGCAGCATGCAGTTCTTGACCACGTCAGCAAAACCGAGCACCCGGTCAGACGAGGCGTTGTTGAACTCGGCGGCATCGAGCAGGCCACGGTCCAGGGCGGGAACAATCTCGCCACCGGGCAGCGGGTTGACCGCAGCGCCCAGCTCCTTGAACACGTCGACGGCAAGGCCAACGGTACGGAACTTCAGGCCCTTGATCTGGGCCACATTGGCGATCGGCTTCTTGAACCATCCCAGCGGCTGGGTGGGCATGGGGCCGTAGAGGTACGAGACCACATCGATGTTCAGGCTCTTGTAGATTTCATCGAGCAGCGCCTTGCCGCCGCCGTAGTAGTGCCACGACAAGACCATGTTGGGGTCCATGCCGAAAGCCGGTCCCGAACCCCACAGGGCCAGGGCGTTGTTCTTGCCGTAGTGGTAGGCCACCACACCGTGGCCGCCGTCGAGCGTGCCCTTGTTGACGGCATCGAGCAGCTGAAACGCTGGCACCACGGCGCCGGAGGGCAGCACCTCGATCTTGAGGCGGCCACTGGCCATGTCATTGACCTTCTTGGCGAAGTCGTTGGCGTACTCGTGGAAGATGTCCTTGGCCGGCCAGGTGCTCTGAAAGCGCAAGGTGGTGGTCTGGGCCATGGCGATCATCGGCGCCGACATGGCGCCGGCAGCAACGGCCGCGCCCTTGAGGAGGCCGCGGCGGCCGGTAGTGGTCTGGGTCATAAAAGGTCTCCTTGGAGGTTTACTGAATACAAACGGCAAATTGTCCCGACGAAACCCATGGCAAAAGCCTAGGGTTTCTACGTACAAAGCCCCTTTGGAACAGAAAAGGCACGCGCCAGGCGGAGCGCAGCCTTCTTGCGATTCCCAAGATGCTGGGGGCCGATTATGTGGGCTCGTGCAAAATCTGCCTCATGACTCAGGATATTTCCCCCATCCCGGCGACCGGATACGCCGGCGACATCAGTCCGCAGCAGGCTTGGGCCTGGGTGCAAGCTGGGCAGGCCGTTTTGGTCGATGTGCGCAGCGACGCCGAGCGAGAGTGGGTGGGCTTCGTTCCCGGTGCCGTGGCCCTGGCCTGGAAGCAATGGCCGGGCATGGCGATCAACCCGGAGTTTGACGCCGGCATCGTGGCGGCAGCGGCCAACAAGCCTGCCCTGGTGCTGCTGTGCCGCAGCGGCGTGCGCTCGATCGCGGCGGCCAGGCGCGCCACCGAACTGGGCGTGCAGGCCTACAACATCCTGGAAGGTTTCGAGGGCGATCCGGACCCGCAGGGCCATCGCGGCCGCATCGGTGGCTGGCGCATGCGCGGGCTGCCCTGGCGGCAAAACTAAACTCAAGCCCCCGAAGCCGCGCCACCAGCCCAGCCTCTTGCCGACCCGCAGCACCCTGCCTGTGCCCCCAATCCAAACCCTCTTGCCATGACCTTTCTGGCCCTTGATGTGGGCAACACCCGACTCAAGTGGGCCGTCTACGAGGCGCCGCAGCCCGGCGCACGGCTGCTGGCCCAGGGCGCGGTGTTCTTGGAAAACATCGAAAAACTGGCCGAAGAAGAATGGCAGGGGCTGTCGCAGCCCACGCACATCCTGGGCTGCATCGTGGCCGGCGATCCGGTCAAGCGCCGCGTGATGGACCAAATGGAGCAGTGGGACACGCCGGCCAGCTGGGTGGTGCCCAGCGCGCAGGAGGCCGGCCTGAGCAATGGCTACGACCATCCGGCCCGATTGGGCGCCGACCGCTGGGTGGCCATGATCGGCGCCTACCACCGGCTGGTCGCCCGCGGGCTGCGACAGCCGTGCGTGTTGGCCATGGTGGGAACCGCCGTGACGGTCGAGGCCATTGACGCGCAGGGGCGCTTCCTGGGCGGACTGATCCTGCCGGGTCACGGCATCATGCTGCGCGCCCTGGAGTCAGGCACGGCCGGCTTGCACGTGCCCACCGGAGAGGTGCGCCATTTCCCCACCAACACCAGCGACGCCCTGACCAGCGGCGGCACCTTCGCGATTGCCGGCGCGATCGAGCGCATGGTGCAAAACGTGATCGAGCACTGCGGTCAGGCGCCTGCTTGCATCATGACCGGCGGGGCGGGCTGGAAGATGGTGCCGAGCATGCAGCGGCCCTTTGAGCTGGTCGACAACCTGATCTTCGACGGTCTGCTCGAAATCGGCTGGCGACGCCTGCACCCCGGCGCGCCACGCTAAGCCCCTCAGGCGGTCCGGGGGCGCACCCGGGCTGCGGCCTGTTTGGCGCGCTCGCGCGCGAGCTCGACATCGGGGTTGTGGGCCAGGGCCACGCCCATGCGCCGCTTGACAAAACTCTCGGGCTTGCCAAACAGGCGCACATCGGTGCCCGGAATCTGCAAGGCCTGCTCGACGCCATCAAAGGCGATGCCCCGGGCATCGATGCCGCCATAAATCACCGCGCTGGCCCCCGGGCTCTTGAGCGTGGTGTCGACCGGCAGGCCCAGGATGGCCCGCGCGTGCAGCTCAAACTCGTTTTGCCACTGGGTGCACATCGTCACCATGCCGGTGTCATGCGGACGGGGACTGACCTCGCTGAACCAGACCTGCTGGCCCTTGACGAACAACTCCACCCCAAACAGACCCTGACCCCCGAGGTTGTCGGTCACCGCCTGGGCGATGCGCCGACTCTCGGCCAGCGCCTGTGGATGCATGGGGTGCGGCTGCCAGCTCTCCACGTAGTCGCCGCTGACCTGCACATGGCCGATGGGCTCGCAAAAATGCGTCTCAATCCGACCGTCGGCGCCCAATGCGCGGACGGTCAGCTGGGTGATTTCATAGTCGAAGTCGATGAAGCCCTCGACGATGACCCGCCCGTGACTGACCCGGCCGCCGGCCATGGCGTAGTCCCAGGCCGTCTTGACATCCTGCGGGCCGGCGATCTTGCTTTGCCCCTTGCCCGAAGAACTCATCACCGGCTTGACGATGCAGGGGTAGCCGATGCCGCCGTCAATGGCAGAGCGCAGCTCGTCGAGCGAATCGCAAAACACATAAGGGCTGGTTGGCAGCCCCAGGGTTTCAGCGGCCAGCCTGCGGATGCCTTCACGGTCCATGGTCAGGCGAGCCGCGCGGGCCGTGGGGATCACACGCACCACGCCGGCGGCTTCGAGCTGCTCGAGCATGGGCGTGGCAATGGCCTCGATTTCGGGCACCACCCAATGCGGGCGCTCTTGCTCGATCAGCGCCTTGAGCTGATCGGGATCGCTCATCGTGATGGTGCGCGCATGGTGGGCCACCTGCTGGCCCGGCGCGTTGTAATAACGGTCGACCGCGATGGTCTCCACCCCCAGGCGCTGTAGCGCGATCAGCACTTCCTTGCCCAGCTCGCCCGAGCCCAGCAACATGACTTTGGTGGCACACGGCGACAGGGGGGTTCCAAGGGTGGTCATGGGCATCGTCCATACAGATCGGTCAGGGGTGCGGATTATCGGCTCAAGGACCGGCTCGCCCGGCAGCGCCTACGAGCCAGCGGGCACAATAGGTCGCATGAGAGGTCGCATGAGATCACCCATCTTTAGCGTGCGTGACTTGAGCAAGCGCTACGGCAGCGCAACGGTGGTCGACCGGCTGTCCTTTGACATCGCGCCCGGCCAATGCCTGGGGCTGATCGGCCCCAATGGGGCGGGCAAAACCACCACCGTGCGCATGTGCCTGGGGCTGACGGGTGCCGATGAGGGCGAAGTCCTTTTTCACGGCGCATCGGGGGTGCTGAAGATGCCCGCTGACAGCCTGGCGATCAAGGCGCGCCTGGGCATCGTCAGCCAGTTTGACAGCCTCGATCCGGACTTCTCCTGCGCCGAAAACCTGCTGGTGTTTGGCCGCTACTTCGGCCTGGCCGATGCGACCATCCGGCAGCGCATCCCGCAGCTGCTTGAATTTGCCGCGCTCAGCAGCAAGGCCCAGGCCAAGCTCAGCGAGCTCTCGGGCGGCATGAAGCGACGTCTGTCGCTGGCGCGCGCGCTGGTCAACGACCCGGATCTGCTGCTGCTCGACGAGCCCACCACCGGACTCGATCCGCAGGCGCGCCATCTGATGTGGGAGCGCCTGCAGCAGCTGCTGCAGCAGGGCAAGGCGATCTTGCTGACTACCCATTTCATGGACGAGGCCGAGCGCCTGTGCGACCGCCTGATCGTGCTCGACCACGGCCGCAAGATGTGCGAAGGCTCGCCGCGCGAACTCGTCGCCGGGCAACTCGAGCCCGACGTCGTCGAGGTCTACGGCCCTGGCGCGGTTGCGCTGGCCGGCAGTGAGCTGCGCGCGCTGGCCGAACGCACCGAAGTGAGCGGGGAGACCGTCTTTTTCTACACCCACAACGCCCAGCCGCTGCTGCAAGGCCTCAGTGCGCACAAGCAGCTGCGCACCTTGCACCGGCCGGCCAACCTGGAAGACCTTTTTCTGAAGCTGACCGGCCGGCAGATTCGGGAGGACGGCTGATGGCGCCGACGACGCAGGCATCGATCTGGCGCAGGCCGCAGCTGAGTCTGCGCTGGGTGCCGGTGTTTCGGCGCAACCTGCTGGTGTGGCGCAAGCTCATGCTGCCCAGCCTGGTGGGCAATATTGCCGAGCCGCTGATCACTTTGGTGGCCTTCGGCTACGGCCTGGGGGCACTGGTCGGCCAGGTTCAGCTGCAAGGCTCGACCTTGCCCTACATCGTCTTTCTCGCCTCTGGCTCGATTTGCATGAGCGCCATGAATGCGGCAAGCTTTGAGGCGCTGTACTCGGCGTTTTCTCGCATGCAAGTGCAGCGTACCTGGGACGGCATCATGAATGCGCCCATCGCCCTGGACGATGTGGTGATGGCCGAAATGCTGTGGGCTGCCTTCAAGTCGCTGTTCACCACCGCGGTGATCTTGCTGGTGATGCTGGCCCTGGGCATCAGCCACAGCCCATGGCTGCTGCTGGCCCTGCCGCTGTTGGCCGTGGTGGGCATGGTGTTTGCCAGCATCGCACTGGTCTTCAATGCGTTGGCCAGAGGCTATGACTTTTTCACCTACTACTTCACGCTGTTCCTGACGCCCACCATGTTCCTCAGCGGCGTCTTCTTCCCGCGCGAGCAACTGCCCGGCTTCATGCAGGGCCTCGCCCAGTGGCTGCCGCTGACCGCGGCGGTCGAGCTGATCCGCCCCTTGTTTCTTGGCCACTGGCCAGCGCAAGCCGGCCTGAATCTGGCCGTGCTTGTGGCCTACGGAATTGGTGGCTTCTGGCTGGCGCTGGCCCTCACGCGCCGGCGTTTTCGCGGCTAAGCGCGCAGGCCTCAGGCCAGGCCCCAGCCTTGCAGCGACGGCAGGCGCTCGGGATGACGCGCCTGCTCATAGAGCTCGCCGAGCCGATCGGCTGGCCAGATGCGCTCGGCCAGCGCCATAAACTTGTCGCGGTAGTCCTGCGGGTCGGCCGGATTGGCCGGCTCACCGCGAATGGACTCGCAGCGCCCGCTCAAGCGGCGACCGTCTCGCAGCACCACGGTCAGCTCGCAGCACTGCTGAGCCGGAAAGCGCTCGCTCATCGCCGCATCTTCCTGCATCTGCACCCGCGCCATGAGGGACTGCACGCGCGCATCGGCAGCGGCCTCATCGGTGAAGCACTCGATACCGTGGCTGCGGTGCGTCAGCACGGACGCCAAGGCAAAAGGGGTCGAAAACCGGGTGGCAAAGGCATTGCGAATGTCGGTGCGATTGAGAAAGACCAGAAATTTGAAGCCGCGCAAATCGATGCGCTCGACCTGCTCCGGCGCAGGCCAGGTGCTTGGCCCGCCCAGGGGCTCGAGCGCATTGCGCAGCGCATCGATTGCCGCATGAATCGGCCGGCCGCAGCCGTAGAGCTTGATATAGCCGTCAGCCAGCAGCCAGCGCCGACCCAGATCCTGCACCATCACATCGGGCCGGAAATGGTCAAACAGCACATCGTTGCAGGTCGGCTGCAATCCGTCGATCGGCGCGGTAAAACCGCTTTGCACCAGTCGCACCGCAGTCTGCCCCATGGTGGCGCTGTGCGCGGCGTACCAATTGCGCAGCGTTGCGCCCTCTTTCATGCCCTGCCGGTTGCCCGCGATCGGCGAGGAGCCGGCCAGGCTGATCACCTCGCGCATCGCTGCCGGTCCCAGACCGAGCAGACGGGCAGCGGCCACCGCTGCGCCCACCACGCCGTAGGTGCCATGGGGATGGATGCTCATGCGCATGTCGCAAGCACTGCCAATGCGCGCCACGATCTCGTAGCCGATTGCCGATGCCAGCAAAAAGTCGGCGCCGCTGCGACCCAGCTGCTGCGCCACCGCCAGCGCTGTCGGAATCACCTGAATGCCCGGATGGCCGTTGCTGGTGAGATTGCCCTCGTCGAGCTCGAGCCAGCATCCGGCGGCGGCATTGAGCGCGGCCGCATCAAGCGCATTGAGCCGCTGCCCCGTGCCCAGCACGCAAGCCTGGCCGCCAGCGACCTGCTCGCGCTGCAGGGCCAGCAACTGGCGCATAGGCGCCTCCTGGTTGCCGATTGCGCAGACGGCCAAGGTGTCGGCGATGATGGCTCGCAGATGCGCCAGCGCACGCGGTTCGATGTCGCCCAGTTCGGTGCGGCAGGCAAAGTCGGCAAGGGCATCAAGAGAGTCGGCCATGATCAATCCGGGGTCGTCGTGCTGCAAGGCTAAGGGATCTAAGCTATTCTCGCCATCGTGGTTTACGCGGCCTGTGTTGGGCCGCAGACCGGCAAGGAGTTGACCCATGGTTCACCGTAGAAATTGGCTAAGCCTGGCCGCTGTTGTCGCTGCAACGGCGACCTTTTCATCTGCCGTTTGGTCGCAGGGTTTTCCCGATCGGCCGATCAAGCTGGTCGTGCCCTTTGGCGCAGGCAGTGCCGTCGACACCATCGCGCGGGCGATTGCCGCGCAGGCGGGCGAGCAAATGGGCCAGGCCATACAGATCGACAACCGCACCGGCGCCAACGGCATCATCGCCGCCGAGGCGGTGGCCCGCTCGGCCCCGGACGGCTACACCTTGTTCATGCCCAATGACGGCATCATGGCGGCCAACCCGGCGCTCTACGCCAAGCTGCCCTATGACCCCGTCAAGGACTTTGCGGCCATCACACTGACCTCGACGGTGCCGCTGGTGCTGGTCAGCCACCCGTCTTTTCCAGCCAATACGGTGCAGGAGTTCATCGCACAGGCCAAAGCCAAGCCGGGAGCGCTCAACTTCACCTCCACCGGCTCGGGTTCGGCCCAACACCTGGCGATGGAGTTCCTGATCGATGCGGCAGGCATCAAGCTGACCCACGTGCCCCACAAGGCCATGGGCGCCGCCTTGACGGACCTGATGGCCGGCACGATTCCCGTGATGTTCACCGGCATCTCCAATGTGGTCAACCTGGCCAAGGAAGGCAAGGTCAAGGTGCTGGCCGTCAGCACGCCCAAGCGCTCGCCAGCCATGCCCAACGTGCCGACGATCGCCGAGTCGGGCGTCAGCGGCTACGGCTATGCCGCGTGGAACGGCATCGTCGCACCCGCTGGCACACCGCCCGAGGTCATCCGGCGCCTGCACAACGAGTTTGCCAAGGCCATGGCCAACCCGGCGGTGCGGGCCAAGCTCGGCGGCCTGGGCTTTGACCTGGTCGGCGCCGGACCGCAGGAATTTGGCGAGCTGATCCGCGGCGATGTGGTCAGGCTGGGCCGGCTGGTGCGCACCGCCGGCATCACCGTCAACTGAACCTGGGCCGGCACGCGCTTGGACACCCGAAGCGGCGACGCGCTCGAACAGCTGGCGCGGTTTGTCGGCCAGACGCCGGCCGATGCCATCCCGCCGGAGGTACTCGAGCGCACGCGCGAAATTTTGGTCGACACCCTGCCGGTGATCGCCTGGGGCATGCGCGAGCCGCAGGTCAGCGCGCTGGCGCAGCGCCAGCTCAAGCAAGCAGCCGAAGGCGGCCGTGCCTGGGTGATCGGCGCCGGCCGCACCGGCCCGCGGCTCGATGCGGCCTTGCTCAACGGCATCGCCGGGGCCTGGCTGGACTTTGACGAGGGCAACTTTCTGGCCAACGGGCATCCGGGCATTCAGGTCATCCCGGCCGCACTGGCGCTGGCCCAAGAGCTGCGACTGAGCGGGCGAGACCTGCTGGCGGCCATTGCTCTGTCGTATGAGGCGGTGGCGCGCATTGGCATGGCCACCCAAACCAAACTCATCGTCAACCCGCACGGCACCTTTGGGGTGGTCGGCTCGGCGCTGGCCTGTGCGCGCCTGCAAGGCCTGCCCGCGGCCCAGCTGCGCGAGCTGGCCAGTCTGGCGGCCTCGTGCTGCATGGCCACCAACCGCCACACCATGCTCAACGGCGCGACCGTGCGCAACTGGTACGCCGGCCACAGCGGCTTTATGGGGCAGATGGCACTGCGCATGGTCGAATCGGGTTTTACCGGCCCAATCGATGGCGTGCACACCACCTTCAGCCTGGTGCTTGGCGATGGCTTTTCCTGGGAGTCGGCGCTGGGCGAGCTGGGCCAGCGCTGGCTGCTCACCGAAGGCTACCTCAAGCTCTACCCGACGGCCCGCTATGCGCATTCAGCCATCGACGCGCTGCACGATGCGCTCGAGCGTCACGGGCAGGCTGTTGCAGCCCAAGAGGTCGAGCGCATCGACGTGCGCGCCTACCGGCTGGCCGCCTACCTGTCCAAGCAGCAACCGGCTGACTGGTTCGGCACCCGGTTTTCCATTCCCTTTGCGCTGGCCACCTTGCTGGTGGGCCGTCGCAACGGCCTGGCCGCCTTTTCAGACGAGGCGGTGGCCGACCCCCACGTGATGGCGCTGGCCGCGCGCGTGCATGTGAGCGAAGACGAGAGCCACACCGCGCAGTACCCGCAGTTGCAGCGCGTGGACCTGTGCCTGACCTTGCGCGACGGCCGCCGTCTTGAGGGCGCCTGCCACATCACCAGCGGCGAGCCGCAGCGCCCGCACCCGCGCGCCGACCTCGATCGCAAATACGATGCGCTGGCCGTGCCCTTGTGGGGTGCGCAGCGGGCCGAGCAAATGCGCGCGGCGCTGATGAACCTCGAGCACTGTCCCGACGTCAGTGCGCTGGTCGATTTTTTCCCCTGATCCAACCCCTTGAGGACTGACCATGAAACGACGCCTTGCCGCCCTCCTTGTGCCCCTGCTAGCTGCCTTGAGCGTACAGGCCCAAAGCAACTGGCCCAGCCAGCCCCTGAAATTCGTGGTTTCACAATCGGCCGGTGGCAGCATCGACATCGCCGCCCGCCTGATCGGCCAAAAACTCGCCGACCCGCTGGGCAGGGCGGTGGTGATCGACAACCGGGCCGGCGCCAACGGCATGATTGCCGGCGAAGCGGTGGCCCGCGCCAGCGACGGCCACACTTTCTTGATGACCTCGCCAAGTGCGCTGACCATCAACCAGCACATCTACAAGAAGGTGCCCTACGACACCTTGCGCGACTTCGCGCCGGTGACGCAAACCACCTCGATCTCGTTTTTGCTGGTGGTCAACACGGCCTCGCCCTACAAGAGCGTGGCCGATCTGATCAACGCCGCCAAGGCCAAGCCCGGCAGCGTCCGCTTTGCCTCGGCCGGCATCGGCAACCAGTCGCAATTGGCGGCCGAACTGCTGGCTGACGCCGCTGGCGTGAACATGCTGCACGTGCCCTACAAGGGCGAGGCTCCGGCGATCAACGACCTGCTCGGCGGCCAGGTGGACTTCATCTTCGGCACCATGCCGGCGCTGTTGGCCCAGGTCAAGGCGGGCAAGCTGCGCGCCCTGGCCGTGGGACAACCACAGCGCTCGGCCGCGGCACCCGATGTTCCGAGCATGGCAGAGGCCGGTTACCCGGGGGTGGCGGTCAGTGGCTGGACCGGCATCGTCGCACCAGCGGGCACGCCGCCGGCCGTGCTCAAGCGGCTGCAAGAAGAAGTGGGCAAGGTGCTGGCCATGCCAGATGTGCGCGAGACCCTGTCCAAAGCCGGCGCTGACCCGGTGGGCAGCACACCCGAGCAGTTCACCGCCTTCATCCGCAGCGAAACCGTGAAATGGGGCGCAGCGGTCAAACGCGCCGGCATCACGCCGGAATGAGGCGGGGCGGGCAGCGGCCCGGCCATCGCCTGTGCGGCCGGGCCTGAGCCATGCCACGCGACGCAAGCAGGGCCGCACTTTCCGAGCAGTTGGGCACACAGACCCCGGCGCACATCCAGGCCATCTACCAGGGGCTGTGCCTGAGCTGCGGCGTGGCCATGCCCGCGCTGATCTTTCGCAACCTGGCCACTCGGCCCGGCGTGCTCGAAGCGTTCTGGCAATGCCTGGGGCCGCTGTACAAGCAGGGGCTGCTGCAGCAGTCGGCCTGGGGGCTGGTCTGGCAAGCAGGAGCTGGTGACCTGCTGCCTGCGCTCGAGGCCCGCGATCTGCAGGCCTTTGGGTTGCAAGGCGGCCCGATGCTGGGCAGGGCGCTGGCCACGCTGGACAACTACAACCGGGCCAACCCGGTCAACTGGTTGGCTCTGCTGAGCCTGCTGCAGGCGGCCCGGCGAATCTCAAAACCCGGCGCAACTCACGCTTGGCCAGCCGCAGAGCCGGCGTGGCAGCCCCCGGCGCCGCCGGCCGACGAGCTGCTGCCCTTGCCCGCAGCCCAAGACCTCGATGCGCGCATACGCTGGCTGCTCAACGATCTGCGCGAGGGCGATCGCAGCGAGCTCGACCCGGTCGTGCCCAGCCTGTACCGGCACTTGAGCGCCTGCCCGGGTCTGATCGAGTGGCTGCACCTGCACCTGGCGCCGCGCTTTGCCGATGGCCGCATGACCGCAAAGCTGCAGCGCCTGCGTCAAGCCATGCAGCAAGAAGCCAGCGGCTGGGCCGAGCGGCTCGGGCCGCTGCCGGACGCCTTGCTCGCCTCCGATGTGCTCGCAACCCTTGAGCAGTTTGCCGGCCAGGTGATCCCGCCCATGGTGCTCATCGGCAGCTCCTTGCGGCGGGCCATTGATACTGGGCTTGATACTGGGCTTGATTCGAGCCTCAAGCAGCGGCCTCTATAAACCGCTGGGCAGCCAGGTGGCTATGGCCGGCCAGAAGAAGATGGCCACCAGCAGCATCAGGCTCATCAGCACATAAGGGATGACGGCCTTGAAGATCTGCGAGGTGCGCACCTCGGGCGGTGCCACGCCGCGCATGGTCATCAGCAGCAGGCCGTGCGGCGGCAGCAGCAGTCCCATCTGCATGCACATGAGAAACATCACGCCAAACCAGATCGGGTCGATCCCCAGGCTGCTGACAATGGGCATGAAGATGGGCAGCGTGATCATCATCATGCTGACCTGATCGACGAACAGGCCCAGAAAGATCAGGAAGGCCATCATGCCCACCACAATCATCTCCTTGGACCAACCCTGGCCGGTGATCAGTTGCACCAGGCCGTTGCTCGCACCGGAAAACGACAGCAGCTGCGCAAAGGTGGTGGCGCCCAGGATGATGAAAAGAATCATGCCGGAGATGCCGGCCGTGCCCATGAGGGCGCTGCGCAGCGCCTGCCACGACAGGCGCCGGTATAAGGCGGCCAGAACCATGGTGGCAAACGCACCGAGGGCTGCGCATTCGGTCGGCGTGGCCCAGCCGGCCGACAGCGCGCCCACCACAACGCCGAAGATCGACATAGTCGGCAGCACATAGGCAACCAACAGGTGCCAGCGCTGCCAGCCGGTGTAGCGCGCTGCCTGTGCCTCCTGCGGCGCCAGCGAGGGCGTCAGGCGCACGCGCAGGATGATCCAGGCGATAAAGGCCAGCGACAAAATCAGTCCCGGCACAATGCCGCCGAGCAGCAGCTTGGAAATCGAGATGCCCGACAGCGACCCGAGCAACACCGTCAGCGCCGAGGGCGGGATCAGCATATCGACCGCCCCGATGGCCATGATCGGACCGGTGGCCAGCGTCGGGTGGTAGCCGCGTGCGAGCATCACCGGCAGCATGAGCGAGCCGAGCATCGCCGTGGTGGCAATGGTCGAGCCGGAAATGGCCGAAAACACGGTGCCCGCCACCACAGCGACCACCGCCAGACGCCCCGGCACGCGGGTGATGAGCCGATCGATGCCCTCGATGACCTTGTGCGCCAGACCGGTGTGAAACAGCACCTCGCCCATCAGCACAAACAGCGGGATCGGCGTCAGAGCAAAGGCTGCCACCGAGCTGACGCTGCTGCGCGCCAACTGCACCAGGCCGACCTCGCCGCCCATGTAGAGCCAGGCGCCCACCAGATTGACCGCCAAGAAGGTCAGGGCCACCGGCATGCCGATGAACAGCAGCACGGTCGAGCCCCCCAGCAGCAGCCAGGCTGCAAAGGTCCAGCTCATGGCGCGCCCCTCATGCGGCGCTCACTGCATCATTTCGCGGACCGCGCTCGCCGCGCCACAGACGGTGCATGCGAAACAGCATTTCCACCGACAGCAGCGCAAAAGCCAGCGGCAGCGGCGCCAAGCTCCACCATTCGGGCGTGACCAGGGTCTTGATGCTCAAGGCGCCCGAGGCGTGGCTGGCCAGGGCCGCCTTGGCCGAGACGGCGGTCAGCACGATGCAGGTGGCCAGCCCCAGCAGATCACCAAGCCACTCCAGCAGCCAAGCCCAGCGCGGCGGCAGGGGCTGCAGCAAGACGTCAACCCGGATGTGCTGACCCTGGCGCAGCAGCCAGGGCGCCACACACAGCGTGACCAGGAGCAGCAGCCACTCGCTGACCTCGTTGCTCCAGGCCAGGCCGCGCGGCCAGCCCGCCAGCGCCAGATTGCGCAGCGCCACATCGGCCACGATGATGAGCATCATGGCCAGCAGCAACAGGCAACCCAGCAGGGCCAAGGCCGACAGCAAGCGGCCCCACAGCGCGGACAGGCGGTCGATCACGAAGCAGGCTTAGCGGGAAAACAGAGCCTTAAAGCGCGCTGCGATCTCGGGGCTTTGCTTGGCGGCACTGGCCCAACCGATCTCGTAAGCGCGGTCGCGGAAGGCCTTGGCCGTGGCCGCATCAAAAGCGATCGTCGTGATGCCGGCCTTGGCCTGGCGAGCCGTCTCGTCGGCCGCGAACTTGACCCAGAAGGAGTTCTCGGCCTCCAGGGCCAAGACCTGGCGATTCAAGAAAGTGCGCTGGGCCTCGCTGAGCTTGCGGTAGGCCGGCAGGTTCATGATGAGAGAGACCTCGGCATCGTAGAAACCGGGGTCGACGCGGAACTTGGTTTTCTCGTGCCAGTTCAGGTCGAAGATGCCGCCGATCGGCCAGCCGTAGCCGTCGACCACGCCGCGCTCAAGGGCGGTGTAGACCTCGCCGGGCGGCGTGGTGATCACGTTGGCGTTGAGGGCCTGGAAGAAATCGCGGTAGACGGGCGTGATGCGGATTTTTTGGCCGGCCAAGTCAGGCTTGTCGATTTTCTTGTTGGTGTAGATGTGAAAGGGCTGGTTCTCGACCACGCGGCCGAGGTACTGCATATTGCCTTTTTCGTTCCAGACCCGGTTGATCGCGTCATAGGCGCCGTTCTTGCGCTGCTCGGCAATCGGGATCTGGGTGAGCTTGAGGAAGTCGGCCTCGGGCATCACGTTGGTGTAGAAAGCGCCGGTGTTGAGCGCCATGTCGACGACGCCCGTTCTGACCGCATTGCCCACCTCAAACGATGGCATGGCCTTGGGGCCGCCAATAAAGTTGATCTGCAAAAGCCCTTTGCCCTCGGCGTTGAACTTGGCGATCCAGGGCTGCAAGCGCTGCACGTAAATCCCGTTTTCGGCAAAACTGCTGACCAGCCTGAGCGTGGTTTCCTGGGCCCAAGCCGAGGCGCTCAGCCCCATGAGCAAGGCTGCGGTGGCTTTGAGCCAATGACGTTTTTGCATGCATGTCTCCTGTGAGTTGGGAAGGGTGAAAAAAACCGTTACATCAGCGCGCCTGTAAGGCCGAGCGCAGCGCCTGACCGCTGTCGTCGGCCAGCGCAGCGGCCACCAGGGCCTGCAAGCGCTTGGCAGCGCCAGCCTGACCTGCAAGAGCCGGCAGCTGCTGCATGATCATCTCAAAATGGCGCCAGCCGCGGGCATGGGTATCCCCGTAACCCTTGACCAGACGCTGCGCCCGCGCCAGCTCAAGGGCCAGCTCGGGCTGGCTGGGCAAGAGGCGCCGCAGATCGGCCAGCCAGGCCCCAATGCGCTGCTGCTCGGTCTCAAAGCGCAAGGACTTCGGGCGCCAGCGCCGCAGACTGGCCACGCTGTAGAGCAGCAAAAAACCGCGCAGCGAGCTGGTGCGCACCACGCGCCCGCTGCTCGCATAGCGGCCCACGAGCTTGCGGGCCCAGCCGGTTCGCATCAGCCACCTGCCCCAGGCTGCCGGCATGGTGTCGGCAATCTCCTCGAGCCGCGGGTGCAGGAACTCGTTGATGTGCAGGCCCTGCTGTGGGCTCAGTCGCACCTCCTGGCCGACGCGCTCGAAGCGGCTGCGCCGCGTCTTGAGATCGGCCACCCGCACCGTGTCCTCGTAGGACATCCACAACGCGAGGTGGCGCGCCGCCTCGGCCAGCACCTCCTGCTGAGCCGGTGCAGAAGCTGGCGCCACCTCGCAAAGGCCTTGCAGTCGATCCAGGTAAAGCCCGGCGTAGGCCAGGTCCTGGTAATCGGCCAGGCGCATCAGCCCGTGCAGCGCATGGGCCTGGGCAGCCGGTGGCAATTGCTGGCAGGCGCGCTGGGCCAGCGCACTCAGGCGCGGCCCGACCTCGGGCAAGCGCGGCGCATCGGCCACGGCCTGGGCAGGCGGCTTTAAAGCCTCTTGCGCGGCTTGCCAGCCCAAGGCAAAAGCCTTCAGGCTCGCTTGCACCCCAACGCCCGAGCGCTCGATCGTCTGCTCGAACTGGCTGCGCCCGAAAGGCAAGCGCCCGCTGGCGGCAATCGCGCCGAACAAGGTTGCGCCAACCGGCGTGCCACACTGCTCGGCCAATTGCGCAAAGTCGGCGCCGATCCAGGTCGCGGCCGCGGCGCGGGCGCCTTCAAGCAGCTTGCCCGCATCGACCCGGCCGTCGGCCACCGCGGTGCGCTCGGTCATGCTGTAGACCCGGTGGGTCGAGGCGATCAAGGTGGTGCGCTCGGGCGTGACCAGCTGGCGCTGCAAGGCGCGGCCAGCCTCCATCAGTTCCGACGCAATCACCAGATCGACCGCGCCCGGGAAAGGGCTGAGCGCCATCACCGGCGCCTGCCCCGCTGGCACCTGGTCGGCCGGAAACATCTCGAGGTAGTAAATCGTCGCGCCGGTGCGCTGGGCCACGCCGGGAACCGAGGTGGTCTGCGCCACATGGCCGTTGTGCTCGGCCAGATCGACCAGCCAGTCGGCCAGCACACCGCCGCCCTCGCCGCCCATGGCCAAAATCGCCAGCGTGATCAGACGCCCATCAGGGCCCTCAGCGCGACCCGAACTCATGCTGCAATTCCCTCGAGCCGGCGCTCGATGCGCCGCTGCAGCCAGCCGATCACGCGGCCGCTGAGCTTTTGCAGCCAACGGTCCCAGGCGCTGGGGTTGTCGATGATTTCAGCGCGGTAAAACGAGGGGCACAACACCGCCGCATGTGCCACCTCGCCGCACAAGCCGCATCCCACGCAGCTGTCGGCCACCGCGGTCACCGGGTCGGTGCGCAGCGGGTCAGGATTGGGCTTGATGCTCAGCGAGGGGCAACCCGACAGGCGGATGCAGGAGTGATCGCCCGTGCAGGTGTCGGGATCGACGCCGAAGCGCTCGCGCACCACGCGCTCGCCGGCCTGTACCTTCTTGCGCCGCAGCGGCCGCTCGCGCCGCTGGCGGTTGAGCATGCACTCGCTTTGCGCAACCACCACCTTGGGGCCGCGCTCGGGGGTGGTCATGGCCTCGCGCAGGGCCTGCTTCATGTCAGCCAGGCTATAGGTGTGGGTGACGGTGCGCACCCAGTTCACGCCCACACCACGCACCGCCTTCTCGATCGGGTGGTTGGTGGCGCGAATCTCATTGCGCGCCTTGGACGACAACACATCCTGACCACCGGTGGCGGCGGAATAACCGTTGTCGACCACCAGCAACACGTTGTCAGTCTTGTTGAAGACCGCATTGCCCACGCCGCTGGTCAGGCCGTTGTGCCAAAAGCCGCCGTCGCCCATGATGGCCAGCGTGCGCCGATCGGTCTCGGGCGTGTTGAAGGCCGAAGCACCGGCCCAGCCCAATCCATAGCCCATGGTGGTCGAGCCAATGTTGAAGGGCGGCAGGATGGAAAACAAGTGACAGCCGATGTCGGCGCTGACGTGGCGCGGGCCGAGCTCGCCTTCGAGCATCTTGAGGGCGGTAAAGATCGGTCGCTCGGGGCAGCCGGTGCAAAAAGACGGCGGCCTGGGCTGCACCTGGGCGACCGCCGCAGCCACCAACTCCGAAGCCGGCGCTGGCGCCACAGCAAGCGCGCGGCCAGGCTGCGGCAGCAGGGCGCCGGCGCGCTGGCGCAAAAACTCGCCCACACCCTTGAGCAGTACCGCACCGGTGTACTCGCCACCCATGGGCAAGACATCCTTGCCCCGCACCTCGGTGCGGCTCCCCGCGCGGTGCAAGAGGGTGTGGATGTTTTGCGCGATGAAATCGGGCTGCCCCTCCTCAACGACGAGCACGGCCTGCTTGCCCTCGCAAAACGCCAGCACCTCTTCGTCGACCAGTGGATAGGTCACACCGAGCACATACAGGGGCACTTGGGTGTTGCCAAAGACATCGGCCAGACCGAGCAGCTGCAGGGCGCGCAACACGCCGTTGTACATGCCGCCTTGCAAAATGATGCCGACATCGGCCTGGCGCGGGCCGAACACCTCGTTGAGCCCATGCTCGCGAATGAATCGCACCGCCGCGGGCCAGCGCTTGGCGGTTTTTTCCTGCTCGTGCAGGTAGCTCGCCGGCGGCAAGACGATGCGGTTGGTGTCGCGCTCGGGCCGCTCGATCGCGTCCTTGAGCGTGAATGCAGGCCGCACATTGGCCCGGGTCTCGAAGTGCCCGTGCACATGGCAGGCGCGGATGCGCAACTCAAGCATGACCGGCGTGTTGCTGGCCTCGGACAGCTCGAAGCCCTTTTCCACCGCGCGCACGATGGACGGCAGATTGGGGCGGGGATCGAGCAGCCAGACCTGCGACTTCATGGCAAAGGCGTGCGAGCGCTCCTGCATGATGCTCGAGCCCTCGCCGTAGTCCTCGCCGACGATGAGCATGGCACCGCCGCGCACCCCCCCGGAGGCCAGATTGGCCAGCGCATCGCTGGCCACATTGGTGCCCACAGTGGACTTGAAGGTCACCGCACCGCGCAAGGGGTAATTGACGCTGGCCGCCAGCGTGGCGGCCGCGGTGGCCTCGGAGGCGCTGTGCTCAAAATGCACGCCCAGCTCGGCCAGAATGTCATTGGCATCCGTGAGCACATCCATCAGGTGCGAGATCGGTGCACCCTGGTAACCCGCGACATAAGACACGCCCGACTGCAACAGCGCCTTGGTCACAGCCAGGATGCCTTCGCCGTGAAAAGTCTGCCCGTCCCCAAGCCTAAGCTTGCTCACCTCTTGCGTGAACGATCTTTCTGCCATGGCTGCCTGTGAGGGCCTTGAGCCCCTTCTACCAATGATGGGCTCAGTATATGCACAAGCTCTATGCCGTCGCTGCCAGCATGGCCAAGGCGATCCCACCCTGAGCGCACGGCTTCGGTGGAAACCCTCAGACCCGACCCGGGCAAGCGGGGTCAGAATGCAAGCTGCAACACAGTGTCGAAACCTCGACCTTTTCTTTCCTGAGGAGTTTTTCATGAAATCATTTCGCCTGGCCTGTCTGCTCGCCGCTGCCCTGAGCGTGGGCGCCACGAGCGCTCTGGCCCAGCCGGCCAGCAAAATCAAGATCGGACTGGTCAGCACCCTGTCCGGGCCCAACGGCGCGCTGGGCGAAGAAATCCGCGACGCCTTCAACCTGGCCGTGCAGCTCAACGGCGGCAGCCTCGGGGGCGTGCCGGTGGAGGTGCTGGTGGCCGACGACCAGTTCAACCCGCAAGTGGGCAAGCAGCTGTTCGAGCGCATGGTCAAGCGCGACAAGGTCGACTTCATGACGGGCGTGGTGTTCTCCAACATCATGCTCGCTGGCCTGCCTGAGGCCGTTAACGAAAAAGTGTTCTACATCAGCCCTAACGCCGCGCCCTCGCCGCTGGCGGGCAAGGACTGCAACCCCTTCTTCTTTGTCGCCTCCTGGCCCAACGATGCCTATCACGAGATGGCAGGCCAGCATTCCACGGTGCGCGGCTTCAAGAGCGCCTACCTGCTGGCGCCCAACTACCAAGCGGGCAAGGACTCGCTGGCAGGCTTTAAGCGCTTCTACAAAGGCAAGGTGGTCGACGAGGTCTATACCAAGCTCGGCCAGCTTGACTACTCGGCCGAGCTGGCGCAAATCCGCGCGGCCAAGCCGGAAGTGCTGTACGCCTTCCTGCCCGGCGGCATGGGGGTGAACTTCATCAAACAGTTTGTCGCGGCCGGCCTGAACAAGGACATCCGCCTGATGCTGCCGGGCTTCGGCGCCGACCAGGACATCAGCCGCGGCGTGGGCGATGTGATGCTGGGCATCAACGACACCGCCCACTGGGCGCTGGACATCAACAACGCGGCCAACCGCCGCTTTGTGGCCGAGTTCGAAAAAGCCTACAAGCGCCTGCCCACTGTGTATGCAGCCCAGGGCTATGACACGGCGTTGATCCTCGATGCCGCCATCCGCAGCGTCAGGGGCAACATCAGCGACAAGGACGCGCTGCGCAAAGCCCTTCGCGAGGTCAAGTTTGACTCGGTGCGCGGCGCCTTCCGCTTCAACACCAACCACTACCCGATCCAGAACTACTACCTGCGCGAGGTCAAAAAGGACTCGCAAGGCCGTCTGGTCAACCTGCTGGCCTCGACCCAGCCGATTGCCACCAACCACGGCGACGCCTACGTGCAGGAATGCTCGATGCGCTGATCCGGGCGCCGACAAGTCACGCCCCCGCTCGGCCTGAAGGCCGCGCCGGGGCTTTTCATTTGCGGCCTTTGGGCCACGGGCACCTCGCTACACTCTCACCATGACCTGGATCCTGTTCCTTGAGCAGGCCCTTAACGGGCTGCAATTTGGTCTCATGCTCTTTTTGCTGGCCTCGGGGCTGACCCTGGTCTTTGGCATCATGGACATGATCAACCTGGCCCATGGCGCGCTCTACATGGTGGGCGCCTTCCTGGCGGCATGGCTGGCGCAGCTGACGCAGTCCTTTGTGATGGGCGTCTTGCTGGCCATTCCACTGACCGCGCTGTTTGGCATGGCGATGGAATCGACGCTGCTGCGAACCCTGTATGCGCGCGACCACATGTCACAGGTGCTGGCCACGTTCTCGCTCATTTTGATCATCAACGAGGCGGTGCGCATGATCTGGGGCACCGACATGCCGCTGGCAGCGCCCGCTGCGCTGTCCGGCCCGGTGGAGCTGCTGCCCGGCCTGTACTACCCGGCCTACCGGCTGGTCATCATTGCGGTGGGCCTGGTGATCGCCGGCTTGCTGTACTTGGCCGTGACCCGCACGCGGGTGGGCGCCTGGGTGCGCGCAGGCGCCTCCAACCGCGAAATGGCCATGGCCATGGGCATCAACATCCAGCGGCTCTTCACGCTGGTCTTTGGTCTGGGTGCTGCACTGTGCGCCGTGGCCGGCGCGATGCTCGGGCCGCTGCTGGCGGTGCAAGTGGGCATGGGCGAGACGGTGCTGATCCTGGCCTTTGTGGTGATCGTGATCGGTGGCATTGGCTCGATCTGGGGCGCCTTTGTCGGCTCGCTGCTGGTGGGCTTTGTTGACACCTTCGGCCGCACGCTGATGCCAGCCTTGTTTCGTGAGATCTTCCCGCCGCAGGTGGCCAGCGCAGCCGGCCCGGCCGTGGCCTCGATCCTGGTCTACCTGCTGATGGCCGTCGTTTTGTTCCTGCGGCCCCAGGGCCTGTTCTCGCGGCGCTGAAAACACCATGCAGTTCGGACCTTCTGCGGCTTCGGCCATCCCCAAGCCGGCCTCCTGGCCGATCTGGCTCATCCTGGCCCTCGCCGCAGCGGCGCTGGGTTTTTGGATGCACAGCGCCGGCCTGGGCTACTACCTGTCCATGATCAGCCGCATGATGATCTACGGGCTGGCCGCTTGCAGCCTCAACCTCATCCTCGGATATGGCGGCCTGGTCTCCTTCGGTCATGCGGCCTACCTGGGCATCGGCGCCTACACCGTGGGCATTCTGATCACCGAAGGCATGCCCAATGGCTGGCTGGGCTTTGCGCTGGCGATGGCGGTGTCGGCCCTGCTGGCGCTGATCATCGGCGCGATCTCGCTGCGCACCAAGGGCGTGTACTTCATCATGATCACGCTGGCCTTTGCCCAGATGCTGTTTTACCTGGTCAACTCGGTCAAGGCCTACGGCGGCGACGAGGGCCTGAACATCAAGATGCGCTCGGACTTTGGCCTGGGCATCGTGCTCAAGAACGATCTGCACTTTTTCCTGCTGGTGCTGGTGTGTCTGGTGGCCAGCCTGGCCTTCATGCACATGCTGATGCGCTCGCGCATGGGACGCATCGTGCTGGCCCAGCGCGACGACGACATCCGCACCGAGGCGCTGGGCTACCCGGTCTACCGCTACCAGCTCGCCCTGTTCGTCATCGCCGGCGCCATCGGTGGACTGGCCGGCGCGCTGCTCGTCAACCAGCAAAACTACGTCAGCCCCAACCTGATGCACTGGACGCAGTCGGGCGTGCTGATGATCATGGTCATCCTGGGCGGCGTGGGCACGCTTGCCGGCGGCCTGTGGGGCGCGCTGCTGCTGCTCACGCTGGAAGATCTGATCGCCGAGGTCACGCCACACTGGCAGTTTTATGTGGGCTGGGTGCTGCTGGCGGTGGTGCTGCTTGCGCCCAAGGGCCTGTCGGGCCTGCCCGAGCTGTGGCGCCGTCGGCGCCCGAGTGACCCCAAGCCATCGGGAGACGGCAAATGAACGCCTCATCGGCGGTTCTGGACATCCGCAATCTGGTCAAGTCCTTCGGCGCCCTGCGCGCCACCGACGGCGTGTCGCTGCAAGTGCGGCCCGGTGAAATCCACGCCCTGATCGGCCCCAACGGCGCCGGCAAGACCACGCTGGTGGCCCAGCTGTCGGGCCAGTTGCGGCCCGACGAAGGCCAGATCGTGTTCATGGGTCAGACTATCAACGACGTCAGCGCGCACCAGCGCGTGGGGCTGGGCATGGTGCGGTCTTTTCAGATCACCCGCCTGTTCAAATCGTTTTCGGTCATCGACAACGTGGCCCTGGCGGTGCAATCGCTGCAAAGCCAGCGCGGCTCGATGTGGCGCAGCGTGGCCAAAGACCAAGCGGTCTACGAAAAAGCAGCCGCAGTGCTCAAGGAAGTGGGGCTGCACGGCCGGGCCGATGAGCTCGCACCGGCCCTCTCGCATGGCGAGCAGCGCGTGCTCGAGCTGGCACTGGCCTTGGCCACCGAGCCCAAGCTGCTGCTGCTAGATGAGCCCATGGCCGGCGCTGGCCCCGAGGAATCGCAACGCATCGTCGAGCTGATCGAGTCGCTGCGACGCGACAAGAACATGGCCATCTTGTTGGTCGAGCACGACATGGAGGCGGTGTTTCGCCTGGCCGACCGGATCTCGGTGCTCGTCAACGGCGCGCTCATTGCGAGCGGCACGCCCGAGGAGATCCGGCAGGACTCTCAGGTGCGCGCGGCCTATCTGGGCGATGAGGTGATGTCATGAGCCAAGCGCAGAGCCGCCTTAAGCGAACGGAAGCCCCCTCGGGGGGCAGCGAGTACACGCCAGTGACGAGCGTGGGGGCGCAAGCATGAGCGCGCCGCTGCTGACCGTCGACAAGCTGCGCGTGGCCTACGGCGCCAGCCAGGTGCTGTTTGATGTCGATGCGCATGTGCAACCCGGAGAGGTCATCGGCCTGCTCGGGCGCAACGGCATGGGCAAGACCACGCTGATTCGCAGCATCATCGGCCTCAAGGACATTCAGTCGGGCGGCGTCGCCTTTGAGGGCCAGCCTGTCAGCGGCAAGCGCCCGGATGCGATCGCGCGGCTGGGCGTCGCGGTGGTGCCCGAGGGACGGCAGGTCTTTCCCAACCTGAGCGTCGACGAGCACCTCAGCGCCTTCGCCAACGCACAGCACGCGCGCGGCAAGCCCTGGACGCCCGCCTCGGTCTACGAGCTCTTTCCCCGCCTGGCCGAGCGCAAGGGCAATATGGGCAACCAACTCTCGGGCGGCGAGCAGCAGATGCTGGCCATCGGCCGCGCGCTGGTGACCAACCCCAAGCTGCTCATCTTTGACGAGGCCACCGAAGGCCTGGCGCCGCTGATCCGCGAAGAAATCTGGCGCTGCATCGAACAGCTGCGCGCCGCCGGCCAAACGCTGATCGTGGTCGACAAATACGTCAGCCGCCTGGTGCGCATCGCCGACCGCCACATCATCTTGGAAAAAGGCCGCGTGGCCTGGCAAGGCAGCTCCGAAGCCCTGGCTGGCGACAAGGGGCTGTGGCACCGGTATCTGGGGGTTTGAGTCCACCCCCCGTCCTTCGATGGCGGGCCGCAGCGACGGGTGGTCAATCAGCCGCGGCAGCGCTGCCGCTGGCTGGTCAGCCGGTCCACCGCATCAGCGTAACCAGCAGCACCACCACGCCCAAGCCCAGATTGACCGACACCCAGAGCCGAATCTGACCCAGGGCCGCAGCGCCAGCGGGCCAATCGGAGGCGGCGACGGCATGGCTCAAGCGCTTGTAGAGCGCAAAGCGAATGTGCATGAAGATGGCGACCATGGCCAAGCCGAGAACCGCCATCACGGTCCAGGCCAAAGGCATCTCAAAGCTGCCGCCCGACTGCACCACCTGTTTGGCCACCCGCCCGAGCATCCACACGCCGCTGACCAGAGTCAGCAAAGAGGCCACCAGCACCGCCTTGAAAAAGCGCCCGAGCACTTCGTGCATGAGGCGCAATCGCACCGGCGGCTCCAGTTGGGCCAGCGCAGGGCGCAAAAAGAAATGGGCGAAGACCATGCCGCCGATCCAAACCACGATGGCCAGCACGTGCAATGTCTTGAGGGTCGCGTAAATCATCGAGTCGTCCTTTGAAGCGAAGCATTTTTACCACCGATGCGGTATCCCCTATCGGCAGTCTGCACAAGTCCGTTTTGTCATTGCGAGCGAAGCGTGGCAATCCAGAAAGCGTTGATCAATCAAAAACTTATAGATCGCCACGTCCCGCCACGTCGCAGGCTCCTCGCGGCTAAAGGCCGCTCCTCGCGATGACGGGGTTTTGCAGACCTTCCTCAGGCAGCCCGTGTCGGAGGGTGTCTTTTCCCCACGGCCCAAAAGCTTCTTCTCATTCTTGGGCGAGCACCACCTCACAGATCGTGCAGCGCCGCAGGCCGGTGCACCGAGCCTGGCGCAGCGAAATAAAGGAGGAGAGGCGGCGCCAGCCGACTCGGGGGACATTCGCGGAGCTAGGTTCGGAGCACCAGCGACAGTCAGGTTCGGTGCGCCGGCCGGACGATAGGTCACGGCCTTCAACCGTGCGCTGAGGCCCGATCTCCAGGCTGCAGCCTCAAAAATACTGCCCCGCCACACCCCGCACGCACTCCATCACAAAACGGCCCGCCGGGCTGAGCGCGCCCTGCCTGCGGCGGGTCATGCCCACAGGGCGTACCCATTGCACACCGGCCACCGGCAAAGCCCGCAGTTGACGGGCCTTTTCTTCCCAATAGATCAGCTCGCGCGGAATGAAAGTCAGCGCATCGGACTGCAGCACCATGGACTTCATCAGCACGGTGGAGGTGGTTTCAATCTGCGCGGTCGGTGGGTTCAGGCCGTGGCTGCGGAAAAAGTCATCGAAGGCCTGGCGCTCGAGCTCTCGCTGGCGCGGCAGCACCCATTGCTGCTGGGCCAGCAGGGCCGGCGTGATCTGTCGCATACGGGCCAGCGGATGATCGGCGCGGCTGACCACCACTGCACTTTCGGTAAAAAGCGTTTCGTGCTGCAGGTCCGGATCCTGCGCACGCGCCGGCACCGAAGACAGCGCAAAGTCGATATCACCGTGCTTGACCCAAGGCATGAGCGACTCGTTGAGCCCATAGAGCACGGTCACGCGCACTTCGGGCCGGCGCTGCTGCACCGCGCTGAGTGCCAGCGGAAGCAAGCGCGTGGCCTCGGTCGGCCCACAGCCGACGATGACATGGCCCTTTTGCGCCCCCTTGAGCGATTCGATCTCCCCGGCGGCATGGCGAAATTCGGCCTCCACCACCTGGCCGTGGTAGCGCAGCGCCTCGCCAAAAGGCGTGGCCACAACGCCAAAACGGCCGCGCTCGATCAGCGGCACGCCCAGGCTGCGCTCGAGCGCCTTGATCGCCTTGGACAGCGCCGGTTGCGAAACCCCGAGTTCGGCCGCTGCCTCAGTCAGGCTGCCGCAGCGCACCGCCGCCAAGAAAAACTGCACTTTTCGGAAATCCATAACCCATGGTAATGGAAAACACCGCCCCGGTTGTTGCGCACACCGGCCGGGCTTTGTTACCTTTGGCGGCATCTACCGGCCACAGGAGAACCACCATGCCCGCAGCCCTCGACCTGGATCACCTCGTCCAGCCCGACCGCGTCCACCGCACCGTCTACACCGACCAGGCCATCTTCGACCTGGAGATGGAGCACATCTTTGAATCGGCCTGGGTCTACTGTGGCCACGAGTCACAGGTCAAAGAAGTGGGCCAGTACCAGACGGTGCAGATCGGCCGCCAGCCTATGGTGATGGTGCGCGCCAAAGACCGGCAGATTCATGTGCTCTACAACCGCTGCCCGCACCGGGGCGTGCAGCTGTGCGGCAGCCACAGCGGCAACACCGGCAGCAGCTTTGTCTGCCCCTACCACGCCTGGAGCTTCCACCTCGATGGCAAGGTGCGCGCCATCCCGCTGATCAAGGGCTACGACGGCACGCGCTTGAGCACGGACGATCCCGACTGCAACATGGCGCGTGCTGCGCGGGTCGAGAGCTACCGCGGCTTTGTGTTTGCCAGCCTGAGCCCGACCGGGCCGTCTCTGGTCGACTTTCTCGGCGATGCCAAAGTGGCATTTGACGACATGTGCGACCGCTCGCCCGAGGGCGAGGTCGAGGTGGTGCCCGTGTGCCACCGGGTCGTGCAGCAGTCGAACTGGAAGTTCTTCATGGAAAACCAGCTCGACGCCCTGCACCCTTCGGTGACCCACCAGTCCACCGGCGTTTCAGCCCGCCGCGTGGAAAAGCAGCTCAAGGAAAAAGAGGGCAGCGCGCCCTTGCACTTTCACTACCTGTCGACCTTTGCCTCGAGCTTTGACCAGTGGGACTCGGTGCAGACGGTCAACTTCCCCCACGGCCACGGCATCCTCAAGGCCTATATGGGCCTGCGCCCCACCGATCCGGACACGCAGGAGTACGAGGCGCTGATGCGCAAGGCCTACGGGCCTGAGAAAACAGAAGAGTACCTCTCGCGCAGCATCCACCACGTGCTGATCTATCCCTACCTGTCGGTGCAGTCGCCGCTGCAGCAGGTGCGCTGCCTGCGCCCGCTGGGGCCGGACAAGACGCTCTCGGAAATTTGGCACTTCAGGCTCAAGGGCGCGCCCGAGGCGATTTACCGCCGATCGATGTGGTACTTCAACCTGGTCAACTCACCGGCGACCATGATCAATGCCGACGACCTGGAAAACTGGACCCGTGGCCAAAATGGTCTGCAATCGAAGGGCAATGACTGGGTGAGCTTTCACCGCAACATGGGCGGCGACACCGAAAAAGACGGCGTGCTGTATTCGAACAACGGCACCTCCGAAGTGGTGATGCGCAACCAGTTCAAAGCCTGGCGCAACTACATGAGCCGCGCCCAAACCCCCACCACGGCCTGAAAGGAGCGCACCATGTCACAAACTCAAGTCAAGCAAGCCCTGGGCAGCGGTGTCGTCATTGAAGCGGTGCAGTCCCTCACCGGCGCCGAATCGATCGCGCCCGATCACATGGGCCGCAGCCGCCAAAGCGCGGTCGGCTACGTGCCGCAAAGCGTCAACATCGACCCCGGCCTGCTGCGCCAAGTCGAGCTTTTGCTCACGCGCCAGGCCGTCTTGCTCGACGCACGGCGCTGGTCGGACTGGATGGAGACCTTCACCGAAGACGGCATCTACTGGATGCCCGCCGCGCCCGAGCAGACCGACTGGGCCTCGCAGCCCTCGATATTTGCTGAAGACCGGCTGCTGATGGAGGTGCGCGCCAACCGCCTGATGCATCCCAACGCCTGGTCGCAGGCCGCGCAGTGGGCCACGCACCACCTGCTCGGTGCGGTCATCGTCGAACAGGCCAGCGCCGATGCGCTGTCGACCTACACGCCGTTTCAGATGATGGAAGTGCGGCGCGACAAGGTGCGGCATTTTGGCGGCAGCTACCGGCATCATCTGGTCAAGCAGGCCGATGGCCAGTGGAAGATCCGGCTGCAGCGGGTCGATATGTTCAACGCCCAGGCCAGTTACGATTACGTGATCCAGGCCTGGGTTTGAATCTTTCATGTGGAAACCTCCCGAACGCATCAAGTTTTTTCCGTCACATGGGCTAATCCCTGACCGCGCCCAGGCGCAAGCAGCGCGCCTCTTCAGCCCGATCCAGCTCGGGCCGCTCGAGCTGAGCCATCGCACCTGGGTGCCGGCCATGGTGCCCTGGCGCTCTAACGAAGACGGCGAAGTCACCGAAGAGGTGATCGAGTGGTATGCGCGTTTTGCGCAGGGCCAGCCCGGGGCGATCGTGATCGAGGCCACTGGCATCCGCGATGTGCCCAGCGGCCCGCTGCTGCGCATCGGGGACGACCGCTACATCGAGGGCCTGCGCCGGCTGACCCGGGCCGTACAGCAAGCCAGCGGCGGCCACACGCGGCTGCTGATCCAGCTCATCGATTTCCTGCGCATCCGAAGGCGCCCTGAGCCCGAGGTGTTTTTTCAGCGTCACCTGCAACTGACCGATGCCCTGCTCGAACGCGCGGGTCTGCGCGGATGCGCGCCCGATCAAGCCCGCCAAGCTCTGTTGGAACTCGGGCCTAAGGGCTGGCAGGCGGTGCTCGATGCACGCGACTGGCAAAGCCTGCAGTACGGCGCGCGCGAACACGTCAACGATGTGCACCTGCCCCATATTGCGCAGCTGCCGCAAGAGCTGCCGGGGCTGTTTGCCCAGGCCGCCCAAAGGGCCCAGGCAGCGGGCTTTGACGGCGTGGAGTTGCACTATGCACACGCCTACACCATGGCCTCGTTCCTGTCGGCCACCAACCAGCGCGGCGACGGCTACGGCGGCTCGCGCGAGCAGCGTGTGCGCCTGCCACTGGAGGTCTACGCGGCCGTGCGCAGCGCCGTGGGTACCCGCTACGCCGTGGGCTGCCGCTTCCTGGCCGAAGAATGCATCGACGGCGGCAGCACGCTGGCCGACACCAGCTGGTACGGCCTGCAGTTTGCACGCGCCGGCATGGACTTCTTGTCGACCAGCCGAGGCGGCAAGTTCGACGACGCCAAGCAGCCGGGCATTGGCCAGGCGGCCTATCCCTATACCGGCCGCAGCGGTTATGAATGCATGCCGCAGTACCTGTCGGACGCCCAAGGCCCTTTTGGTCGCAACCGAAAGGCCACCGGCGAGATCCGGCACACCATCCGGCAAGCGGGCTTGAACACGCCCGTGGTGGGCACCGGGGGTGTGCATAACTTCGAGATGGCCGAGGCCATGCTGGCTGCCGGCGAATGCGACGTGGTCGGCACGGCCAGGCAAAGCCTGGCCGATCCGGACTGGGCGCTCAAGACCTGGCTGGGTCGCGGGCAAGAGGTGCGGCTGTGCGAATACACCAACTACTGCGAAGGGCTGGACCAAAAGCACAAGCAGGTCACCTGCCAGCTCTGGGACCGCGAGGCGCTGGACGAGCCCGGCGTGCGAATGTCGCATGACGGCAAGCGCCGTCTGGTGGCGCCGCTGTGGCAGGCGTCCGGTGCAAAGTCTGGCGCACCGAGCGCTTGAACGGCCCTGCCATGACCGAGCTGCGCCCCAGCGGCCACCAAGACCTCTTTGCCCGCGAGAACTTGCCACCCTTGGCGCAATGGCCCAATCTGCTCGCGCCGCCAAGCGGCCTGAGCTACCCCGACCGGCTCAACGCCGCCGACGCCCTGCTCGATGCGCATGTGCGCGCGGGTAACGGCCACCGCCTTGCGCTGCGCGGCGCGGGCATCTGCTGGACCTACGACCAATTGCGCGATCGGGTCGATCGCATCGCCCATGTGATTGCCAGCCAGTGGCAGCTGCCCACCGGCAGCCGCGTGCTGCTGCGCGGGGCCAATCACCCCATGCTGGCGGCCTGCTGGCTGGGGGTGATCAAGGCCGGCTGCATTGCGGTGACCACCATGCCCCTGCTGCGCGAGCGCGAGCTCGGCGTGATCGCCGACAAGGCCCGCATCAACGCCGCCTTGTGCGACGCCTCGCTGCTGCCCGCTTGGCAAGCCGTGGCGCAGGAGCGAAGTCAGCGCGGCCTGCCCTGCCCGACCCTGGGCTACAGCAGCGATGAACCTTCAGGCCTGGAGGCGGCCATGGCCCGGCACGACGCGCCCTTTGCCGCCGCCGACACCGCTCAGGACGACGTGGCGCTGATCGCCTTCACCTCCGGCACCACGGGCGTGCCCAAGGGCACGATGCACTTTCACCGGGATCTGCTCCTCATCGCCGATGTGCTCAGCGCGCACCTGCTTGAGCCCCAGGCGCAAGACGTTTTCATCGGCACGCCGCCGCTGGCCTTTACCTTCGGCCTGGGCGGCTTGCTGGTGTTTCCGCTGCGCGTGGGCGCCTCGGCCGTGCTCGAGCCCCAGTGGAGCCCCGAATCGCTGCTGCAGGGCCTGGCCGATTACGGCGCAAGCGTCTGCTTCACCGCCCCGACCTTCTACCGCAAGATGGCACCGCTGGCCTCGGCCCACGACCTGCGCCGGCTGCGCCACGCCGTCTCTTCTGGCGAAATGCTGCCGGCCGACACGCGCGCGCAATGGCAGGCGGCCACCGGCCTGGAGCTGACCGAATGCCTGGGCTCGACCGAAATGCTGCACGCCTTCATCGGCTGCAAACCCGGCCAGGTGCGAGCCGGCTCAACCGGCCAGGTCGTGCCCGGCTACGAGGCCTGCATCGTTGACGAGGCGCTCCAACGGCTGCCAGCCGGGCAGATCGGTCGGCTGGCCGTGCGCGGGCCGACCGGCTGCCGCTACCTGAGTGACGATCGGCAGAGCCACTATGTGCAGCAGGGCTGGAACCTGACGGGCGATGCCTACTGCATGGATGAAGACGGCTACTTCTGGTACCAATCGCGCACCGACGACATGATCATCAGCGCCGGCTACAACATCGCCGGCCCGGAAGTCGAAGACATCTTGCTCACCCACCCGGCCGTGGCCGAGTGCGGCGTGGTCGGCGCGCCCGATACAGAGCGCGGTCAGGTGGTCATGGCCTTCGTGGTTTTGCGCGCGTCCAAGCAGTCCAGCGACGAGCTGGCAACTGAGTTGCAGCAGTGGGTCAAACAGAACCTCGCGCCCTACAAATACCCGCGCCGGGTGCATTTTGTGGACGCTCTGCCGCGAACCGAAAATGCCAAACTGCAGCGCTTCGTGCTCCGGCAGTGGGCGCAGGCGCACACGCCGTCCTGAGCAGACGCGCACGCAGGCTCTGCGCCGCCGTGAGGCACATTGCCACAGCCCTTCGGACTTCGCAATAACGGCCTCACCGCGTCATTGCGAGGCGTGCAGCCGCAGGCAAACGGCGAGCTGGCAAGCGAGATTGAGACAAATATTTACAAAATCAGCGGCTCGGCACTAAGATGGGCTTGACCAGGGCGATCAACGGGCCAGCCTTGGCTAGAAGACTCGATCAGGCAGCGGTCCGTCACAGGGGCGACAACAGCCCCCATCAGCGGAGGGACAGGGCATGGTGTCAAAAGCGGAGTCGGCGAATCCGGCAAGCAGCGCATCGGGCAAAGCCGTCAAACCATCGGACTTCGACTACGACCTGGTGGTGATCGGCTCGGGGCCATCGGGCCAGCGCGCGGCGATCCAGGCGGCCAAGATCGGCAAGCGCGCAGCGGTGATCGAGCGCGCACGGGCGGTAGGCGGCGTGTGCGTCAACACCGGCACCATCCCCTCCAAGACCTTTCGCGAAGCGGTCATGCACCTGTCAGGCTTTCGCGAGCGCGGCATTTACGGCTCGTCTTACCGTGTCAAGCAAGACATCAGCATCGATGACCTGCTCTACCGGGTGCAGCAGGTGGTGAGGTCCGAGATCGACGTCATTCGCAACCAGATGACGCGCAACCGGGTCGAGTTGATCGAATCGACCGCCCGCTTTGTGGACCCACACACCATCGAGCTGCAATCGGCCAGCGGCCACGGCAGGCGGCAGATCACGGCCGAGAAGATCGTCATCGCCTGCGGCACCGAGGCCGCCCGCGACCACCATATTCCCTTTGATGGGCAGCGCGTATTCACCAGCGACGATGTGCTCGGGCTGGAGTTCTTGCCACGCTCGCTGATCGTGGTCGGCGCCGGCGTGATCGGGGTCGAATACGCCACCATGTTTGCAGCCCTGGGCGTGCGCGTGACCATCGTCGACAAGCGGCCGGTGCTGCTGCCCTTCCTGGATCACGAGATCTCGGCGGCTCTGACCTATGTGGTGCAGCAAAGCAATGTCACGATGCGACTGGGCGAGGAAGTGGCCGAGATCCACATGCTGCAAGGCGTCTCCAAGCCGGTGGAGGTGCGCCTGAAAAGCGGCAAGGTCCTGCATGCCGAGGCGGCGCTCTACTCGATCGGCCGCGTCGGCGCCACCTCGCGTCTGGACCTCGACAAGGCCGGGGTCAAGAAGGACGACCGTGAGCGCATCCCGGTCAATGAGCACTACCAGAGCAATGTGGGGCACATCTACGCCGTCGGCGATGTGATCGGCTTTCCCTCGCTGGCCTCCACCTCCTACGAGCAGGGCCGCGCGGCCAGCCGCCACGCGTTTGGCCTGCGGATCGACCACGAGGGTGGCATCGGCCTGTTTCCCTACGGCATCTACACCGTGCCGGAGATATCGACCATCGGCAAGAACGAAGACGAGCTCACCGCTGCCGGCGTGCCTTACGAAATCGGCAAGGCCAATTACCGGGAGATTTCACGCGGGCAAATCATCGGCGATCGCACCGGCATGCTCAAGATCATCTTCAGCCCCGAGACCAAGGAGCTGCTGGGCGTGCACATCATGGGCGAAGGTGCCAGCGAGCTGATCCACATCGGCCAGACGCTCATGGCCCACAAGGGCACGATCGACTACTTTGCCGATGCGGTGTTCAACTTCCCAACCCTGGCCGAGTGCTACAAGACCGCCGCGCTCGACGGACTCAACCGCCTGTCAGTCTGAGCGCGCGCACGGCTTTACAGATCGAAGAACACCGTCTCGCGGCCCTTGGCACTGTCTTGCATGTAGATGTCAAAGCGGTACTCGATGCCGCCGGGCTTTGAGCTGCGCTTGGCGATCAGGGTGGAGCGGCGCGCGGCCGGCACGCTGGCCAGCACCTCGTCGCGGGCATTGGCGGTGGCCTCGTCGTCAAAGTAAATGCGCGTAAAGGCATGCAGCAGCAGTCCGCGTGCGCTGACGCACACGTTGATAAAGGGTGCCTGCCCCGCAGCGGCCGCACCGGGCTTGACCGTGAAGAACTCGTAGTGCTGGCCCTCGAGCGTGCCGGTGCCGCATCGGCCAAAGCCGGTAAAGCCCTGGGCTTGCACCTGCGCCGGCGTCTGTAGCAACTCGCCACGGGCGTTGCACTGCTGAATTTCAATCAGCGCATCGTTGATCGTGTTGCCGGCACCGTCGAAGACCTGGCCGGTGATGCGCACATGCTCGCCCTGCGCGTGATGCTGCGCCAGCACCGGCGTGAACAGGCTCTTGAAGAAGGGGTAGCCATACTGGGTGGGCGCTAGGCCGTACGCGAAGTACGGGCCCACGGTTTGCGATGGGGTCTGATAAAGCCGGGTCATGGGGCGCCTTATTCAAAACGCGTGGCCTTGGGGCCGCGCAGCACAATGTCGAACACATAGCCCAGCGCATACTCGGGCTGGGTCACGTCCAGGCTGAATTGGGAGACCAAGCTGCCGCGCAGATGCTCGGGCATGCTCATGTACATCGGATCGAGTTCGAGCAGTGGATCGCCCGGGAAGTACATCTGCGTGACCAAGCGACTGGCAAAGTAGTCGCCAAACAGCGAGAAGTGGATGTGATTGGGGCGCCAGGCATTGTGGTGATTGCCCCAGGGGTAGGCGCCCGGCTTGATGGTCTTGAAGGTGTAGCGACCCTGCTCGTCGGTCATGCAGCGGCCCGCACCGAGAAAGTTGGGGTCGAGCGGTGCATCGTGCTGATCGACCTTGTGCACATAGCGCCCGGTGGCATTGGCCTGCCAGACCTCGACCAGGGTGTTGCGAACCGGCCGGCCATCCTCGTCGAGCACACGGCCGGTGACGATGATGCGCTCGCCCAGCGGCTCGCCGTTGACCCGGGCGTTCATGGTCAGGTCGTTGTCGTACGGGTCCATTTGCGCAAACGCATAGACCGGCGCATTGCGGTTGGCCAGCGTGTGCTTCATCGGAACAAGCGCCTGCTTGGGCCCACGCAGCTGCGTGGACTTGTACATCGGGAACACATAGCTTGGCTGCGTGCTCCAGTCACGCGGCGCCAGCACGGCGGGTGCGGTGTCTGCTTTCATGTAAGCCTTTGATGGGGTGATGGGATCGGCTTGAGCCGTTGCGGGCGCCACTTTAACCCCCTATCTAGGTTATGTATATTGAATTTTCATCGGTATATCGATAACCCAGAGTTAACTAAAATTCAGCCATGATCGACGAGCGGATCAAATTTCGCCACTTGCAGTGTGTGCTCGCCGTGGCGCGCCTGGGCAGCTTGCAACGTGCAGCCGAGGCACTGGCCATCAGCCAGCCGGCCGTCTCGAAGACGCTCAAAGAGCTCGAGTCCCTGCTCGGCGTGCGTCTGCTCGAGCGCGGCCGCAAAGGGGCAGAACTGACTGCCGCAGGCGCGGCCTTCGCCCGCCATGCCCAAGCCAGCGTCGGCGCACTGCGCCAGGCGGTGGCCAGCGTGGCACCCGGTCCGGGGCGCAGCGGCCCGGTGCGTCTGGGCGCGCTGCCCACGGTGGCGCCGGCGCTCATCGCACAGCTGCTGCGCCAGCTCGAGCGGCAGGCCGAGGGCAGCGCCCCCACCCACTTGCGCGTGCATGGCGGCACCAACCCCGAATTGCTCAGCCAGTTGCGCCAGGGCGAACTCGACTTGGTGGTGGGCCGCTTTGCCGAGCCGAGCCTGATGCTGGGGCTGAGCTTCGAGCATCTCTACACCGATCCGCTGGTGCTGGCGGTGCGGCCCGGTCATCGCCTGCTCGGGCGCGGTCCAGCCGAGATCATGGCGCGGCTGCTGGAGCACTGCCTGATCCTGCCCCTGCCCGAGACCGCCATCCGCCATGCGGCCGACAACTTTTTAAGTCAGCGGGGCCTGAGCCGGCCCGCCCGTCTGCTCGAGACGCTGTCGGTCTCGCTGGCGCGCCAGCACACCCTGGCCAGCGAGGCGGTCTGGTTCACACCCCTGGGCACCGTGCAAACCGAACTGCAAACAGGCCAGCTTGGCAGGCTGAACGTCGACACCAAAGGCACCGAAGAAATGGTGGGCCTGATCCTGCGCGCCGATCAGCGGCCCGGCCCCGCTCAGCAGCAGGTGATCGACGCCCTGCACGAGCTGGGCAGCCCGCAACCTCAACCCGCACGCCGCAAGCGCTGAGCCTGCCCCAAGAATCGCCGCGCAAGCATCGCCGCGCAAACATCGGGCGCCGCATGAGCGCGAGCGTCAGATCGCCGGCACCGAAAAGCGCTCGCGCAGATCGGCCAGCCCGAACTCGCCGAGCAAGGTCTGCAAGCGCTCGGCGGCCGCACGGGCCTTGCCCGGCTGAGGCTGGGCGGGTCGGCTGGCCAAAATCAACTCGTTTTTCAGCGAGTGTTCCCAGCCCACCAGTTCCGTGACGGTCACGTCGTAACCGTGGGCCTGCAGCCGCAGGCAACGCAGCACATTGGTGATCTGGCTGCCAAACTCGCGCGTGTGCAAAGGGTGGCGCCACAGCTCAGCCAGAGGCGTTCGGCCGATGGCCAGCGCCTTGGACTGGCGCAGCACGCCAGCCACCTCGGCCTGGCAGCATGGCACCAGCACCATGTGGCGCGCCTGATGGGCCAAACCAAAAGCCAGCGCATCATCGGTGGCGGTATTGCAGGCATGCAGGGCAGTGACGATGTCGACCTCGGCGGGGATCTGCGCTGCCCCCTGTGCCTGCTGCACCGACACATTCAGAAAGTCCATGCGCTCAAAACCCAGTCGCTGAGCCAATTGCTGCGAACGGGCCACCAGCTCGCTGCGCGTCTCCACTCCGATGACCCGCCCGCCATGGGACTGCCCCGCGCGCGCCACGTTGTAGTAGAGGTCGTAGAGGATGAAGCCCAGATACGACTTGCCCGCACCATGGTCAACCAGCACCGGCGCCGGCTTGCGCCGGTGCACCTCGTCGAGCAGGGGCTCAATGAACTGGTAGAGGTGGTAGACCTGCTTGAGCTTGC
>CANHDQ010000003.1 GCA_947459405.1 Comamonadaceae bacterium
ACCTGGGTGGTGCTGATGTTGGCGTGGCCCAGCAGCTCCTGCACCGCACGCAGGTCGCCACTGGACTGCAGCACATGGCTGGCAAAAGAATGGCGCAGCATGTGCGGATGCACCGGGGTGGCCAGACCCGCGGCCAGGGAGCGGCGCTTCAGACGCACCTGCATCTGGCGAATCGACAGCCGCTGACCGTTTTGGCTGATGAACAAGGCCGGATCGATCGCTCGGCCGGCGCTCCACTGGCTGCGCACCGCCAGCCAGGCCGCCAGGGCCTTGAGCGCGGGCGCGCCCACCGGCACGCTGCGCCGCTTGTCGCCTTTGCCCAGCACATGGGCTTGCCCGTCTTGCAGGTCAATCCAGCCGCGTGCCAGGGCGCTGGCCTGCGCGTCCAGGCCGGCCAGCTCGGCAATGCGCAGCCCGCAGCCGTACAGCAACTCGGTCAGGCAGTGGTCGCGCACATCGAGATCGGCCCGCTCGCCCTCCTCGCCGTCTTGCCGGAAACTGGCCAGTTGCACCGCCTCGTCCACACCCAATGCCTTGGGCAAAGGCTTGGGTGACTTGGGCGCCCGCACGCCCTGCACCGGGTTGTGAGCGAGCAGGCCCTGACGGCCCAACCAGACGTAAAACCCGCGCCAGCCCGACAAGATGAGCGCGATGCCGCGCCCGCTGCGGCCGCGGGCGTGCATCTGGGCAACCCAGCGGCGCACATCGGGCGCGGTGACCTGCTCGAGTGTCAGGCCCACCTGGGCGGCCAGCTGCTGCAGCTTGAGCAGGTCTTGCGCATACAGGGCCTGGGTGCGCTCGGCCAGCCGCTTTTGCACCCGCACATGGCTCAGGTAATGATCGACCTGCTCTTGGGAAGGCAGCGGAGGCGCCGAGGCCATGGGCGACTGTGCAGCGGCGGCCTGCACCCGAGACATCGCCGCTTAGTCGAGGTTGGGCGGCACGGCCGAGCGCAGGCGCGAGAGCGCCGCACTGGCCAGCTCACCGATGCGCTGCAAGAAGTCGGTGGCCATGTCGCTTTGGAACCGCTCGCGGTCGGCCGAGCCCAGCACCAGGGCACCAAAAGCATGGGGCGCGGCGCCCGCACGCAGGGCAATCACGGCCATCGACTGCACCGATGCGGCATCGGGCAGCCAACGCACGGCCTCCAGCCCGTTGTTGGGGCCGCAGTAAGGGCGGGCCAGCGCGGAGGTAAAGGCTTGCGCATCTTGGCTGACGCCGCTGGCAAAAGCGAGCTCGGCATAGGCCGCATCGACGCCCCAGACCTTGATGGCCGCCTGCGGAATTAGAAACTGCTTTTGCAGCTCGGCCGTGATGACGCCCGGAATGTCCTGCGGCTGCGCAGCCAGCAGCAATTGGCGGCTCCAAGCCTGCATCTTCTCGCCGATGGCACTGTTGTCCTGGCCATGGCGCATCATCTCGACGATGCGCTGCTCGAGCGCCTTGATCTTTTCGCGCAGCAACTCGGCCTGGCGCTCTTGCAAGCTGACGGCTCGGCCCCCGTGTCCGCTCGACAGCTGCACCGAGGCCAGCAAGGCAGCGTGGCGCTCGAAGAAGTCGGGGGTTTGGACCAGGAAGTTGGCGATGTCGTCTTCGGTGATGGGATGGGCCAGAGCCGCGTCAGAGGGATTCATGGACCCGCATTGTCTACGGTTTGTGGCCACTGTCCAAGCCCGCCCTTTGGGCTGCGGCCTGGCTCGAGGCCGTGGGCCTAGAGTGCGGGCCCCGAGGGCAGCTCGATCTGGCCTTCGAACACGCGCACCGCCGGCCCGCTCATGCGCACCGGCGCCGCCAAATCAGACGCGCCGGCCCACTCGATGCGCAGACGCCCGCCGCGCGTGTGCACCTCCACCGCCGCATCGAGCAAGCCCTGGCGTATACCAGCCACCACCGCCGCGCAGGCCCCGGTGCCGCAGGCCAGCGTCTCGCCAGCACCGCGCTCATACACCCGCAAGCGGATCTCCCCGCGCGAGACCACCTGAGCGAAGCCGGCATTGACCCGCTGGGCAAAGCGCGGGTGCGACTCGATCAGGGGGCCCAAGCTGAGTACCGGCGCTTGCTCGACATCACCCGTCCACAACACCGCATGCGGGTTGCCCATGGACAGCGCCGCCACCTCGACGCTGCCGGCTGGGCCGAGATCGAGTGGCCAGACCGGCCAGCCGCCTACCAGCCGGGGCTGCAAACCGCTGGCGTCAAACGGCACGCGCTGCAGCTCAAACACCGGCGCGCCCATGTCCACCGTCACCCGGCCGTCGGGTTGCAATTGCAACTGCAGCACCCGGTTCATGGTCTGCACCCGCACCGTGTCGCGATCGCACAGGCCGCGGTCGCGAACGTAGCGCACGAAGCAGCGCGCGCCGTTGCCGCAATGCTCTACTTCGCCGCCGTCGGCGTTGTGAATGACATAAGAAAAATCGATGTCGCGCGCACCGGCGGGCGGCGGGCGCACGCTCAAGATTTGGTCGGCGCCGACGCCAAAATGCCGATCGGCCAAAAACCGGTACTGCTCGCGCGTCAGGCCGAGCAGGCCGCGCGTCTCGTCGAGCACGACGAAGTCGTTGCCGGCGCCTTGCATCTTGGTAAATTCAATCCGCATGGGCGCATTATCGGCGCGGCGCCCGCCGGCCGGGCCCTTCATTGGCTTACCATGCAAGCCCGCTCGGGCCGGTGCACAGCCGGCCCACCCGTTTGAATCTTGTGACCACCCCGCCATGGCCCGCCCCTCTCAATTGCTCTACACCCAACGCGAACCGGCAACGCTGCGATCGGCCGCCACCATCTTGATGCTGCGGCCGGCGCAAGGCGGCTTTGAAGTGCTGATGACGCGCCGCTCGGACAAGGCCAGCTTTGCGCCGGGGGCTTTTGTTTTCCCGGGCGGTGGCATCGATGCGCACGACCGCTCGCCGGCGGTGCACGCGCAGTGCCGCCGGCGGGCCGATCAAGACGAGGCGAGCCTGACGCCGGCCTTGGCGGCCATCCGCGAAAGCTTTGAGGAGCTGGGCATCTTGCTGGCCCGCCGGCCCGACGGCCAGCATGCCGACGCCCGCGACGTGGCCGCGCTCGATCGCCACCAGCCGTTTTTTGCCCAATGCCAGGCGCGGGGGCTGCAACCGGCGGCCGACGAGGTCTACCTGCTGGCCCACTGGATGACCGACCGCGACATGCCCAAGCGCTTTGACGTGCCCTTTCTGGTCGCCCGCATGCCCGAAGGCCAGCAGCCGGTGGCCGATGAGCACGAGCAGTTCGAGCCGGTCTGGATCCGGCCGGCCGATGCGCTGGCGCGCCACGCGGCCGGCACCTTGTTCATGATCTTTCCGACCATCCGCACGCTGCAGCGGCTGCAGGCTTATGCCAGCGTCGAGGCGGTGCTGCAGGCCTGCACCGGCGGCCGGCCGCTGTGGACCTCGTGCCCGCGCGCCGGCTGGCTCCAAGGCAGTGAGGCGCGCTACATGGAGCACGAATCGCCCTATGGCGAACTGGAGCTGACCTGCCCGGACGGCCAACTGGTGCACCCCCTGGACTGGCAGACCGAGCGGCCCGTGGCCCTGCTTAAAAACGTCATGCGGCTGACTGCGCCCAACCCGGGCGTGATGACCGGGCCGGGCACCAACAGCTACCTGGTGGGCGACGCGCAAAGCGGCTACATCTGCATCGATCCGGGGCCCGCCGATGCGCAGCATCTGCAAACCCTGTGGCAGGCCGCTGGTGGCAACATCCACGCCATCGTCTGCACCCATTCGCACCCCGACCACTCGCCCGGCGCCGCGCCGCTGCAAGCCTTGTGCGAAGTCAAGCCGCCCATCTTGGGCCTGGCGTCTTTGCCCACCGCCCGTGCGGCAAGTGAATTCACACCCGACCGGGCCCTGGCGCATGGCGAACAGCTCGTACTGGGTGCGGGCGAGCACCGCCACACCCTGCGCGCGCTGCACACCCCGGGGCATGCAGCCAACCATGTGTGCTTCGTGCTCGAAGAAGACGGCCTGCTTTTTTCAGGTGACCACATCCTCAACGGCAGCACCACCGTGGTCGACCCGCCCGACGGCAATATGAACGACTACCTCGACTCGCTCGACCTGCTGACCGCCGCCTGCGCCGAACATGGCATTGCGCACATCTTGCCGGCCCACGGCTACGTGCTCGGCGACGCGCCCGGAGCGATCGCCCGGCTCAAGGCGCACCGGCTGCAGCGCGAAGCCAAGGTGCTCAAGGTCATGCAGGGCGACCCGCAAGGCAGCATGGACGACTGGGTCAAGCTCGCCTACGACGACGTCGACCCGCGCATCTGGCCAGTGGCCAAGCGCTCGCTGCTGGCGCATGTCGAGCGCATCCAAAGCATGGGCGGCTTGAACCACTAGGCTCGACCCGATTGATGGCGCCCAGTTCAGGGGAGCAGGCGCACCAGATGATCGGGCGTGGCGCCATGCACCGACTTCAGGGCGACGGCGCGCTCATGACGCGCAGCGCCCCGTTTTGCGTCAGCGGACAACTGGCCCAACCGGAAGGCGCATGCGCCAAAAACCAGCGCGCCGCATGCTCGTGGTGCTCGTGCCGGCCGTCGCACAAGGCAATGAGGACGTTGACGTCCAAAAGGCTGATGCGCGGCATGTTGGTGGCAAGCCGGTAAGCAGCAGAGGTCTCGCGCACGCCGGGTGCAGCGCGGCGACCGCTCGTACCCGCACTCCCAGTCATACGCCCTCGGCTTCGCGCAAGGCCTCAATCTGGGCCTGCGTGACCACGGCAACCTCGGGCGCGCGGTAAGGCACCAAGCCCAAAACGGCCAACTCGGCATCGAATGCCCCCGCCGCACCGCCCACGGTGCTTGCAGCAGCAGGGGTCTGCAAGGCCCGGCGGGCCAACTCGGACAAAACCTCGCCCAGGCTGCGCCCCTCGCGGCGGGCCAGACTTTTGACGGCGTAGAGCACATCGTCGTCAATGCTCAAGGTGGTGCGCATGAAAATTCCTGAAAAGAAAGCAAGGCGAGATCCTTGACGCTTGATCCTTGATGAATATCAAAAAAGGACCTCACTGCGTCAAGATTACGCCACCTATATTCGCACGATAGTGATCGCTTAATCGGCAAGACGACAGACTCCAATGAACGACGTTCAACTGGACAACACCCGGCCGTCTAGCCTGGCCTTCGCGTCCGACATCCACGGCAATCTTGCGCACCGGCCGCATGGCACGGCAGTGCGCAGAAAAAGTGTGAAGCGCGCCGATAGGCCGGATTCTGTGCGCCGCCCCTCTTGCGAAGACCGGCGTGACCGCCATTCATCTGGGCCGGGGGTCGCCCACCCGGCTCGGTGCCACCTACCCGCCAACCATGCCTGCGGAACCACAGGCTGGGGACAAGCCCCGGGCTGGCCTACTTGGTGTTGCTGCGCGTAGAGATTGCCCGTTTCACCCGGACTCAACCGGCTCGTCTCTGTTGCTCTGATCCTCACCTCGCGGTGGAGAGGTGTTACCTCCTACGCTGTCCTGTGCAGTCCGGACCTTCCTCCAGTGCCTGGTTTCCCAGCTTGCACCAGCGGCGGTCTGGCGTGCTTCACGGACCTGATTATCCTTCGCAGCCCAAAGCCACAGGCCACCCAATGGCCAGCGCTGGCGCAGGCGGCACTAGATGGGCTGTGTAGGACAGGCGAAGTGGGGCACATCCACGCGTCCTTCTCGTAAGCGCCCTGAAAATAGCTGCTCCTGATTAAAGACCGTCGGAAATTTTTTGCCTGGGGCTCCTCCTATAGGTGCACGGGGAGCGTCCGCCGCATCGGGCCGTGGGTTACCGCTGCGAAGGCTGCAGGCTGCCGCCAAACCCGGGCGGCTGAGTTTTCTAAACAGAGAGGGCGGCATTCGTACCACCAAAGGGCGTGCGGGTGGGCGCTGCGCGGCGAGGTAAAGGAGGAGCCGAGGCGCCAGCCGAGGCGGGGGACACGAGCGGCGCAGTGCCCATCCGCGCGCCCTTCTCGTAAGCGCCCTGAAAAATGAGGCGCCCGATCAAACGCCGCATCGGCCCGAGGGCGCCGCTCCCAATCACTGCCACTGCCACTGCCACTGCCACACCCACACCGGCTCCTACAATGCACCCTTGATCCGGAAAACAGATCCACCATGCTTGCCCTGACCGAGCTCAAGCTCGCGCTCGACCATCCCCCCTCGGCCCTGCCCGAATTGGTCGCCCAGACCCTGGGCGTTCCGGTGGCGGCGCTGCGCCGGGTGCACATCCACAAACGCAGCTGCGATGCACGCAAGCGCAAGCTGCTGCTGGTCTACATCGCGCACGTCGAGCTCGATGAAGCGCTCGAGCGCGAGCTGCTGCAGCGCTTTGCAGCGCACCCCCACATCGGTGCGGCGCCCGACCTCAACTACCGCGCGCCGGTGCAAGCGCCTGCTCCATGGCGCAACCGGCCGGTCGTGATCGGCTTTGGGCCGTGCGGCATTTTTGCGGCCCTGCTGCTGGCGCAGATGGGGTTTGCGCCCATCGTGATCGAGCGCGGGAAAAAGGTGCGCGAACGCACGAAAGACACCTGGGGCCTGTGGCGCCGGCGCGAGCTCAACCCCGAGTCAAATGTGCAGTTTGGCGAGGGCGGGGCCGGCACCTTTTCAGACGGCAAGCTCTACAGCCAAATCAAGGACCCGCGCCACCTGGGCCGCAAGGTGATGAACGAGTTCGTCAAGGCCGGCGCGCCCGAAGACATCTTGCAAGTCAGCCGGCCCCACATCGGCACTTTCAAGCTGGTCAAGGTGGTGGAAAACATGCGCGAGCAGATCATCGCCCTGGGCGGCGAGATCCGCTTTCAAGAGCGGGTGTGCGACCTGCAGATTGAGGGTGGCCCGCAAGGCCGTCAGCTGCGCGGACTGGTGATTGAAAGACTTGCCGACGGCAGCCGCTACGAGATGGACGCCGACCACGTGGTGCTGGCCCTGGGCCACAGCTCACGCGACACCTTTGCCATGCTGCACGAGCGCGGCGTGTTCATGCAGGCCAAGCCTTTTTCGGTGGGCTTTCGCATCGAGCATCCGCAGGGCATGATCGACCGCGCGCGCCTGGGCGAGCATGCCGGGCACCCGCTGCTGGGCGCTGCCGACTACAAGCTGGTGCACCACGCCAGCAACGGCCGCTCGGTCTACAGCTTTTGCATGTGCCCGGGCGGCACCGTGGTGGCAGCCACGTCCGAGCCCGGCCGGGTGGTGACCAACGGCATGAGCCAGTATTCACGCAACGAACGCAACGCCAATGCCGGCATCGTCGTGGGCATCAACCCCAAGGATTTCCTGCTGCCTGGCGAGTCGGTCGGATCGGACGGTGTGGTCGATCCGATGGCCGGCGTGGCGCTGCAGCGGCGGCTGGAGTCACACGCCTTCGCGCTGGGCGGCAGCAGCTACGAGGCGCCCGGGCAGCTTGTGGGCGACTTCATCGCCGGTCGGCCCTCGCAGGCCTTTGGCGAGGTGCTGCCCTCTTACAAGCCGGGCGTGCACCTGACCGATCTGGCCAGCGCCCTGCCCGGCTACGCGATCGAGGCCATCCGCGAGGCCCTACCCGCTTTTGCCAAGAAGATCCGTGGCTTCGACCGGCCCGATGCGGTGCTCACGGGGGTCGAGACGCGCACCTCGTCTCCGGTGCGCATCGCGCGCGGGCCCGATTACCAGAGCCTGAACGTGCGCGGGCTCTACCCGGCCGGCGAAGGCGCCAGCTACGCCGGCGGCATCTTGTCGGCCGGGGTCGATGGCATCGAAGTGGCCGAGGCCCTCGCCCGCAGCCTGGTGGCCGGCTGACCCCACCGCTCGCTTGCTAAACTGCCCCGAAGCACAACAAAGGCGGCGCTGCAACAGCACTCCAGCGCGCACCGATCCAGGGGAGGAGCAGCATGAGCAGCAAGGGCCAGTGGACGCGAGTGGACTTTTCTCGCGTGCCCTACGACGTCTTTACCGACCCGCAAATCTACGAGCAGGAAAACGAGCGTATCTTTCGCGGCCCGGTGTGGAACTACCTGTGCCACGAATCGGAGCTGCCCAACGTCGGCGACTTTGTCAGCACCTGGGTGGGCAACACCCGGGTGGTGGTGGCGCGTTCGCGCGATGAGGGCTTTCATGCCTTTGAAAACTCCTGCGCCCACCGAGGTGCGCAGATCGTCACCGCGGTGCGCGGGAACGCCCAGCGCTTTTCTTGCCCCTATCACCTGTGGACCTACAACCTCAAGGGCGAGCTCACGGGTGTGCCGATGGCCGGTGGCGTCAAGGGCAAGGGTGGCATGCCGCCGTGCTTCGACAAAAAAGACCACGGGCTCAATGTGATGCGGGTGGCCCACTTTGGCGGGCTCATCTTCGGCTCCTTCAGCCAGGAGGCGCCGCCGCTGGTCGACTACCTGGGCCCGCACGCGGTCGCGCAGATCGAGCGCCTGCTCGTGCAGCGCAAGCCCAAGGTGCTGGGCTATCTGCGCCAGCGCATACCGGGCAACTGGAAGCTCTACAACGAAAACGTGCGCGACCCCTACCACGGCTCGCTGCTGCACCAGTTTCAGGTCTCCTTCGGACTGCAGCAGCCCACCATGAAGGGCGGCATCAAGCTCGACAAAGACCTCAAGAACACCTGGAACCACTCCATCATCAGCGAGTCGGACAAGGACAACCAGGCCATCGTGGCGCAGGCCTACGAGGGCACGGGCAAGTACAACCCGAACATGCGCATGGCCGACCCGGCGCTCACCCAGGTGCCGCTGGATCTGGGCGATGGCTACAAGACCACCATCTTGTCCATCTTCCCCTCGCTCATCATCGCCCAGGTCGACAACACCTACGCCATCCGTCACCTGCGGCCCAAAGGCACCGACCTGGTGGAGCTGCACCTGACCTATCTGGGCTTTGAATCGGACACGCCCGAGATGACGCAGGACAAGATGCTGACCGCCAACTTCATCGGGCCGGCCGGCTACATCTCACTGGAAGACGGCGAGGCCCTGCGTCTGGTGCAGCAGGGCATACGCCACCGCCAACCCGGTGGCAGCGAGGTGCTCGAGATGGGCGGGGTTGGCGCGATTGAGGACACCGACTACCTGTCGCAAGAAATCTCGATCCGCGGCTTTTGGTCGCACTACCACCGCGCGATGGGACTGGACATGAAGGAGCGGGTATGAGCCGGATGCAGCCCTCTCCCGCCGATCTGGCGCTTTGGCTGGAGGTCAGCCAGTTCTTGCACCGCTATGCCGACCACCTCGACCACGAGCGCTTTGCTGATTGGGTGGCGCTGTTCGATACCGACGACTGCCGCTACGAAGTGCTCTCGCGTGAAAACCGCGACCTGGGCCTGAGCCTGCCCATCATGGGCTGCTTTTCGCATGGCATGGTGCAAGACCGGGTGGCCATGCTGGCCAAGGGCGTGCTCACCTACCGTCGCGACCGCTTGTTGCGCCAGGTGAGCAATGTGCAAATCGAGCCCGGCAGCAGCACGACCGCCGTCAGTGCACGCGCCAATCTGGTGGTCTACCAGTCCAGCGAAGAGGGCGTGTCCTCGCTGTACATGGTCGCGCGCTACGAGCTTGAACTGATCGAGAAGGCCGATGCCCTCAAGATCCGCCGCATGGCGGTGGTGGTCGACTCCTTCGGCATCGACACCATGCTGGCGGTGCCGCTTTAAGGCCTGGCTTTCACCCCCGCCTGCACAGCCAGGGCCCGCGGCTTATTCCATCTCGATCTTGCGATCGGCCACGATACGCTTGAGCGCCTGAATGTCGCGCTCGACCCGGCCCTTGAACTCGGCGGGCGTGCTGGCTTGCGGATTGCCACCCCAGTCGATCAGGCGCTGGCGCACATCGGGCGAATCAATCACCGCCTTGATCTCGCGCTGCAGTCGCGCCGCGATCGCCGGTGGCAGGCCCGGTGGGGCGGCGATGCCCAGCCAGGAGTCAAACACCAGGCGGGGGTAGGTTTCCGCGACGTTGGGCAGGCCAAAAATATTGGCCTCGCCTCTGGCGCCGGTCACGGCCAGGCCGCGCACCCGCTTGTCCTTGAGCATGGGCGCGGTGCTGGTCATGGTGTCAATCACCACATCGACGCGGCCAGCCAGCAGTTCGGTCAAAGGCGCGGTACCGCCGCGAAAGGGAACATGGGTGGCGCTGCCGCCGCTTTCGGCCATCAGCCATTCACCCACCAGATGCATGGCGGTGCCCACGCCCACCGAGGTGTAGGTGTACTTGCCTGGCTCGGCCTTGATGCGCTGGGCAAAGTCAGGGAAGGATCGAATGGGAGAGTCAGGCCTGACCACCATAGACAGCGGATAGGTGGTCAGCGTCGAGATCCAGCTGAAGTCATTGACCGGATCAAACGGCAGCACCCGCTTCATCGCCGCACTGCTGGCATGGCCGCTGGGCAACAAGATCAACGTGTACCCATCGGCCGGCGCCTTGGTGGCCATCTCGGCCGCAATATTGCCGCCGGCGCCCGGCTTGTTGTCGACGGTGACCGGCTGCCCCAGACGCTCGCCCAGCGGCTTGGCCACCAGCCGCGCCACCATGTCGCTGCCCCCGCCCGGCGGAAAGCCCAGCAGCAGGCGGATGGGCTTGTTGGGGTAGGCGTCTTGGGCCAGGACGCCGGCAGGGGCCGCAGCGACCAACAGGGCGGCAGCGACCGCGGGGCAGAATTTAAAGGACAGGGTCACAAAGTTCTCCTCTTTAAGCGGACTGACTCGATACAACAGCCAAATCGTCGCACAAAGATTCACCCGCCAAGGTGAGGGTCTGCCCGGGGGAGATGGCACGAAAAAAGCCGCCCGAAGGCGGCTTTTTCGCGCGGGGCAATGGCCCCCAAAAAGGGCTCAGCCCTGCGCGTTCTGCAGCGCAGCGATGCGCTCTTCAATCGGCGGGTGGGTGCTAAAGAGCTGGCCGATGCCGCCGGCAATCCCCATGGCTGCAACCGACTTGGGCAGCTCGCCGGGCACCATGCCGCCTAAGCGGGCCAGGGCGTTGATCATGGGCTGCTTGCGGCCCAGCAGTTGGGCGGCGCCGGAGTCGGCACGGAACTCGCGCTGGCGCGAGAACCAGGCCACGATGATGGCCGCCAGAAAGCCCAGGATGATGTCGAGCACGATGGTGGTGACGTAGTAGCCGATGCCCGGGCCCGAGCTTTCCTGGTCGCCCTTGCGCAGGAAGCTGTCGACCGCGTAACCGACGATGCGGCTGAGGAACACCACAAAGGTGTTCATCACGCCCTGGATCAGGGCCATGGTGACCATGTCGCCGTTGGCAATGTGGGCCACCTCGTGGCCGAGCACGGCCTCCACCTCGTCGCGGGTCATGCCTTGCAGCAAACCGGTGGAGACGGCCACCAGCGCATTGTTCTTGAAGGCACCCGTGGCAAAGGCGTTGGGCTCGCCTTGAAAAATACCCACCTCAGGCATGCCGATGCCCGCTTTTTCGGACAGGCGGCGCACCGTGTCGACGATCCAGGCCTCGTCGGCATTGCGCGGCTCGTTGATCAGCTGCACCCCCGAGCTCCACTTGGCCACGGGCTTGCTGATCAGCAGCGAGATGAACGCGCCGCCAAAGCCCATGATGAGCGCAAAGCCCAGCAGCGCGCCCAGGTCCAGGCCGTTGGCGGTGAGAAAGCGGTTGACGCCCAGCACACTGGCCACGACGCCCAGCACCAGCACCACTGCCAGATTGGTCATCACGAAGAGCAAAATTCTTTTCATACGGTTCAAAACTCCATGGCCGCCGAGGCGGCGAGGTTGACAGCCCGCCCAGCCGGCAAGATGCCAGGCCATGCGGATGGTCCCGCAGTTGGGGGCGTTGTGCTAGTTATCAAGTGCCCTGCTCTTTCGACCGGTCGCGGGTGGCCGAAAAACGTGGACATCATCATAGAAAGAAACGTTCTCGTTGGGCAAATGCCAGCCCGGAACCCCCAAAATCGGCAGCGGGCAGTAGGGTTTTTCGGCCAGATAGCCGGCGCTCAGGTCGGCGGCCAGCGCCTCATCCCATTGGGCGAGCGCCAGGTCGGGCGCCAGGGCGCGCTGGGGCCGGTAAACATGGGCGGTAATGGCCTTGCGCGGCTGCTGCAGTTTTTCTTGCAAGGCGTGACCAAAAAGCACGAGTCGGGCCTGCGCCCACAGGCCGCGCAGGTCTACAAACAGGCGCTGCCAGTTGCGCTCTTGCAAGGCCCGCCACAGCGCGGGCGGCGCCTGCAAGAGGGCGCCGTTCTCGTCAAACAGGGTCAGGGCATCGCGCAGGGGGCCGCGGCGATCACCCACACCTGCTCGCGTGATCTCGCCAGCCTGCAAGACGTTAAGCCGCGCTTTGGTATGCGGGAAAGCCAGCCACGTCAGCCCATTAAACAGGTCGTGCGGGTTGTCACGCGTCGGGCATTGCCGCTGCTCGGCGATAAAGGCCTCGTAAGCCTGCCCGGCTGGCAATTGGCTCGCGGGAACAAAATGCACCGGCGCTGGCTTGCCAGCCAATTGATTGAGCAGTTGCGCCACGCTCAGGCCGCTTTGCAAGCCGGCCGCGACGGCCTGCGCATAAGGGGCGTAAGGCGCCATCCAGGGCCAGTCCCAGCGCAGGGCCGTCAAGGCCGGGGCCATGCTCAAACTTGTCGCCAGGCCAGCGCCTCGCCAGCGCGCAGCGGCTTGAGATCGGCTGCGCCAAATGGGTAGCGCTCGGGCGTGGTCCAACTCTCGCGGGACAAGGTGACAGTGCCGCTGTTGCGCGGCAGGCCATAAAAATCGGCACCATTGAAGCTGGCAAAGGCCTCCAGCCGGTGCAAGGCGCCGGCCTGCTCAAAAGCCTCGGCGTAGAGCTCGAGCGCGGCGTGTGCGGTGTAGCAGCCGGCGCAGCCCGTGGCATGCTCCTTGAGGTGCGCCGGATGCGGCGCGCTGTCCGTGCCCAGAAAAAACCGCCGGTTGCCACTGGTGGCGGCCTGCACCAGGGCCAGCCGATGCGTCTCGCGCTTGAGGACGGGCAGGCAGTAGTAATGGGGCCGAATACCGCCGGTGAAGATGGCGTTGCGGTTGTAGAGCAGGTGATGGGCGGTGATGGTGGCGCCGAGCCCCTCGCCCGCCTCGGTCACGTACTGCGCCGCCTCCATCGTGGTGATGTGCTCGAAGACGATTTTCAGGCCCGGAAAGTCGCGGCGCAGCGGGATCAAGTGCCGGTCGATAAAAACCGCCTCGCGGTCGAACAGGTCAATATCGGGGCTGGTGACCTCGCCGTGCACCAGCAGCAGCATGCCCACGCGCTGCATCGCCTCGAGGACGGGATAGATGTTTTTAAGGTCGGTCACGCCGGCGTCGCTGTTGGTGGTGGCACCGGCCGGGTACAGCTTGGCCGCCACCACGCCGGCAGCTTTGGCGCGCACGATCTCCTCGGGCGCCAATTTGTCCGTCAGGTACAGCGTCATCAGCGGCTCAAAACTCACCCCCTGCGGCACGGCCGCCAGGATGCGATCGCGGTAGGCCAGCGCCTGCGCGGCCGTGGTCACTGGCGGCTTGAGGTTGGGCATGATGATGGCGCGGCCAAACTGGCGGGCGGTGTGCGGCACAACGGTAGACAGCACATCGCCATCGCGAACGTGCAGATGCCAGTCATCGGGGCGGGTGAGCGTGATCGTATTCATGGCCCGATTGTCTCAGCCCCTGCGGCCGCGCCGCCATGGCGGGCCTGCAAAAAATGCCACAAGGCCTGCGCCCCAGCCTTGGCGGGCCCCTTGATGGAGGGCCGGGCGCGGTACAGGCGCACCTGCAAGGACACCGACAGGTCGCCGCCCAGGCTGATGAGCTGACCGCCCGCAAGCTCCTTGGTGACCGCGCTTTGGGGCAGGAAGGCCAGGCCGTGGCCCGCAATCGCCATGGCCTTGAGCCCTTCGGCCATGTCGGTCTCGTAGACCTTGTCCAGATGCACAGCGGTCTTGGTCTGCAGCAGCAGGTGCTCGACCATGCGGCCGAGGTAAGCGCCGGCGGCATAGCCCAGATAAGGCACCGGCGCAGCCGGCCGCCCGGGCAGGCTCCAAAGCGGGTTGCCGTCGGGTGCGGGAGCCACGCAGGGCAGGAGCAGTTCGCTGCCCAGCTCGATCATCTCGTAGCGCTGCGACTCCAGCTGGATCGGCTGGGCCTCATGGTGGTAGGCAATGAGCAGATCGCAGCCGCCCTCGACCAGCCTGAGCACGGCATCGTGCACATTGAGCGCGATCAGCCGGCTCTTGATGGGGCCAAAAGAGGCGCGCAAATCGCTGACCCAGGCCGGAAAAAACGCAAAGGCCAAGGTGTGCGGCACGGCAAACTCGATCATGTCCTGGGCGCCGGCCATGTGGCCACGCAGCATGGCGCGGGTGTTTTGCAGGCCTTGGAGCATCTCAAGTGCCTGCGCGTACAAGGTCTGGCCGGCCGCGGTCAGACTCGTGGGATAGGAGCTGCGATCGACCAAGTCGGTGCCGGCCCAGGCTTCGAGCGCCTGGATGCGCCGCGAAAACGCCGGCTGCGTGACATGGCGCAACTGGGCCGAGCGGCTAAAGCTTCGGGTCTCGGCCAGGCTGACGAAATCTTCGAGCCATTTGGTTTCCATGGCCGAAAATTATGACAGCCGCCTGCGGGTCACCTTCTCGATACCTTCTCGATACCTGGTGCCCCCTACCGGCAGCCCGACTCTAGCCGGCAGCCGGCGCGACCGGGCCAGGCAGCGGCGCCGAGGTGTCGGCCTGCTCACTGCTTTCTTGCTGCAAGGCCCACATCTGCGCATAGCGCCCCTGCAGCGCCAGCAGCTGGGCATGGGTGCCTCGCTCGACGATCTGGCCGGCCTCCATCACCAAGATCTGATGGGCATCGACCACCGTCGAGAGCCGGTGGGCGATCACCAGGGTGGTCTTGTTTTGCGCGGCGCTGCGCAGCTCGGCCTGAATCGCGCGCTCGTTGGTGGAGTCAAGGGCCGAGGTGGCCTCGTCAAAAATGAGCACCGGCGGATTCTTGAGCAGGGTACGGGCAATGGCCACACGCTGCTTCTCGCCGCCCGACAGTTTCAGACCGCGCTCGCCGACCATGGTGTCATAGCCCTTGGGCGTGCCGGCAATGAAGTCATGGATGCGCGCGGCGCGGGCGGCCTCTTGAACCTGCGCGCTGCTGGCCCCGGGCTGCCCGTAGGCGATGTTGTAGGCCACCGTGTCGTTAAACAGCACCGTGTCTTGCGGCACGATGCCGATGGCCTGGCGCACGCTGGCCTGGGTGACCCGGGCGATGTCCTGCCCGGCAATGAGCACGCGCCCGCCGCCCTCGCGGTTGCTGACGTCATAGAAGCGGTAGAGCAGCCGCGCCAGGGTGGATTTGCCGGCACCGGAGGAGCCGACCACCGCCACCGTTTTGCCGGCAGGGATCTCGAAACTGACAGCCTGCAAGATGCGCCGATCACGGTCGTAGCCGAAGTCCACGTTTTCAAAACGCACGTCGACCTGGCCGGCCGGCAACTGCAGGTGGGGCGCCCCGGGCACGTCGGCGACCTCGCGCTCTTTCTCGAGCAGGCGAAACATCTTGTCGAGATCGGTCAGGCTCTGCTTGATCTCGCGGTAGATGACGCCCAGAAAGCCCAGCGGAATGTAGAGCTGGATCATGAAGGCGTTGACCATGACCAGATCGCCCAGAGTCATGCGCCCCTCAATCACGCCCTGCGTGGCGCGCCAGAGCATGGCCACCAGGGCCAACGCAATGATGAGCTGCTGCCCGGTGTTGAGCAAACTGAGCGTCGCCTGGCTCTTGATGGCTGCGCGCCGGTAACGCTCCAGACTCTCGTCGTAACGGCGCGCCTCAAACGCTTCGTTGTTGAAATACTTGACCGTCTCGTAGTTGAGCAGGGAGTCAATGGCCCGGCTGTGCGCCGAAGAGTCCAGCTCGTTCATCTGCCGGCGAAACTGGGTCCGCCATTCGGTCACGGTGACGGTAAACGCGATATAGAGCACCAAGGCGATCAGCGTGATGCCGGCAAACCAGACATCGAATTTGACGGCCAGCAAGGTCAGCACCAGCGCCACCTCGATGATTGTTGGCACGATGCTGTAGAGCGAATACGAAATGAGCGAATGCACCGCCCGCGTGCCGCGCTCGATATCGCGCGTCATGCCGCCGGTCTGGCGCTCGAGGTGAAAGCGCAGGCTCAGCGCATGCAGATGGTTGAACACCTCCAGCGAGATGCGCCGGGCCGCGCCTTCTGTGGCCTTGGAGAAGATGAGCTCGCGCAGCTCGGTGAACAAGGAGGTCGACAGGCGCAGCAGGCCATAGGCCACAAGCAGGCCCACCGGCACGACCAGCAGCGCGGCCGCCTCGCGCGTGGCCGGGTTCATGGTGTCGACCAGATTTTTCAGCAGCACCGGCACGCCCACATTGGCCAGCTTGGCCCCGATCATGAAGCCCAGCGCGGCGATCACCCGCCACTTGTACTGCCACAGGTAGGGCAGCAGCCGGCGCAAGGTGGCCCAGTCAGAGCGTGGCGCTGGACTGGCCGCCACCGGGGGATGGGGGTCTTGGACTGAAGCAGATCGGTGACGCATGCAGGCAACCTTGACGGACAATGCAGGTGGCGCAAGCGCTTGCTGCCGCCGTCCCGCCAAATCCAAGGATTGTGCCCATGTCTTTAGCCCAGCCGACCGACCACGGTACCGCGACCGGCGCGGCAATCGCGCCTTTTGCTGCGCCCAGCCAGGGCGAGCTGGTGATGAAGGTCATCCCGCTGCCGGCCGACGTCAACGCCAACGGCGACATTTTTGGTGGCTGGGTCATGGCCCAGGTCGACCTGGCCGGCTCGGTCTTGCCGGCGCGCCATGTCAAAGGCCGCATGGCCACGGTCGCGGTCAATCAATTCATTTTCAAGCATCCGGTGCGGGTCGGGGACATCCTGTCGTTTTACGCCAGCATCCAGCGCATCGGCCGCACATCGATCACGGTGCAGGTCGAGGTGTTTGCCGAGCGCTACGATGCGCAAGGCCAGTACCTCAAGGTCACCGAGGCCAGCCTGACCTACGTGGCCATTGACGACAAGGGGCGCAGCCGCCCGATTCCGCGCTGACGGCGCGGCGGCAGGCCGCCAAGATCGGCTGCGTCGGGCCAAACCGGCGCCGGCTCAGCGCAGCTCAGGCGCCGGCTCCCGGCCCATGAGCATGGCCACCGCCTGCTCGGGCTTGAGGCGCCCATCGAGCAGCGCGACCACCGCCTGCGAGATCGGCATCTCGACGCCCAGCGTGCGGGCGCGCTCGACCACGGTGCGGGCGCAGTACACCCCCTCGGCCACATGGCCCAAGCGCTCGACCGCTTGCTGCAAGCCCATGCCCTGCGCCAGCATCAGGCCGACCTTGCGGTTGCGGCTCAAGTCACCGGTTGCGGTAAGCACCAGATCGCCCAGACCCGACAGGCCGGTGAAGGTGTCGGCGCGCGCGCCCAAAGCCACCCCCAGACGGGTGATTTCAGCCAGACCGCGCGTGATCAGGGCAGCGCGGGCGTTCAGGCCCAGAGCAAGGCCATCGCAAAAACCGGTGGCAATGGCCAGCACGTTCTTGACCGCGCCACCCACCTCGACACCGACGAGGTCGTCGTTGGCATATACGCGCAAGGTCGGGCCATGAAAAGCCTGCACCAGCGCCTGTCGCACCTCTTCGTGCTCGCTCGCAGCCACCAAGGCCGTGGGTCTGCCCTGGGCAACCTCCAGGGCAAAACTCGGGCCGCTGAGCACACCGCAGCGCAAATCGGGCGCGACCTGCGCCTGAATCTCGTGGACCATCAGCCCCGACGCGCCCGACGCGCCCGATGGGGACGTCGGCCGCTCGAAGCCCTTGGCCAGCCAGGCCACCGGCTGGCGTACAGCGCGCAAGGCGTGCAGCAACTCACGCGCAGCAGCGACCGGGCCGGCCAGCACCAGCAAATCTTGCTCGGCCAGGGCCGACGGCAAGTCGCCCATGCAGCAGTGCAGCGACGCAGGCAGTTGCACGCCTTCGAGGTAGCGCCCGTTGACGCGCTGCGCGTGCATGGCCTGCTGCAGCGCCGGATCTCGGGCCCAGAGGCTGACCTGGTGGCGCCCTTGCGCCGCAGCGTTGACCGCCAGGGCCGTGCCCCAGGCCCCTGCGCCGATGACGATGAGCTTCATGGCTGATGTCCTGCCGGCTGGCCGTTCAGCCCGGGCACCCGACGGGCTGACCGCTCAGACGGTCGACTTAGGCGGTCTGCGTGGCAGCCTGGGCCTGCTGCTCGAGCTGCTGCTGGTAGAGCATCTGGAAGTTGATCTCCGCCAGATGCACCGGCGGAAAGCCTGCGCGCTGAACCACATCGGCCACGTTGCCGCGCAGATAGGGGTAGAGGATCTGCGGGCAGGCCATGCCCAGCACCTGACCCATCTGCTCGCTGGGCAGGTTACGGATCTCAAAAATACCGGCCTGCTTGGCTTCGATCAGAAACACCGTCTTGTCGCCGATCTTGGTGTGCACCGTGGCCAGCACGGTCGCCTCAAAAATGCCCTCGGCCAACTGCTCGGAGCCGACTCCCAGCTGGATATCGACCTGCGGTTGTGTCTGATCGAGCAAGATCGCCGGCGAATTGGGCTGCTCGAGCGAGACATCCTTGAGATAGATGCGTTGAATCTGGAAAACGGGATCAGCTGCATCGGCCATGGCGGGTCCTGGAAAGTTGAAAAAACAAGCCGGCCCGCGGGCCGGCGACGTGGCGATTATGTCAGGGCAAAACGGGACATAAGCTGGCGGAGCGGAACACAACCGCAGCGGACCGGACCAGACCGAGCCAGCCCCCGGCCCAGGCGAGCGAAGCTCAGGCGGCCTTGCCTTGCAGCAAGTCGACCAGCGCACCGCGCGCGTCGAGCGCGATCAGGTCGTCGCAGCCGCCGACATGGGTCTGACCGATAAAAATCTGCGGCACGGTGCGCCGGCCGGTCAGGGCCATCATCTTTTCGCGCTCGCCCGGAATCTGGTCGATGCGAATTTCTTCCACCTGCTCGACCCCGCGGCGCTTGAGCAACTGCTTGGCCTGCTGGCAATACGGGCAGACGGCGGTGGTGTACATCTTGACGGCTTGCATCACAACTCCCTTGTTTTCAGGCCTCTAGCTTGCCACAAGCGGCGCAATTGTGCTGGCACACCCGGGCAGCAGACCCCAGACAGGGTCAGGCCTTGTCCAGCGGCAAACTGGCATCGCGCCAGGCCTTGAGCCCGCCGGCGATCGACTGCGCCTTCTCGTAGCCCAGCTTTTTGGCCTGACCGGCCGCCCGGGCGGCACGGGCACCGACCGGACACACCATGATGAGGGGCGTTGCCTTGTTCTTGACCAAAGCCGGCAGCTTTTCCTCCAGCTGGCCAAAGGGCAGGTTCTTGGAGCCCACCACATGACCGCCGACGTACTCATGGGGCTCGCTGACGTCGATCACCACCGCTTTTTCGCGGTTGATCAACTGCACGGCGGCAGCCGGGCTGAGGCTGCCGGCGCGCGCGCCGCCGGCAATCACGGGCCACAGCAGCAAGGCGCCGGAGCTCAGGGCCACGGAGATCAGCATCCAGTTGTCGAGCAGAAATTTCACATCGGTCCTTCGGTTCGTCCACAGGGCAAAGCCCAGGATTCTAAAATGCCGGGCTTGTACCGTGCCCGATCCCTGCTTTCCCCGCATTTTGGGCGCGCCAACCTGCCCCCCTGCCCCCACCTGTCCTTGACCCTTTGACCCACGCGCGAGCGCTCGCGCGCACCTGCCCATGTACAAGCTTGTGCTCATTCGCCACGGCGAATCGACCTGGAATCTGGAAAACCGCTTCACCGGCTGGACCGATGTCGACCTCACCCCCACCGGCCGGGAGCAGGCCATCGGCGCCGGCCGGCTGCTCAAGGCCGAGGGCTTTGACTTCGACCTGGCCTACACCAGCGTGCTCAAGCGCGCCACCCGCACCCTCTGGCATGTGCTCGACGAGATGGACCGCACCTGGCTGCCGGTGGTGCACAGCTGGCGCCTCAACGAGCGGCACTATGGCGCGCTGCAGGGCCTGAACAAGGCCGATATGGCCAAGCAGTATGGCGACGAGCAGGTGCTGGTCTGGCGACGCAGCTACGACACCCCACCGCCGGCGCTTGACCCGCAGGACCCCCGCTGCGAGCGCGGCGACCGCCGCTACGCCCGGCTCGAAGCCGGACAGGTGCCCCTGACCGAATGCCTGAAAGACACCGTCGCTCGGGTGCTGCCGTTCTGGAACGAGTCGATGGCGCCTGCCATCAAGAGCGGCAGGCGGGTGGTCGTGGCCGCGCACGGCAATTCGATCCGCGCGCTCGTCAAGTACCTCGACACCATTTCTGAAGCCGACATCGTCGGCCTGAACATTCCCAACGGCATTCCCCTGGTCTATGAACTCGACGACCAGCTGCGCCCGATCAGCCGGCGCTACCTGGGCGATGCGCAGGCCATTGCGCAAGCCACGGCGGCCGTGGCCGCGCAAGGCAAGGGCCGGTAGGCCCAGTGACGCCCCAGGGGCCGGGGGTGAGCCAATAGACTTACCAAGGCTTGCAGCTTTGCGCTTTTGCTGACACAAGCTCATCGCGGCGGGTGTATATTGCAGCTCAACTTTTGCGCACAGCACAGCCGCCCATCGGCCAGCCCCGGCGCCAACATCTTGACGAGGTCACTATGGGTCAAAAGCTCAGGATCGCAGGCTGGATCAGCCTGGGCGCGCTCGCCGGAGCGCTCACCACGGTGCAGCTGCAGGCCGTGGCCCGCAACAATTTCTCGCCGCTGCCGCTCGAGGAGCTGCAGCAGCTCGCGGCCGTCTTTAGCATGGTCAAGAGCGACTATGTGGAGCCTGTCGACGAGAAAAAGCTGATCACCGAGGCCATCTCGGGGATGGTGGCCAGCCTGGATCCGCACTCGGCCTATTTCGACAAAAAGACCTTCAAGGAGTTCCGCGAAGGCACCACCGGCCGATTTGTCGGCGTGGGCATTGAGATCAGCCAGGAAGACGGCCTGGTCAAGGTGGTCTCGCCAATTGAAGGATCGCCGGCCGACCGAGCCGGCCTCAAGCCCAACGACCTGATCACCAAGATCGACGACACGGTGGTCAAGGGCCTGTCGCTCAACGAGGCCGTCAAGCGCATGCGCGGCGAGCCCAACACCCGGGTGGTGCTGACGATCTTTCGCAAGGATGAGAACCGCACTTTCCCGGTGACCATCGTGCGCGAGGAAATCCGCACGCAATCGGTGCGCGCCCGTCTCATCGAGCCTGGCTACGCCTGGCTGCGTGTCTCCCAGTTCCAGGAACGCACCGTCGAAGACTTCGTCACCCGGCTCGAAGGCCTCTACAAGCAGGACCCCAACCTCAAGGGGCTGGTGCTCGATTTGCGCAACGACCCAGGCGGTCTGCTCGATGCGGCGGTGGCGCTGTCGGCGGCCTTCCTGCCTGAAAACGTCACCGTTGTCTCCACCAACGGCCAGCTGGCTGAGAGCAAGTTCACCTACCGCGCATCGCCCCAGCACTACGTGCGCCGCGGCGCCGACCCGCTCAAGCGGCTGCCCGCTGCGGTCAAGTCCGTGCCGCTGGTGGTGCTGGTCAACGAAGGCTCGGCCTCGGCCAGCGAAATCGTCGCCGGCGCGCTGCAGGACCACAAGCGCGCCACCATCATGGGCAGCCAGACCTTTGGCAAGGGCTCGGTGCAGACCGTGCGCCCTCTGGGCCCCGACACCGGCCTGAAGATCACCACGGCGCGCTACTTCACGCCCAATGGCCGCTCCATCCAGGCCAAGGGCATCATGCCCGACGTGCTGGTTGACGAGACGGCCGAGGGCAGTCCGTTTGCCGCGCTGCGCTCGCGCGAAGCCGACCTGGAAAAACACCTGTCGGCCGGCGGCTCGCCCGAGGCAAAAGACCCGGCGCGTGAGAAGGCACGCGAGGAGGCGCTCAAGAAGCTCGAAGAAGCCTCGCGCAAGCCGGCCGATCAGAGGCGTCCGCCCGAATTTGGCAGCGACAAAGATTTCCAGCTCGCCCAGGCCATCAACCAGCTCAAAGGCCGGCCAGTGCTCGTGAGCAAGACACAGGCCCCGCGCGCCGAGCCCAAGAAAGAGAACTGATCGCCGCACCTGGCTGCGCCGCTGCAGGCGAGCGCCCCCCATGAACGACGATCAACTGCTGCGCTACTCGCGCCACATCCTGCTCGACGAGCTGGGCGTGGACGGCCAGCAGCGCTTGCTCGAGGCGCACGCCCTGATCATCGGCGCCGGCGGCCTGGGCTCTCCGGTCGGGCTCTATCTGGGCAGCGCCGGCGTCGGCCGCATCACGGTGGTCGACCACGATCGGGTCGATGCCACCAACTTGCAGCGGCAAATCGCCCACCGGCTCGATCGCATCGGCCAGTTCAAGGCCGAGTCGATGGCCGAGTCGATTGCGCAAATCAATCCCGATGTGCAACTGCGCTGCATCACCGAGCGCGCAGATGCAGCCCTGCTCGATCAACTCGTGGCCACGGCTGACGTGGTGCTCGACTGCACCGACAACTTTGCCACACGGCAGGCGATCAACCAAGCGTGCGTGCGCCATCGGGTGCCGCTGGTCTCGGGCGCGGCCATCGGATTTGATGCCCAGGTCAGCGTCTTTGACACCCGCCAGGCCGATTCGCCCTGCTACGCCTGCCTGTTCCCGCCCGATGCGCCGCCCGAGGAGGTGCGCTGTGCCACCATGGGGGTGTTTGCGCCGCTGGTGGGCATCGTCGGCAGCATACAGGCGGCCGAAGCGATCAAGCTGATCACGGGCACCGGTCAGTCTCTGGCCGGCCGCTTGCTGATGCTCGATGCGCGCAACCTTCAGCCCAGCACGATTGCGCTGACACGCGAGCGGCAGTGTCAGGTGTGCCACGGGCGCTAGCGATTTCAGTGCACGCGATCTTTGCGCAGCCTGCAATCGCTGCGGGCGTCAGACTCAATCGAGGAGCTTGTTCTTGAGCGCGTAGTACGTCAGATCGCTGTTGGAATTGAGGCTCATCTTTTCCATGACACGCGTGCGGTAGGTGCTCACCGTCTTGACGCTCAAGGACAGCGCACGCGCAATGTCGCCCGCCGTCTCGCCCTTGGCCAGTTTGAGGAAAACCTGAAACTCGCGCTCGGACAGCTGCTCGTGGGTGGCCATATCCGTCGGGCGGTTTAACTGCTGGGCCAACAGATCGGCCACGCCCGGCGTGATGTAACGCTTGCCCAGCGCGATCACGCGGATGGCTTTGACGATCTCGGTCGGGTCACACTCCTTGTTGAGGTAGCCACTGGCCCCCTGCCGAATCAGGTTGACCGCGTAATGCTCCTCGGGATAGCCGCTGAGAATGAGGATGCCCACATCAGGCGCCTTGGCGCGGATCATGGCCAGCGCATCGATGCCGCTTTGCCCCGGCATGGACAAATCCATCAACAACACATCGAGCTCGGCCTTGCGCACCAGATCGATGGCCTCGCGCCCACTGCCGGCCTCACCCACCACGCGCAGATCCACCTGGTCCGAAAAGAACTGCTTGAGTCCCGAACGCACGATGGCATGGTCGTCGACGATGCCGATTCTGATCATTTCCTATTCCTCCGTTGACGCCCAGCCAAAAGCGATTTGGATCAAAAAAAGCAGCCTGGCCTTAGCGATTTAACTTCGTGACAACTGATCGATCATTATTGACAAATAAACGCGTTTGGCACACCTCAGCCGTACACAAAGTCTGCATCGGTCATTGCAAGACCTCCCGCACTTTGTCATTGCAAGACCGGCCGCACTTTGTCATTGCAAGACCGGCCGCACTTTGTCATTGCGAGGCCGCAGGCCGTGGCAATCCACGCCTCCACACCAACGCCCCTGGATCGCTTCGTGCCTCGCGATGACGCAGCACAGGAGGGATGACCGAGTTATCGTCACAAGGCCGCTCCACCGCCGTCATTGCGAAGCCGCCCTCACCTCGTCATTTCGAGGTCGCCCTCACTTTGTCATTGCGAGGCCGCAGGCCGTGGCAATCCACGTCTCCACACCACCGCCCCTGAATCGCTTCGTGCCTCGCGATGACGCCAGGGCCTGGCCGGTGGGCTGCCTACGCTGGGCTGCGCGGACGCCCGACAGCTGTGGGCGTTGCGAGCCGACGACTGACGCAAGCAAATCCGGCGATGCTGGGGGCTAATTTCTCTGTGCCCCCTGACCCGCTCCAAGCCTATGCTGCATCCTCTTTATGCTGCCCTGCTGCAGCGACCCGATCTGCTGCTCGAACATGGCCTGGCCTACGCCGAGCTGGTGCAAGCGCAGGCACGCGGTGCTGGCCGCGCCCTGCGATCACGCGCCTGGGCTGCCGTGGCTGCCGTGCTCGGCGCAGTGCTGACCCTGCTGTTCGCTGGCATGGCCTTGATGCTAGGTCTGCTGCTCGAGCGCCATCACCCCGTCCTGTGGCTGCTGCCTGGCATGTGCGCACTCGTGGCCCTGCTGGCGGCATTGCACGCCCGACGCCCGATGCCGGTGCAAGGCTGGCTGCAGTTGCAAACCGAGCTCGAAGACGATCTGCGCGCGCTGCGGGCGCTGGCCTGAGCCCGATGACGGCCAACGAGCATTGCGATGCGGCACTTGCGCGTGCCCGCCAGCGCCTGGCCCGGTCACGGCAGGCGTTGATCGAGCAGATGCGCATCGGCGGCGCCGGCAACGCCCAAGCGGACCGGGCGGCCGAGGATGATGGCCAGGGTGGCCCGTGGTCATGGTTACAGCAGGCTTGGCAGAACCACCCCGCCTGGCTGGCGGTGCAAGCGCTCGCGCCCCTGCTGCGCGAGCACACGAGACGGCACCCCTGGCAGGTGCTGGCGCTGTCTAGCCTGCTCGGCGGCGCTGTGATGCTACTGCGCCCCTGGCGGCTGCTGCCCCTGGGCGCCGTGCTGATGACGGCCGCACGCACCGTGCCGCTGGCGCAGCTGCTGTCGGCCTGGTTGCATCGAGCGCAGCAAGGGCAAGCCGGCTCAGAGCAAGCCCACGAACGGCGCCACGAACGGGGCCACGAGCGGCGCTACGAACAAACCCACGACCAGGGCGGCGACCAAGGGTCTCGGCGTTCTGACTGAACTGCGGCCGCAGCGCCTCAGGGCATGGCTCTGCAGCTGCCATGCCGCCGGCGAAAACGCCAAGGCGGTTCGGGCGTGGGCTGCGCAAACAGGCCACGCTTTTCATCGCGCGCCTGGCCTTGCTCGGCGGCATACGGCGCGGGCTGCGAACCAACGGCATAAGACCAGGCCAGACCCTGCTCGACCAGCCAGCGGCCCAAGTCCAGGCCACGCCAGGTCACGACGGCCAGCTCGCGCCCATAACTGTCGGTGCCCAGCTGCTGCATGCGCACCGGCTGGCCCAGCACACGCGCTTGCAGGGCCTCACGGGCAGCGGGCCCGCCGTCCTGGCAGATCTCGGGGGCATCGATGCCATACAGCCGCACCGCCCGCTGGCGGCCCGGATCCTGCGCCCCTTGCACATACAGGGTGTCGCCGTCTCCGACAAAGGTGACAACGGCATCGACCTGGGCCCGCACCGGCGCGCCGATCGTGCACAGCAGTGCGGCGCCCACGCACCACCGGGCAGGCCAGCCGACGCTCCAGCTTGTACGTCCAAGCGGCCGAACCAGACAAGCGGCCATGAGCGATCGCCTTCAGGCGCTGACGATCCAGCCCTCGAGCGGATCGATCTGGGCCGGCAGGCCGTAGCAGGGATGGCCCTGGTCATGCTGCTGCCAGGCCCAGGCGGCCTGCACCAGGCACAGCACCGCATCGAGCCGGTCGCCGCTGGCGTCGTCGATGAGGGCATCGCGCTGGGCATGGGTGAGCTTGATGCGCAGACCCAGGCGCGTCTGGCCGTTTTCGAGCGCGGTGATCAGGTCCTTGCGGGCAATCAGGCGATCGGCGGTCTGCTTGGCGCGATCGTCGCTCTTGTAGCTGCGCCGCTGCCCATTGGGGCCAAGCAGCTCGCGCGCGAGCAAACCGGGGTAGGCCTCCAGCGCCACCCGCGGTGCCAGGTGCGCCAGGTGCGGCGCTGCCGCACGGGCCTGCTGCGCGCCGAGCAAGCCCGGCAGTTGCACCCCGGCCTCGATCAAGGGCGGCACGCCGGCGTGCAGCATATAGGCCACCGGCGGGTTGACCCATTTCATCGACGGACTCGAGCCAGCGCCGGGGTCGGTGGCCCGGTGCGCAAACTTGCGACCCGTGGGTCGGGCCTGGCAAAAGCCGGCAAAAGCCTCGCGTATCTGGGGCCGGCTCAGGCCGGCGTAATGGCGCATGCAGGCCAGCCAGTCGAGCGGCCAGCCCAGCGTCTCGATCAATTCACGCGGCAGCCCAAAAGGGAAATCGAAACCGCAGACCCAGGGCCGGTCCGATTCGAGCCAATGGGCGTAGTCCGCCAGGGTCTCGGCCGTCTCCAGGCCCGACAACTGCACGCGGCCGCGCTCGAGGGAGCCGGTGGCAAACACGATGGGCTTGCGCCGACTTGGGCTGCTGGAGAAATCACAGCCGGCCAGCAATGCGCTCAAGGCTCACCCCCTTAAGGAAAACCGGCGCCCGAGGCCGCCAGCGCCCAAACCGATCAGGCCCGCCCCATGATGGAGGCGGTGACCATCAACTCCTGCAGCAAAGCCAGGGCAACGCTGCCCGAGATGGCATAGGGGTCGAGCTCAGGCCGTTCGCAGTACTTGAGCACGATGGAGGCGTTGAGCTTGGCCAGGTTCACATGGCCCATGGTCCAGCCGCCGAAACTGCGTTCACTGATTTCTTGGTAATTGAGCAGCACCACATCTTTGTGCCGGGGGTCGCGCAAGATGTGTCCGTAAAGCTCGTTGATCGGCGCGCGTCCGCCTTCGAGGGCCTGCAAGAACACACCGCCGCCGTGGCACAAGATGCCGGTGATGCCGCAGGCCGGGTTGTGGCTGCGCGAGCGCGCCAAGATGGCTTCAGTGGCCTCACCCGATTGGGGGTCGGCCGCACGGCTGGCGTAAATCAGACGAACCAACATGTCGATATGCCCTGGGAGTTGTCAAATCGGGGCCGCCGAGGAGCCCGAGGCCGACGCGCAGCCGGGCCCAAGCCTGCGGCCGTTTATTCAGAGGTCTTCTTCGGAATCAAGGACAGGAACTCGCGGCGCAGGTTCGGATCCTTGAGGAACACGCCCCGCATGACGGAGTTGATCATCTTGCTGTCAAGGTCTTTGACGCCGCGCCAGCCCATGCAAAAGTGGGTCGCCTCCATCACGATGGCCAGGCCGTCGGGCTGGGTCTTTTCCTGGATCAGGTCGGCCAGCTGCACCACCGCCTCTTCCTGGATCTGGGGCCGCCCCATCACCCATTCGGCCAGGCGCGCGTACTTGGACAAGCCAATGACGTTGGTGCGCTCGTTGGGCATCACGCCGATCCACACCTGTCCGATGACCGGGCAGAAGTGGTGCGAGCAGGCGCTGCGCACCTTGATCGGCCCGACGATCATCAGCTCATTGAGGTGCTCGGCGTTGGGAAACTCCGTGATGGTCGGAGCCTTGACGTAGCGGCCCTTGAACACCTCCTGGATGTACATCTTGGCCACCCGCCGGGCCGTATCCTGGGTGTTGTGGTCGTGCTCGGTGTCGATCACCAGGCTTTGCAGCACGCCTTGCATCTTGTCGGCCACCTCATCGAGCAAACGCTCGAGCTCACCGGGCTCAATGAAATCGGCAATATTGTCATTGGCATTGAAGCGCCGACGCGCGGCCACAATGCGCTCGCGGATCTTGACCGACAAAGGCAGACCTTCGTCGGTGTTCGAGGCGGCAAGCGGGCTGGAATCGGACTTCATGAGCATGCGTGATGTTAACAAGCTTTGGTGTCAACCGCTCTTGCCCCCGGGCAGGAGCGCGAGCAGATCGGCCAGACTCGACACCTCGTGCACAGGCTTGTCGGGCCGCAGGCGCTTGATCCGCGGAAAGCGCAGGGCCACGCCACTTTTGTGGCGCGCACTGGCCCCAATGCCCTCAAAGGCGATCTCAAAGACCAGGCTGGGCCGCACGCTGCGCACCGGACCGAACTTGTCGACCAAGGTGCGCTTGATGTGGGCATCGACCTGACGCAGCTCCTGCTCGCTCAGCCCCGAATACGCCTTGGTAAAGGGCACGAGCTGCAAGGCTTGCGCGGCCAGCGGCAGATCGACCCGCCGCGCCAGGGGCTCGCGCCGTGCGATGGCCTCGATCACGGCCTGCGCCTGCGCGGCATCAAGCGGCGGCCGATTCCAAACCGCAAAGGTGTAGTCGCTGAAGAGCGATGCGCGGCGTCCGTGGCCGGCCTGGGCATAAATCAGCACCCCATCAATCACCCGGGGCTCGCGCTTGTATTTGACCCACAGGCCCGCGCTGCGGGTGCGGCCGCTGCCGTAGGAGCTGTCCAGGCGCTTGAGCATCAGGCCTTCGGCATGCTCGAGCGTCTGGCGCAAATGCTGGGCATCGGCCCAGCTGGCCACGACCAATCGAGGCGCGAGGGCGATGGACTGGTCGGCGAGCAAGCGCTCGAGCCGCTCGCGCCGCTGCGCCTGAGTCAAAGCACGAATGTCCTGTCCATCTTGCTCAAGCAAGTCGTAAGCCACAAAGGCCACCGGCACACGGGCGAGCAACGCAGCCGGCAGCCGCTTGCGGCCCAGTCGCTGCTGCAGCTGGGCAAACGGCGCCGGCGCACCGTCGCCCCAGGCCAGCAGCTCGCCATCGAGCACGGTGCCCTCGGGCAGGCGCGCCGCCAGGGGCGGCACCTCGGGAAAGGAGGACGTGATCAACTCCTCGCCACGCGACCAGAGCAAGACCTGGCCGGCGCGCTTGACCAGCTGGGCCCGAATGCCGTCGTACTTGCACTCGATCTGCCAGTCTTGGATGGCACCGAGGTCTTCGAGCCGCTCCTGCGGTGCCAAGGCATGGGCGAGGAAAAACGGATAGGGCTGGCCACCACGCTGCGCCGACGCGCCATCGGCCAGCGGCGCGATCAGCGCGGCATAGGCCTGCGCCGTGGGCAAGCGGGTCGAGTCGGTGTAGCCCATCATGCGCTCGGCCACGCACGCCACCGGCAGCCCAGCGTGCGCAGCCAGCGCACGCTGCACCAACTGCCGACTCACACCCACACGAAAGCCGCCCGTGGCCAGCTTGACCCAGAGCATGCGCCCCAGGGGGTCCAGTTGCAGCCACTGGGCCTGCACCCGATCGCGTGCCTGGGCCTCGTCGAGCGCGCGCAGGGGCAAGATGCGATCGTGCAGCCACACGCTCAAGCCGGCCTCGTCGGTTTGCAAGCCCGCCCCGGGCAGCACATGGGCCAGGGTCTCGGCCAGATCACCAACGGCCTGGTAACACGCCTCAAACAGCCAGTCGGCCATGCCGGCCATCTCGCAGGCCAACGCGCGCAGCAGGCCCAAGCGAACCACCCGCTTGGGGCGGCCACCGGCCAACACGTAGACGGCCCAGGCGGCATCGGCCGGATCGGCCTGCGCCAGGTGGCGCTGCAGCGCGGCCAGCTTGGCCGCCGTCGAAGTCGTGGCGTCGAGCTCGGCGTACAAGGCGGCAAACTGCTTCATGCACCCTGCTCCTGCGGCTCGGCCTCGTCCACCGGCTCGCCACCGTACTGCGTCTCGAAGGCCTGGGCCTGCAAGCCGCGCTCGAGCAGGTGGCGCACCATCACCGCCACACTGCCATGCGTGACGATGACCCGCTGCGCGCCGGTGGCGGCGATGGCGCCCTGCAAACCGGGCCAGTCGGCATGGTCGCTCAGCGCAAAGCCACGGTCGTAGGCGGCCCGCCGCCTGGCCCCGCGCAATTGCATCCAGCCACTGGCAAAGGCCGTGCTCACATCACCCAGGCGCCGCAGCAGCGCCGGCGTCAAAGCGTTGGGCGGGCACAGCACCAGCGCACCGCTCAAACCGGCGGCCTTGGCCGCAGCGATCGATGGCGGCATCGCTGCGGTGGCAGGCAAGGCCACCGCAGCGTCGCGATAGACCCGATTGATCGCCTCGACCGCCGGATGCACCAGAATCGGCGCAATGGCCGGATCCAGGCCGCTGAGCAGGCGCTGCGCCTTGCCCAGGCTATAAGCCGTCAAAACGCTGGCTCGGCCTTGCGCGGCGTTGGCCGACCACCAGGCATTGATCTGTCCAAACAGCACCTCGTCACTGTGCCAGCGGTAGATCGGCAGGCCAAAGGTCGACTCGGTGATGAACACATCGCAGCGCACCGGCTCAAAGGGCGTGCAGGTCGGGTCGGGGCTGACCTTGTAGTCGCCGCTGGCGACCCAGACCTGCCCGCCGTATTCAAGCCGCACCTGAGCCGAGCCCAGCACATGACCGGCCGGATGCAGGGACAACCGGACGCCATGATGGACGATGGACTGGCCGTAATCGAGGCACTGCAGCGTCACATCGCCCAGACGCGCCCGAATCAGCCCCTGCGCAGCGGTGGCGGCCAGGTAATGCGCATGGCCGCGGCGCGCGTGGTCGGCATGGGCGTGCGTGATCACCGCCCGCGACACCGGTCGCCAGGGGTCGATGTAAAAATCGCCCGGCGGGCAATACAAGCCCTCGGGGCGCTGCACGACCAAGTCGTTTGTCTGCGACATCGCGCTGCGCCTCAATACCGATGGCCGGTGATGAACAGGGCCATGCGCATGAGCGCGTAGGCCAGCTTGTTCATCAGGCGCTCGCGCCAGGGACGCCGGCTGTAGTCGTGCAAATGCACCGCCCGCCCGTGCCCGGTGATGGCCTGCTCCAGGCGATCTTGCAAGATGTGGGCAAAGCGCTCGTCCTCGATCACCACGTTGGCCTCGCGCGCCAGCAGCAGACTCAGCGGATCGAGGTTGGACGAGCCGACCGTGCTCCAGCGTCCGTCGATCACCGCCACCTTGGCGTGCAAAAAGCTGGTGGCGTACTCGTGCACCTCCACGCCCGCCTGCAGCAAATCAAGGTAGACCGATCGCGCCGCATGGTATTGCATGAAGTACTCGTAGCGCCCCTGCAGCAGCAGCCGCACCCGCACACCGCGGCCGGCGGCCTCAATGAGGGCCCTTCGCAAGCGACCGCCAGGCAAGAAATAGGCGTTGGAAATCAGCACCTCGCGCCTGGCCCGGCCGATGGCCTTGCGATAAGCGCGCTCGATGCTGTTGCGAAAGCGCAGGTTATCGCGCAGCAGCAGGTGGGCACGGGCCGTGCCCGCCGCATCGGCCTGCCCGGCGCCAGGCTGGCGGGCGGCGCTGCGCTGCGCCAGCCCTTCGCGCCAGGCTTCCCAGGCCTGGCCCAACTGCCGCTGGCGCACGCTGTCGCCCACTTGCACGCGGGTCCACAGCAAGGCCATCGCGACGGCCGCCTGCCGCGCCACCGGCCCCTGCACACTGACGGTGAAATCAAAGCGTGGCGCCGTCAGGGCGCCATGGTTGGGGTCGTAGTGGTCGTCCAAGATATTGATGCCGCCGCAAAACAGCAGCTGTTCATCGATCACGCACAGCTTGCGGTGCAGGCGGCGCCAGTGGGCAGGCGCCAGAACCAGCCGCACCGAAGCCCACACGCGCCCCAGCGGCGCGAACAGCTGCCACTGCACGCCGGCCTGCTGCAAACGCTCACGCCAGGGCAAATCGAGCCCATCGGCGCCAAGCCCGTCGATCAGCAACTGCACGCTCAAGCCCCGCTGAGCCGCCCGCATCAGGGCCTGGGCCACCTCAGCGCCGGCGCCGTGGGCATCGAAGATATAGGTTTCCATCTGCACCGACCGCTGGGCCGTATCGATGGCAGCAATAAGGGCGGGAAAGAACTCGCGCCCACCTTGCAACAGGCACAAGGGCGTCTGCAGATCGGCGCGCGGACGAGGGGAAGAGCTCACGCCATGATGATCGGCAGACATGGGGCGTTTGTCCAGCGTCTAAAACCGCGTCCAGCAGCAATCGCTCTGCACGTTGGCGTGTCAAGTCCCAGGGGACCCGGCATGCTACAGGCCCGCGTTGGTCGCCGGCTGCCCTGCAAGGCAAGCCAAGCGCGGCAGCAGCAAGATCGCCTCGGCGTTGGACGGCGAAAAACAGGCATCGGCCGCCGCCCGCCAGTCCAGCCACTGCCAGGCCCGGTGCTCAGCCGGGCTGAGCACCACCGGCTGGGCTTGGGGCACGCACAGGCTGAACACGTGCTCGGTGTTGTGCGTCACGCCCGGCGCATAGCGGTGGCGCCAGGTCGGGTAGATCTCATAGACGTTGCTCAGCTGCCAATCGCGCAGCTCTTGGGCCGCCGCCTCGATGCCGGTTTCTTCGCGCACCTCGCGCCGGGCCGTCTCACGCAAACTGGCATCGCCATCGTCCTGCGAGCCGGTCACGCTTTGCCAGAAGCCGGGCTGATCGGCACGCTCGATCAGCAGCACCTGCCCATGCGGGTCGTGCACCACCACCAAAACCGAGACCGGCCGCTTGTAAGGCATGGATGGCAGACCGCTTGTGCGCTGCGCTGTAGCCGGCAAGGGCCCTGGCTGGGCCGCCTGCAGGGTCCAACGCAGCCCAACTTCAGGAAGGCTGGAGGTTGCGCAGACGAATGTGCAACTCGCGCAACTGCTTCTCGTCGACCGGGCTGGGTGCCTGGGTCAGCAGGCATTGCGCGCGCTGCGTCTTGGGGAAGGCGATCACATCGCGTATCGATTCGGCACCGGTCATGAGTGTGACAAGGCGGTCCAGACCGAAAGCCAGGCCACCGTGCGGCGGGGCGCCGTACTGCAGCGCATCGAGCAGGAAGCCAAACTTGAGCTGAGCCTCCTGCGGGCCGATCTTGAGCGCGGTGAACACCTTGCTCTGGACGTCGGCCCGGTGGATACGCACCGAGCCGCCCCCGAGCTCCCAGCCGTTGAGCACCATGTCGTAGGCCTTGGCCACACAACGCCCTGGGTCGGTGTCCATGAAATCCTCATGCCCATCCTTCGGCGCGGTAAAGGGATGATGCACCGCGCTCCAGCGCTGGCCTTCTTCGTCAAACTCGAACATGGGAAAGTCGACCACCCAAAGCGGTCGCCAGCCGGCTTCGAACAGGCCTGTCTTTTTGCCAAACTCACTGTGGCCGACCTTCAGACGCAGGGCGCCGATGCTGTCGTTGACGATCTTGGCCTTGTCGGCACCGAAAAAGATCAGGTCGCCGTTTTGTGCGCCCGTGCGCTGCAAGATCTCGGCGATGGCCTGGTCGTGCAGGTTCTTGACGATGGGGCTTTGCAGACCCTCGCGGCCCTTGGTGATGTCATTGACCTTGATCCAGGCCAAGCCCTTGGCACCGTAAATCTTGACGAACTCGGTGTAGCTGTCGATCTCGCCGCGGCTGATCTCAGCGCCCTGGGGCACGCGCAGAGCCACCACCCGGCCGCCGGGCGTGGTCGCCGGCCCGCTGAAGACCTTGAAATCCACATCCTTCATCTGTTCGGTCAGTTCGGTAAATTCGAGCTTGACGCGCAGATCGGGCTTGTCCGAGCCGAACCGGGCCATGGCCTGGCTGTAGGGCATGACCGGGAAGTGGCCCAGGTCCACCGCCATGGTGGATTTGAAGATGCTGCTGATCATCCCCTCGAACAAGGCCCGGATGTCCTGCTCGGCCATGAAGGAGGTCTCGATGTCGATCTGCGTGAACTCGGGCTGGCGGTCGGCGCGCAGGTCTTCGTCGCGAAAGCACTTGGTGATTTGGTAGTAGCGATCGAAGCCAGCCACCATGAGCAGCTGCTTGAACAGCTGGGGCGACTGCGGCAATGCAAAAAACTGGCCGTCATGCACGCGGCTGGGCACCAGGTAGTCGCGCGCGCCCTCGGGCGTGCTCTTGGTCAGCATGGGCGTCTCGATGTCGACAAAGCCGTGCTCGTCGAGGAACTTTCGCACGCCCATGGCCACGCGGTAGCGCAGCATCAGGTTGTTTTGCATGTAAGGGCGGCGCAGATCGAGCACCCGATGCGTCAAGCGGGTCGTCTCCGACAGGTTGTCGTCATCGAGCTGGAAGGGCGGCGTGACCGAGGGGTTGAGCACCACCAGCTCATGACAGAGCACCTCGATCTTGCCGCTTTTGAGATGGTCGTTTTCGGTGCCGGCGGGGCGCTGGCGCACCACCCCTTTGATCTGCACACAGAACTCGTTGCGCAGCGCCTCGGCCGTCTTGAACATCTGCTCGCGGTCCGGATCGCAGACCACCTGCACATAGCCCTCGCGGTCGCGCAGATCAACAAAGATCACGCCGCCGTGGTCGCGCCGCCGGTTGACCCAGCCACACAGGCTCACGCTCTGACCGAGCAGCTGCTCGGTCACCAGACCACAGTAATGAGACCTCATCTGAGAGGCGCTGGAGACCTGGGACATAAACACTCGCAAAGTTGGTGCGCCCTCAAGGGCACATGAAAATGAAACGGATTTACTTGGACTTACTGGCCGAGCCGGGTGCCACCACTCCCATCGAGATGACGTAGGTCAAGGCCTCGTCGACCGTCATGGCCAGCTCGATGCAGTCGCTTCTTTTGAGCATGACGAAGTAGCCACCCGTGGGATTGGGTGTGGTGGGCACATAAACGCTCAGGTAATCTTCGCCCAGGTGATGGGCCACATCGCCGCCGGGCGTGCCCGTCTGAAAGGCGACCGTCCAGACGCCTGGTCGGGGCCACTGCACGAGCAAGGCCTTGCGAAAGGCGTTGCCGTTTTCAGAAAACAGCGTGTCCGAGACCTGCTTGACGCTCGAGTAAATGGAGCGCACGATGGGAATGCGGCCAAGCAGCGCGTCCCACCAGGCCATCAGCCGGCGGCCCAAAAAGTTGCTCACTGCCGCACCGATGACCAAAACAATCGCCAGGGCCAGCACCACGCCAAAGCCCGGGATGTGGATGCCCAGCAGCCGGTCGGGGTGCCACTGCTCGGGCAGGATTTGCAAGGTCTGGTCGAGGGTGCCAATGATCCAGTTGAGCACCCAGACGGTGATCATCAGGGGCACCAGGACCAGCAAGCCGGCCAGCAGCCAGCGACGCAGGGCGGCCATCATGCGGACTTGGCCGGCGTAGCCGCTGGCGTCGTGGAAGCAGCCGGTGCAGGTGCGGGAGCGGGAGCCGATGCAGGAGAACTTGCCGCAGTTGCCGCGCTCGTGTCGCTTGCAGCGCCGTCCTTGGCCGGCGCCTTGGCGGCCTCGTCAGGCGCTGCCGAAGAGCCGCCGCGAAAGTCGGTCACATACCAGCCCGAGCCCTTGAGTTGAAAGCCGGCAGCGGTCACCTGCTTCTGGAAATGCGCCGCACCGCACTGGGGGCAGACGGTCAAGGGGGCGTCGGAGATTTTTTGCAAGACGTCCTTGGTATGCCCGCAGGACTCGCATTTGTAGGCATAGATGGGCATGACGTTCAATAGCTGGGGGGTCGAGGCAAACAATGCCGAAAGCCGCGCAAGCGCGCCCTCGGGGCAAAAACCCGCAATTATCCTAGAAACGGCCGTCGGACGCGGCCCGGCGCGTGCCAGGCCGCGCACTCAGCCGTGCGCGCCCATCTCCAAGATGACCATGACGAGCAGGCCCAAGACAAAGCCGATGGCGCCATAGGCCAGGCCCTGCAGCAGGCGGTTGGTGCGCCGCTGCTCGGCCAGCAGCACGTCGAGCCCGCGCACGGTACCTGGCGAGGGCCGGCCCAGGTATTGGTGCAACAGGCGCGGCAAGGCCGGCAAGAGCTTGGCGTAAAGCGGCGCCTCGGCCTTGAGTTGGGCCCACAGCTTGGCCGGCCCCACCTGCTCGACCATCCACTTTTCCAGGAAAGGTTTGGCCGTGCTCCACAGATCGAGGTCGGGGTCCAGGTCGCGTCCCAGGCCCTCGATATTGAGCAAGGTTTTTTGCAGCAGCACCAGTTGCGGCTGAATCTCCACATGAAAGCGCCGCGAGGTCTGAAACAGGCGCATGAGCACCATGCCCAAAGAAATTTCCTTGAGCGGGCGGTCGAAATAAGGCTCGCAGACGGAGCGGATCGCCGCCTCCAGCGCGTCAACCCGGGTGTTGGGGGGCACCCAGCCCGACTCCAGATGCAACTCGGCCACACGCTTGTAGTCGCGGCGGAAAAAGGCGGTGAAGTTTTGCGCCAGGTATTCCTTGTCCACCTCGGTCAGTGTGCCCACGATGCCAAAGTCCAGCGAGATGTAGCGCCCGAAGGTCTCTGGCTCCAGACTGACCTGGATATTGCCCGGATGCATGTCGGCGTGGAAAAACCCGTCGCGAAACACCTGCGTAAAGAAAATCGTCACGCCGTCACGGGCGAGCTTCTTGATGTCGACGCCGGCCTCGCGCAGGCGCTGCACCTGGTTGATCGGCACACCCTTCATGCGCTGCATGACCAGCACCTCGGGCGTGCAGAAATCCCAGATCATCTCCGGGATGAGCACCAGATCCATGCCCTGCATGTTGCGCCGCAGCTGGGCGGCGTTGGAGGCCTCGCGCAACATGTCGAGCTCGTCGTGCAGATAAGTGTCGAATTCGGCCACCACCTCGCGCGGCTTGAGCCGTTTGCCATCGGCCGACAGGCGTTCGACCCAGCCGGCCATCATGTGCATCAGCGCCAGGTCCTTTTCAATCACCTTGAGCATGCCGGGGCGCAGCACCTTGACGGCCACCTCGCGGCCGCCGGGCAAGGTGGCAAAGTGCACCTGCGCGATCGATGCACTGGCCACGGGTTCGCGCTCGAAGCTGGCAAAGATCTGGTCAATCCGGCGGCCAAAGGATTTCTCGATCATGGCCACCGCCTGCTCCGACGGGAAGGGTGGGACGCGGTCCTGCAGCCGGGCCAGCTGATCGGCCAGATCGGCCGGCAGCAGATCGCGCCGGGTGGAGAGAACCTGCCCGAACTTGACAAAAATCGGGCCCAGGCTTTCAAGCGCCAGCCGCAGGCGCTCACCGCGCGGGGCGCGCAGGTCGCGGCCAAGCGAGACCAGGCGGGTGAGCAAGCGCAAGGCGGGGCGCTCGAAACTGGCCAGCACCAGCTCATCGAGACCGTAGCGCAGCACGGTCCAGACGATGAACAGGCCGCGCAGCAAGCGCCTCATGTGCCAGCCCCCAGGCCCTGGCCTGGGTGGAGCGCACGGGACAGCAGCGGCCGCAAACCCTGCAGCACCCGACGTGCAGCCTGCGCCAGCGCATGGGCGGGCACGTCGCCAAGCACGCGCGAGAGGTCTTCCTCGATATCCCAGCGCAGGTTGTCGGCCAGCCAGGCCACTTCCGCGGCCAACTGCACATCGCCCTCGATCTGAACCGGTGGGCGCTCGCCCTCGAGCACGCGGCGCAGCACCTGCAGCGGCGTGTGGCCGTCCAGTGAGAGCACCAGGTCGGGCGTGCGCTGCGGATCGGCCCGCTCGAGCAGGCCCGCCGGCGTAATGAGCCAGTGCAGCTCGAACAGGGCCCAGCGGACTTGGATCACGCTGGCCTGACGCCGGGCAAGCCGAGCCTGAGCCTGCGGCTCTTGCATCAGCACATGGTTGAGCAGCAGCACGAGGCGCTGACGCGCCTCATCGGCCAGCCACTGCGGCGGCTGGGCCCGGGCGGCCGCAGCCTGCACAAACGGTTGCAGAAAAGAAAAAGGGGACGTGTGGTTCATACGTCCCCGATTTTGACGGATAAACCCGGCCGCAAGGCGCAGCCGGGATGATTTAACGCGTCATCAGACCTTACTGCAGGGCCTGCACGCCGGCAACCAGCCAGCCGCCAGCGCGGTGGCGCGGCTTGGTCATGTTCCAGACCTCGCGGAAGGGGCTCGGGCCGGCAGATTGGTCTTCACGGATCATGCCGGAGAACTCGACACTGGCCATGTAGACGTCTTCCAGCTCCTCGATGCCCAGCAGCTGCGCATCAAGGGAAAGCACCTCGGTCGTGTTGGAGGCTCCGCCGGTGTGGGTTTCACGCTCGGCCAGCTGGGCACGGATCTGCTCGAGCATGTCATCGGTCATCATGACCCGCAAGGCCGCAATGTCAGACCGGTCCCAAGCGCCCTGCAGCGACACGAAGTTGGCTTTGGCAGCGCCCAGGAAGCCCGAGACGTCAAAGTCAGCGGGCACGCCCCAGGAGGCCTGTGGTCCCGCCAATCCCGAGCCGATCATCGAGCCGGTGCTGCCGGCTGCGGCCGAGCCGTCGAACTGGGTCGCTTGGCGCTCCCAAGGGCGGGCGGAGGCGTCGTTTCCGACATGGCTGGGGCTGTACTGGCGCGGGGTGGCTGGCGCGCCGGCGCCTTCAAAGGCGAAGGGCGAGCTCTGAGCCTGGCGGCCGGCGCGCATCTTGCGCATCACCAGACCGACCACGACCATCACGGCCAGGGCGAGCAAGGCAAACATCATGAACTGGGCCAGACCCTCGCCAAAACCCAGGCTGTGGGCCAGCCAGGCCAGGCCCAAGCCAGCGGCCAGACCGCCGAGCATGGCGCCCCAGGGCTTTTTGCCAGCGGCGGCAGCAGCGGGTGCGGCTGCCGGTGCGGCCGCTGCCGCAGGTGCAGCGGCAGGCGGTGTGGCCTCACGCTGGGTCACGTTGGACGACTGCTTGCCTGTCGATTTGCCACCGGCCAGGCGTTTGGCCTGCGCGTCGGCAGACACCAGGGCCAGGGTCACCGTCAGGACGCCGGCCATCAGGGCGGACCAGATTTTCATGCTTGTTCCTCTGTAAAAAACACTGTGAACTCCAGGGGGGCAACCGGGGATGCACTCCCTTTGTACCGGCCCATTGTTTCAGCACTTGATTGCAACATGCAAGGCAACCACACCGCCAGTGAGGTTGTGATAGTCCACATGGCCGAAACCGCCTTGTTGCATCAGGGTCTTAAGCGACTCCTGATCAGGGTGCATACGGATGGACTCGGCCAGGTAAC
>CANHDQ010000004.1 GCA_947459405.1 Comamonadaceae bacterium
AGATCACGCGCCTGCTCGTCGCTGCGCACCAGACCGGCAAAGCGCGCCGCCACCCGCGCGGCCGGCCGCCAGTCAAACAGCACGGCGCCAAAGTCAAACACCAGATTCATGGGCGCAAGCGGGCGAGCAAACCTGCGGTGGACGCGTCGAGCCCGCTCACATCGCCCGAATCGAGTCGCGGCTCCAGATCGGCAGCGAGCACCTTGCCCAACTCCACCCCCCACTGGTCAAAGCTGTTGAGGCCCCAGATCGCGCCGCTCGTCAAAACCCGGTGCTCATGCAAGGCAATCAAGGCGCCCAAGCTGGCCGCATCAAGCCGATCGAGCACCAGCACGGTGCTGGGCCGATTGCCCGGGAAATGCCGATGACCGCCCGGATCGACCCGACCGACCATGAGCGCCTGCGCCTGTGCCAGCGCATGGGCCAGCAACTTGTGATGGTGGCCGGGCAAATGATGCTCGGGCTGCCGGACCACGACAAACTCGACCGGCGTAATGCCGGTGCCCTGATGCAGCATCTGAAAAAAAGCATGCTGCCCGTTGGTGCCCGGCTCGCCCCAGATCACGGGCGACGTCTCAAACGGCAAGGCCGCACCGCTGCGATCGACCCGCTTGCCGTTGCTCTCCATCTCCAGCTGCTGCAAATAAGCGGGCCAGCGCGAGAGCAAGCTGTGATAAGGGGCAATGCAGCGCGAGGAAAAGCCATGGAAATTGCGGTACCAGACGTCGAGCAAACCCAGCCTGATCGGCAGGTTGCGCGCCAGCGGGGCGCAGCGAAAGTGCTCGTCCATGGCGTGCGCACCCGCTAAAAATGCGCGCCAGGCCTGCGTGCCGATCGAAATGGCCAGCGGCAAGCCGATGGCCGACATCAGCGAATAGCGGCCGCCGACCCAATCCCAGAAACCGAAGGTCGTGGCAATCCCAAATTGGGCGGCCGCCTTCACGTTCGTCGTCAACGCCACGAAATGCATCGGCAGCAGCGACTTGGCCTGCGCTCCGAGTTGGGCTTCAAACCAGCGCCGCGCCGAGTGCGCATTGGTCATGGTCTCAGCGGTGGTAAACGTCTTGGAGGCCACCAAAAACAGGGTGCTGCGCGCCTGCAAAGTCTTGAGCAAACCCTCAAGCTCATGGCCATCGACATTGGAGACGAAATGAAACCGCTTGCCCGGCAGGCGCAAGCCATCGAGCGCGCGCACCGCCATGCAAGGGCCCAGGTCGGAGCCGCCGATGCCGATGTTGACCACGTCCGTGATCGACGCATCGCCCCTGACCTGCTCGGCGTAAGCGAGCATGGCCTCGAGCGTCTCGTGCACCGCTGCCAGCTCCCGGGCCCAGGGCTGCCCGGCGGCGGCCTGCGATCGCGGCCGACGCAAGAGGAAGTGCATCGCCTGGCGCTGCTCGGTCAGGTTGATGGGCTGGCCGGCAAACATTGCGTCGCGCCAGGCCTCCAGGCCACACTGACGCGCCAGTTCGAGCAGCAAGGCCTCGGCGTGCCCATCGATCAGGTTCTTCGACAGGTCTGCAAAGACATGGGGGGCTTGCTGACTCCAGTGGTCAAAGCGTCGCGCGTCGCTGGCAAAAGCCTGGCGCAGATCAAAACTGCGGCCGCTTCGATCGAAATGCTCTCGCAGCGCCTGCCACGCCGGCGTGCGGTCGCATCGGTGCGTCGGCGGCAAGGTCATTCAAGCCGCCTGCAAAAGCTGCTCCAGCCCGATCGCGTCGGCAACGAAAGCGCGGATGCCCTCGGCCAGCTTCTCGGTGGCCATGGCATCCTGATTGAGCGCCAGCCTGAACGCGGGCTCGTCGAGCCGCTGCTCGGGCAAGTCGAGCGCCTGCGCCGCGCTTGCATCGAGCGCGCGGGCCACTGGCGCATCGCTGGCAGCCAGCTGGGCCAGCAGCTCAGGGCTGATGGTCAGCAGGTCGCAGCCGGCCAGGGCCAGCACCTGCGAGATGTTGCGAAAGCTCGCCCCCATGACTTCAGTGCGGATGCCATGGCACTTGTAGTAATCGAAGATCTGCTTGACCGACTGCACGCCGGGATCCTGGGGGCCGGCATGATCGGCCTCGACCCAGGCGCTGCCGGCGGCTTTCTTGTGCCAATCGTAGATGCGGCCGACAAAAGGCGAGATCAGCTGCACCCCAGCCTGGCCACAGGCCAAGGCCTGGCCAAACGAAAACAGCAAGGTCAGATTGGTGTGGATGCCGCGCTGCTCGAGTTCGCGCGCTGCAGCGATGCCCTCCCAAGTGGCGGCAATCTTGATCAACACCCGCTCGCGCACTATGCCGGCGGCCTCGTAAAGCGCCATCAGGCGCTCGGCCCGCGCCACCGTGCCGCGCACATCGAAGCTCAGCCGCGCGTCAACCTCGGTCGACACACGACCGGCAATGATGGACAAGATCTCGCAGCCAAAACGCACGAGCAGGCGGTCGATGAGTTGGTCGAGCGGCTCGCCGCGGTGCGCCTGCACGGTCTGACGCAGCAAGGGCTGGTACTCGGGTTTCTTGACCGCCTTGAGGATGAGCGAGGGATTGGTGGTGGCGTCGCGCGGTTGAAACTGTCCGAGTTGCATGAAGTCGCCGGTATCGGCAACCACCGTGGTGTACTGTCTGAGCGCGTCGAGTTGGTTCATAGCTGGCGATTATCGGCGGGCCTAGGGCGCCGCAGCAGCGCGGCTGTGGGCCCGCCGCCCTCAAAGGTAACTGCCGACTAAAAGTCAAGTAACTCAATTACACTGCGGCGGAACTGCCATGCTCGATCGCATCAAAGCCTGTTTGCCTAGCCTGGCGCCTGCCGAACAGCGGGTGGCCCAACTGGTGCTGAGTGACCCGGCGGCCTTCGCGCGTCAGCCCATCAGCGAGTTGGCAGCGCAGTCCCGGGTCAGCAAGCCCACCGTGGTGCGCTTTTGTCGCAGCCTGGGCTACGACGGCCTGTCGGACTTCAAGCTCAAGCTTGCCGGCAGCGTACGCGAAGGCGTGCCTTTCATCCACCGCAGCGTCGACAGCGACGACAAGGTCAGCGACGTGACGGTCAAGGTGATCGACAACACCGTGGCCGCTTTCCTGAAGTACCGCAACGAGGCAAGCACCCATGCCATGGGCAAGGCGGTCGATGCCTTGCTGGGCGCTTGCCGGCAGGGACGGCGCATCGAATTCATCGGCGTGGGCAACTCGGGCATCGTGGCGCAGGATGCCCAGCACAAATTCTTCCGGCTCGGCGTGCACACCATCGCCCACAGCGACGGCCATATGCAGGTCATGAGTGCTTCGCTGCTGCGTGCCGGCGACTGTCTGGTGGTCATCTCCAATTCGGGACGCACGCGCGACCTGATGGATGCCACCGACATCGCGCGCAAGAACGCGGCCACCGTGATCGTCATCACCGCCAGTGGCTCGCCGCTGGCAGTCGCTGGCGACATTCACCTGGCCGCCGACCATCCCGAGGGGTACGACCGCTACAGCCCCATGGTCTCGCGCCTGCTGCACCTGATGATCATCGACATCCTGGCCACCAGCGTCGCCCTGGGGCTCGACGCCCGCATGCTGCAGCCCATGCTGCAGGATATGAAAAACAAATTGCGCAGCAAGCGCTACACCTGAGAGCGGCAGACCAAGACGCCTGCCGTCAAGGTGCGTGCCGCAAGGTCACAGGCCCGTACCAGGCGCGCACCGACCCGCCGGTGTTGTCGGTATCGCTCATGATGCCCACCGCCATCAAACGCCCGGCCGGCTCCCCAAAAGCCCGCTCGAAATCCTGCCGGATATCGCGCTGGTAGTCCAGCCAGCGGTTGAGCCCCGCCGGCCCCGACTCGATGACCATCTTGCGGATGCGGTCGGTGCGCCGGCTGCTCACCACGCTGCCCACCGGCAAGCGGTTGGACCAAACATACATCAAGGTGGCGTAGGGCATCTCCTCGCCCGTCAGTGTGCGGGCCAGCTCAGACAGCATGGCGTCCTTGGCCGAGAGCCGGCTGCGATCGCCATCGAAAGCCAGCACGATTCGAACCGGGGAGTCGCTGCGGGCACCATCTTGCAGATCGGCCTGCTCGATCAAGGAGGCCACCTTCCAGGAAAAGTACAGCTGCTCGACCGGCGCCGATCCGGTGTGCACCACCTTGCGCAGGGCGCTGATCGCGCCTTCTGACTGCACCGCCATGGCGGGTCGGCCCTCGCGCCAGACGTAGCGGTACTGGTTCTTGCGCTTGCCCGGAAAGGTCTGGTGCAGCCACAAACTGGGCGCATCGGCGGCCGCCTCGACGTTGGCCTGGGCCGCTCGTCCGGCGCGCTCCCAGGGCGTTGGCGGGGTGGCCACACCAGTGCCTGGACTGACCGCGCAGCCACCGAGCAAGAAAGCCAGGGTTAGCACACAAATCCACCCATAGTCAGGGCGTTTCATGTTGCGACATCTCACGGCCATTGCGTGACCCCTCAATGACCTTCGGCCGGGCCGAAGAGCTCGCCGGCCTGGTGGCGCCCCGACGGCGCAACCAGCCCGAGATGGCGGTAAGCGGCGGCCGTGGCCACCCGGCCCCGCGGCGTGCGCTGCAAATAACCCTGCTGGATCAGGTAGGGCTCAATCACGTCTTCGATCGTGCCCGCCTCCTCGCCGATGCTCGCCGCGATATTGTCCAGACCCACAGGCCCGCCGTCGAAGCGATGGATCACCGCCTCCAGCAGTTTGCGGTCCATGATGTCAAAGCCTTGCGGATCGACATCGAGCATGGCCAGCGCCCGGTTGGCCATCTCCAGCGTGATGGTGCCGTCGCCCTTGACCTGCGCATAGTCACGCACCCGCCGCAGCAGGCGGTTGGCGATCCGCGGGGTGCCGCGCGAGCGGCGGGCGATCTCCATGCCACCGGCCTCATGCAGGGGGGCCTGCATCAGGCGTGCGCTGCGGCTGACGATCAGGCCCAATTCTTCGGGGGTGTAGAACTCGAGCCGAGCCACGATGCCGAAACGGTCGCGCAGCGGATTGGTCAACATGCCCGCCCGGGTGGTGGCTCCGACCAGGGTGAAGGGCTGCAGATCGAGCTTGATGCTGCGCGCGGCCGGCCCTTCGCCGATCATGATGTCAATCTGGTAGTCCTCCAGCGCCGGATACAAGATTTCCTCGACCACCGGCGAGAGCCGATGGATCTCGTCGATAAAGAGCACGTCGTTGGGCTCCAGATTGGTCAGGAGCGCGGCCAGGTCTTTGGGCTTTTCAAGCACCGGCCCGCTGGTTTGGCGCAGGTTGACGCCCAGCTCATGGGCCACGATGTGCGACAGCGTCGTCTTGCCCAGACCCGGGGGACCAAACAGCAACACATGGTCGAGCGCCTCACCGCGCTGACGCGCCGCGCCGATAAAGATTTCGAGCTGCTCGCGCGCCTTGGCCTGCCCCACGTAGTCGCCCAGCAATTTGGGGCGCAAAGCCCGCTCCAGCGCCTCCTCGTTCGGCGAAGCCGGAGCATTGGAGAGCACCCGGGGCGCAGCCGGGGCAAAGTCGTCGGTCTGTATGCTCATGCCGCAAGCTTACTTGGCCAAGGCCTTGAGCGCCAGCTTGATGCCCTCGCTCACGCCCACGCCCGCAGGCAAAGCCTTGAGCGCCAACGCAGCTTCCTTGTCGCTGTAGCCCAGAGCCAGCAGGGCCTGCAAGATATCGCTTTGCGCGTCGCCCACGGCAGCGGCCGCCGCGCCCACTTGGACGCCCAATTTGCCCTTGAGCTCGAGCAGGAGACGCTCGGCCGTCTTCTTGCCGATGCCCGGCACCTTGGTCAGACGCCCAGGCTCCTGCGCGCCGACGGCCTGGGCCAGGTCCTGCACGCTCATGCCACTGAGCACACTGAGCGCCGTGCGCGGGCCAACACCGGAAATCTTGATGAGCTGTCGAAAGGCCGATCGCTCCGGGGCGCTGGCAAAACCGAACAGGATCTGCGCGTCCTCTCGCACCACGAAGTGCGTCAGCAGCGTGACCGGCTCGCCGACAGCCGGCAGGTTGTAGAAGGTACTCATGGGCACCAAGACCTCATAGCCCACCCCCTGGCAGTCGAGCAGGACTTCTGGAGGGTTCTTTTCGGCCAGCAGGCCTGACAGGCGTCCGATCATGGGCAAATCTTATCAGTGAGCAGGCAAGCGGATCGTGCTGCAGGCCGAGCGTTCATGGCGCGCCCGCAAAGGGGGGACAATCGCAGCCTTGCGTCCCCAACCTCCGTGCCCCGAAAGGCCCTTGCCTTGATCTTGCGTCACACCTTCACGCCGCCGAGCAACACCCGGATGGGACATCTGTGCGGGCCAACCGACAGCCACCTGCGCAGCATCGAAGCGGCCTTGCAGGTGCGCGTTGCACACCGCTTCGAGCAATTCAAGATCGAAGGCCCCAAAGCCAAGGCCGAGCAAGCGCTGCAGGTGCTGCAGGCGCTCTACGAAATGGCCACTCGTCCGATTGCCCAGGAGCAGGTGCAACTCATGCTGGCAGGCGACATGGCCTTGCACGGCGCCGATGCGCCCGCACTGAGCACGCGCCGCGCCGATCTCAAGCCGCGCACGCAAAATCAGGCCAGCTACCTGCATCACATTGCCGAGCACGACATCACCTTTGGCATCGGCCCGGCCGGCACCGGCAAGACCTACCTGGCAGTGGCCTGCGCGGTCGATGCGCTCGAGCGCAACGCAGTGCAGCGCATCGTGCTTACGCGACCGGCGGTTGAAGCGGGGGAGCGGCTGGGCTTTTTACCCGGCGACCTGTCGCAAAAGGTCGACCCCTACCTGCGCCCGCTTTACGATGCGCTTTACGAATTGATGGGTTTTGACCGGGTACAGAAAGCTTTCGAGCGGCAACAAATTGAAATCGCGCCACTGGCCTTCATGCGCGGGCGCACCCTCAACCACGCGTTTGTAATTCTGGACGAGGCGCAAAACACGACCCCCGAACAGATGAAGATGTTTCTCACCCGCATTGGGCTGGGCAGCAAGGCTGTTGTCACGGGCGATGTCAGCCAGATCGACCTGCCTGCCCACCAACTCAGCGGCCTGATCGATGCCGAACGCGTGCTCAAGCGCGTGCAAGGCATTGCCATCACCCGACTGACCAGTGCCGATGTGGTGCGCCACCCCTTGGTCGCGCGCATCGTCGACGCCTACGACGGACACCGGGGTTCGACGCGCGCAGCCAAAACCCTCACCGAAAAATAGTCTGGAAGACCACCCCATGGCCCTACACGATTTGCGCCTGTCGCTGCAATTTGGTGCCATCGCGCAGGCCGAGCGTCATCGCCGCGCCCTGCCCCGCCATTTCGTCGCCCGCTGCATCCGTCACGCGCTCGATGCACCGGCCGAGATCACGGTGCGCATCGTCGATGCGCTCGAAGGCCGCGCGCTCAACGAGGGCTATCGCAGCAAAACCGGGCCGACCAACGTGCTGACCTTTGACTACGCGCAGGCCCCTGTCGTCGTGGCCGATGTGGTGCTGTGCGCACCCGTGGTCGCGCAAGAAGCCCGGCAGGAGGGCAAGACCCTGGCGGCCCACTACGCACACCTGCTGGTCCACGGGGCCTTGCATGCCCAGGGCTGGGACCACGAAACCGGGCATCAGCAAGCGCTGGCCATGGAAAGTCGGGAAATCGCCATCCTGGCTGGACTCGGGCTGCCCAACCCTTACCTGCGCCAAGGCCGCTCGCCCAAGGCGACGCTTGGCTAAAACGAGCAGGCGAAAGTGGTGGCGACGATTGCGCCTCAGCGCCGATTGCGCGTGCCCACCAGCAGGACCGAGCCGCTCTTTTTCTCGTAGCCGATCGTAAAGGGCAGCGGCTCGATGGCGGGCTGATCCTGCAAATAACGGATCAGCCGCTGTCCCGAGGCGCTGTCATGCCAAAGCGGGTGCGGCGCATGAAACTTGCCGTAGCTTCGAATCTCGAATGCCCGCCGAAACGGCTCGATGTCCAGCCCGGTCTCATCTTGCACCACGCCGGGCGCACGCTCCAAGATCAGTTCGGCCAGAGCTGAAAAATAGGACTTTTGCAGCAGATGCGAGGCCGACTTGAGCAGCACCACACCGTCCATCTGAGATCTCATGAATGTGTGCGAGCGCCCGCCGGCCTTCAGGCCGTTGTTCGACAGGTCGGTGCGCACATAGTCGATCGTGAGTGCCCGCCCATTGGCGCGGGTCACGGAAAACCGCAGCCCGTCAGGCTTGACCGCGTCAACGACCGGCCGAACCTGTCCGTCTTCATGCAAGGTCAGATATTCCACACGGCTGACCTGCGCTTCCGTCAGGGCGATGCTGTAGGCCAGCAAGCGGGCAAATCGGGGGCGCACCGAATCCTTGCCCTCAAGGTCGTTGGTCCTGAAGTAACCATAGCGCGCGAAAAAACTCATGGTCTGGCACTCTTTGGCCATCTGCTGCGGCAAGATCGACGCAGGAGCGCCGTGCTGCGGCCACTGATCGGCCACCAGCACCAAGTGATCGGCCGACGCAAACAAATTCATGGCGGTGACGATGTCGGCGCCCGAAAACGGGTAGATCACCTTGCGCGCATCGAGCCGGGCCAGATGCTGTTCGGCCCAGGCCAACATGGGGGCAGAAAAGCGGGCGCGGTAATCGGATGCCAGCTTGGGAAAGGCCGGGCACTCGCGGGCCGAGACGGCCAGTTGCTGGAGCAATTCTTCGGGCGCGGCCACCTTGGCCGCGGGCATTGGACGCTGGGGCTGCGCCGCAGTTGCCGGTTGCGCCTGCGCCTGGCTCGCCCACGCGATGCCCATACAAAACCAGGCACACAGAGCCACTCTTGATTTCAACATTGTGACCAAATCCAAGTAAAGAACCAGGCACGACCTGGCAGCCGGTCTCAACCCATCGCGCGCCATAGCGCCGGCGCGCCGTGCAGGCGCGACCCAGGCCTGTCTGACCCAAAGCAAGCGGGCTGGGGCCCGCAATTAGGGGAAGGATCATAAGCCAGGCCAAGCCAGAGCCCCCGCAGGCCGCAGCAGGGCCGCGAACGCGCCCGCCGCAGCATTTGGGTTTAAAGTACGCCCACTCCGCCGGCAAGCTCAGCGGGACCACATAACACCATGAAAAAAACCGTCGTCCTGGCCGCTTTGCTGCTTTCGAGCCTCTTGGCATGGGCCAGTCCGGTGAGAAGCCAATTCTTCAAGACCTCCGACGGCTTGCGCCTGCACTACCTGGAAGCCGGATCGGGCCCCCGGACCCTGGTCTTTGTGCCGGGCTGGTTGATGCCCGCCGAAATCTTTGAACAGCAGATACTGGCCCTTGCAGCCGATCACCGGGTCATCGTGCTCGATCCACGCGGTCAAGGCCGCTCGAAGGCGCCGCCGCAACGCCTACAAGCGGCAGCCCGCGCGCGTGATATCGACGAGTTGCTGCAGCGGGCCAAGGTCGGCGACCATGTCCTCATCGGCTGGTCGCTGGGGGTGATGGAAGTGCTCGACCACACGGTGCGGCACCCCAGCGCCCAATTGCGAGGCATGGTCCTGATCGACAACTCAATTGGCATGGGCAGTGCACCTGCTGCAACGGCGACCAAACGCCAGCGGCCCCTGGGCCGCGATGAATTTCGCGCCTACATCCAGCGCTTTGCCGCGGCCATCTTCAAGCAGCCGCCACCACCGGGATGGCTGCAGGCGATTGAGGCATCAGCCACGCAACTGCCCCCGAAGGCAGCATGGAGCCTGCTTGATAAACCCTATGGCCGGGAGTACTACAAAAATGCCGTGCTGGCTCTGGACGTGCCGCTCTGGTACGCCATCACGCCACGGCTTGCGGAGCAGTCGCTCGAGCTGATGCAAACGCATCCCCGGGCCCGTGCCACCGTATTTGAAGAGGCGGGACATGCCTTGTTTGTCGACAGCGCCGCGCAGTTCAACCGGGGCCTGAAAGAGTTTCTGGAAGGCATGCCATGAAGTTCAACACCGCACTGCTGGCCAGCTTGTTGCTCGGTCTTTGCCTGCACGCACCCGCCATGGGCAACACCAAGGCCCAAAAAACGGCCAGCCCGGCAGCCAGCAAGGGCAAGAAAGTGGCCAAAGCCCAAAAGGTCACCACGGTGCGCAAAGCGGCCGGGCCGGCGGCGGCGCAGCTGGCCAAAAGCCACGAGAGCCAAATTCAAGCCGGTTGCCTCGACGCACAAGGCCTGGCGCAGCTGCACGAGCGCATGCAGATGCCCCTCGAACCTGGCGCGCTGAGCCTGCAGAGCCAAGAGCGAGCGGCTTGCTGGCCATATTCGGCCGTGATGACCCGGCCGCTCGTGCGCGATGGCCTGGCCCTCCTGCTGGCCCCAGAGGGCGAGCGCAGTCAGCCCGAGGCGCTGATTTACTTTCGCTCGCCATCGGACGCAGCAGCCAGTCCGATGCGCTGGACTTACCCAAGCGATCAGGGGGGGCTGCGCCAGCTCTCGACGGCCGGCCTGCGCGCTGATGACGGCGATCTGCAGGACGTGCCGGCCCATCTGCTGTGGGAAGTCGAGCTGATCGCGCGGATGATGGGCCAAGCGCTCAAACTCTCGCCCGGGACCCATCATTTGCGCTTGACCCTGGCTGCGGACCCAGCCAGCGGCCTTGAAAAAATCTACGCCATCGAACTGCTCGAGTCAGCCACGTCTGCGCCAGTGGAGGCGGCGATCTGGCTGGAGCGTCAGGGGATGCCCGGGGCTTATTTCAGCCTGCAAGGACTCGATTACGAGCGCATGCTCTGGCAATCGCCCGTGCAATTTAGTCGCATCTCGCGCGGCGTGGGCCCGAGCGCAGTCACGATCAGGCGCAAAGTAACGGTCAAGAGCCGAAAACAAGGCAAGCCGCGGACCGTGGTGCGCACCTTCCGGGTCAAGGGTCAGCATATTGGCATTGACTTTGCGGCGCCTACAGGCACGCCGGTGGTGGCCGTGGCTGACGGCGAAGTCATACACGCCGACTTCAATGGCGGCTATGGCAAGCTCATCATCATCGACCACGGCCAGGGGCATCACACCTACTACGCTCACCTGTCGGCCTATGCGAGCGACATCCGCCCTGGCACACCGGTGCGTCGTGGCGAGACCATCGGTCTGGTGGGATCGACAGGTTTTTCGACTGGGCCGCATCTGCATTACGAGATCCGCAAGCAGGGGCAGTACATCGATCCGACCCTTGCACACCAAAAGCTGCAGTTCTGGAGCCTGACCGAAGAGGAGCAGCCCGCCTTGCTGGCGCGGCTGTTGATGCTGCAGTGGGCGCCCAAGTCAGGGCCAGCCTTGATTGAGGCCAGCCGGGGAGCCAGCGCGCAATAAAGCGGCGGGCCACCAAAGCCCAGGCTTGCGCGCGATGGCGGCGCTGTAGACCGGTCAGAGTGAACCGGTCATGCGGATGGGCACCGTCACCGGCCCATCGTTGACCAGCGACACCTGCATGTCGGCTGCAAACCGGCCCGTCTGAACAGGGCGGTGCAGCTGACTGGCCCGTTGCACGAAATAGTCGTAGAGCCTCTTGCCGAGCTCGGGCGCTGCAGCCGCGCCGAAGCTAGGCCGGTTGCCCCCTGACACCTCAGCGGCCAAAGTGAACTGGCTGACCACCAGCAGCCCGCCGGCGACGTCCTGCACGCTCAGGTTCATCTTGCCGGCCGGGTCGGCAAAGATCCGCAGCTTGAGGACCTTGGCCAGCAGCTTATCGGCCACCGCCTCGGTATCCTCGGGCTCGGCGCACAAAAAAAGCAGCAGACCCTGGCCGATCTGACCGACGATCTGGCCCTCGATGCACACGCTGGCCTGGCTGACGCGCTGCAGCAGCGCGATCATTTGAGATCCCTCGGATCATCAAAATGCGCCTCGACATCGCTGGGCAGCAACTCAATGGTCGCGCGCAGCCCGGGCACGGCGCTCATCAGGGCCTGCTCGACGCTGGTGCGCAGCGCTGCAGCCCGTCCCAGAGTCCAGCCGGCGGGCATGTGCATGTGCAGGCTCACAAAGCGGCGTTGTCCAGCTTTGCGCGTGCTGACATGATCAAAACGCACAATCACGGCCTCCCCTCTGTGATGGGCAAAGCCTTGCAAAACCTCGTCGATCAGCAGGCGCACCTGAGGCTCGAGCGACTCGTCCATCAGGCCCCGGGAGGAGCGCATGATCAAACGAATCCCTTCGCGCAAGATGTTGAGCGCCACCGCAATGGCCACCAGGGCATCGAGCCAAAGCCAGCCCGTCAGACCCACCAGGGCAACGCCCAGCACCACGCCCCCGGAAGTCCAGACATCGGTCACGAGGTGGCGGGCGTCGGCCTCCAGCGCCAGCGAGCGGTGTCGGGCGGCGCTGCGAAGCATGACCCAAGCCAGCAGACCGTTGAGGGCTGAGCTCAGGACAGACAGCCCCAAGCCCCAGCCCAGGGCCTGCAACGGCTGCGGAGCCAACAGCTGGTGGCCCGCCGTCCAGACGATGCCCAATGCCGCAGCGACGATAAGCACCCCCTCGAAGCCGGACGAAAAATACTCGGCCTTGTGGTAGCCATAGGGATGGGCTTCATCTGCCGGCCGTTCGGCCAGGGTGACCATGGCCAGGCCAAAAACTGCGCTGGCCAGGTTGACCAAAGACTCCAAGGCGTCCGAGAGCATGCCGACCGAGCCTGTGAGCATCCAGGCCGAGGTCTTGAGTGCGATGGTCAGCAGCGCCACCGCGACCGACACCATCAGGAGGCGCCGCGGATTGAGTCGCTCCAGCAGATCTTGCATCCTGGCATGTTATCGGGGCGGTGACCGCCCGGCCAGGGGTCCGCTGCCGGACATGCTCTCGACCTGTGGCCAGGATCGCGGCAGTTGCCCAGCCTCAGGACAGCGTGACGCGGACAAATTTGCGTTTGCCCACCTGCACCACGTAGGTTCCGGCCGAGAGCTTGAGGGCCTTGTCGCTGACCACGTTGGAGTCGACCCGCACGCCCGCGCCGTCGATCAGGCGGTTGGCCTCGCTGCTCGAGGCAGCCAGGCCGGTGCTCTTGAGCACCGCAGCGATACCCAGGGGGGCACCCGGCAAGCTCCGGTGCTCGATCTGCTCGGGCACCCCGCCCTGACTGCGGCGCATGAAATCCTGTTCGGCCGCCTCGGCAGCGGCCGCGCTGTGAAATCGGGCCGTGATTTCCTTGGCCAACATCACCTTGGCCTCCTTGGGGTTGCGGCCAGCGGCCACCTCGCTTTGCAGCGCATCAATTTGCGCCATGGACTTGAACGACAGCAAGGTGTACCAACGCCACATCAACTCGTCGGAAATGCTCAACACCTTGGCAAACATGGAGTTGGCGTCCTCGGCGATCCCGATGTAGTTGTTCTTGGATTTGGACATCTTGTCGACACCGTCGAGCCCCTCGAGCAAGGGCATGGTCAAGATGCACTGCGGCTCCTGGCCGTACTCGGCCTGCAAGTGGCGCCCCATCAGCAAATTGAACTTCTGATCGGTGCCGCCAAGTTCCAGGTCCGCCTTCAAGGCCACCGAGTCATAGCCCTGCATCAGCGGGTAGAGGAACTCGTGCACTGAAATCGGGTTGCCCGCCTTGAACCGGTCGTGGAAATCGTTGCGCTCCATCATGCGCGCCACGGTATAGCGCGAGGCCAGTTGGATCATGCCCATTGCGCCCAAAGGGAGTGACCACTCACTGTTATAGCGAATCTCCGTCTTTGAAGGATCCAGAACCAGACTGGCCTGCCGGTAGTAGGTCTGTGCATTGGCCTTGATCTGCTCGGGCGTCAAAGGCGGGCGGGTGGTATTGCGTCCGGACGGGTCGCCAATCAGGCTGGTGAAGTCGCCGATGAGAAAAATCACCTGATGGCCGAGATCTTGCAGCTGACGCAGCTTGTTGAGCACCACCGTATGCCCGAGGTGGATGTCGGGCGCCGTCGGGTCGAGCCCGAGCTTGATGCGCAGCGGCTGGCCGGTTTGCTCGGACCGCACGAGCTTGCGCAGCCAGTCAGCCTGCGGGATCAGCTCCTCGCAGCCCCTCTCGGTCACGGCCAAGGCCTGGCGCACGGCATCTGAGACGGGGGCAGAGGCGGGGGTCTCTTGGTTCATACAAGCGTCAAAACATCCAGAAAATGGGGGGATAGGCAAAACCCGCCGGTCCCCTATAATGCCCAGTCTTTCTACGGCTCAGCGCAGAGCGCGCATTGTAGGGCTACCACCCTGCTTCGATCTGCTCGCTGACCGCCACGTGCTACCGGTTCGCTATCGAATATGGGATATTCGGCTTGAATTCGAAACTGCTGCCACAGCTGACAAGCAAGGCCCTGGGCTTGCTAGACCGCCATCCGCGCCGGGTTACCGGCGCGCTGGCCGTTTTGCTGCTGGGCACTGGCGTGACCGCGTTCGGCGTGGCGCCGCAGTTGCCCGATCCGGCAGACCAACCCGTCACGACCGTGGTCGAGGCGGTGCAGCCCCTGCCTGTGGCTCAGCAAAGCGAAGCGCTGCTGGGCCACCGATTCAATCTTTTTCGCACCGAACTCACACGCAGCACCGACACGGCCGACAGCCTGCTGGCCCGCCTGGGCATCAGCGACGCCCAGGCCGCCTCATTCCTGCGCAAGGACGCGCTGGTCAAGGCCCACTTGCTGGGCACCGCCTCGCGCAGCGTCACGGCCGAGGCCGATGACGAGCAGCGACTGCTCAAGCTCTCGATGCGCTGGGCCAGCAGCGAGCCAGATTTTTTCAAGCGTCTGGTCATTGAGCGTCAGGGCACCGGCTTTACCGCGCGGGTGGAAACAGCTCCCTACGTCCGCTCGACCCGCCTGGTGGCCGGCGAAATCCACAGGTCGTTCGATGGCTCCATCGAGCGCGCGGGCCTGAGCCGTCCCGTAGGCGATCAACTGGCCCAAATTTTTGGCGGCAGCATGGACCTGTCGCGCCCAGCACGCAAAGGCGATCGCTTTAGCGTCTACCATGAAGTGCTCGAGGCCGACGGAGAAATGCTGCGCCCCGGTCGGATTCTGGCTGCCGAGTTGGTCTACGCAGGGCAGGCGCAGCAGGCCATGTGGTTCCGCCACGAGGGCGCATCAGGTCAGGGCAAAAATGCCGCGCGCACGGGTGCTGCCGGCGCCTACTACAGCATGGACGGCAAGACGCTCACTCGGGGCTACATCATGCCGCTCGAAAACGGCCGGCTGACCAGCGGATTTGCCATGCGCCTCAATCCGGTCCTCAACCGCATGACAGCCCACCAGGGCGTCGACTATGCGGCCCCGCCCGGAACGCCTGTGGTGGCCGTGGCCAACGGGCTGGTCGACTTCGCGGGCAGCCAAAATGGCTACGGCAATGTGATTTTCATCGATCACGGCAGAGGACATGTCACCGTTTACGCCCACCTGAGCACCATGACCGTCAAAAAAGGCCAGCGCGTCAGCCAGGGCCAGCACATCGGTGGCGTAGGTGCCACCGGCTGGGCCACAGGTCCGCACCTGCACTTTGAGTTTCGTGTCAACGGCGTGCACCAGGATCCCCTGGAAATGGCACGCAGCAGCCCGAACGGGGCCAGTGTGGCCGAAGCCGCCTTGCCGGCATTTCGCCAGACGGCCCGTCTGATGCGCCAGCAGCTCGAGGCGGCCGACAGCCTCGTGCCCACGCTGACCCAGTAAATCCGTCATGCGCCGGTGACTCAGCGGCTGTTCATCGGCCTGATGTCGGGCACCTCGCTGGACGGCATTGATGGGGTGCTGGCCGATTTTTCCGGTGAGCCCCGGGTGCTGGCGCAAGCGAGCCAGCCGATGCCCTCAGACCTCAGGGAGCAGTTTTTGCGGCTCAACAGCTCGGACCGCGATGAATTGCACCGCGGGGCGCTGGCCGCCAACGCGTTGACCCAACTCTACGCCCAAACGGTGCACGATCTGCTCGCACAAGCCCAGCGCCTGGGTATTGATGCCTCAGCGATCTCGGCCATCGGGGCGCATGGCCAGACGGTGCGTCACCAACCCCAAACCGGCGGAACCAGCGGATACACCTGGCAACTGCACAACCCGGCCCTGCTGGCCGAACTGACGGGGCTCGATGTGGTCGCAGACTTTCGCAATGCCGACCTGGCCGCAGGCGGCCAGGGGGCACCCCTGGTACCGGGCTTCCATGCAGCGCTGTGGGCCGATGGGCAAACCGTGCGGGCCGTGCTCAATATAGGGGGCATCAGCAACCTGACGCTGCTTGCGCCGAATCAACCGGTAATGGGCTTTGACTGCGGCCCCGGCAATGCCCTGATGGACCACTGGTGTGAGCGCCACACGGGCCAAGCTTTCGACGCCGACGGCCGGTGGGCCGCGAGCGGCCGCGTACGGCCTGACATACTCGAGCGGCTGCTCGATGAGCCGTTTTTTGCCCAAGCACCGCCCAAAAGCACCGGACGCGACCTGTTCCACCCGCAATGGCTGGCCACGCGACTCGGCCCGGCCACGCAGGATGTGCCGCCACAAGATGTGCAGGCCACCCTGACGGCCCTGACGGCGCGGGTCTGCGCCGACGATTTAAAGCGTTATCTGCCCTCGGCTCAGGAACTGCTCGTGTGTGGCGGCGGCGCGCTCAATTGCGAATTGATGCGCCAGTTGCGCGACCAACTGCCTGGCGTGCTGGTACACGCCAGCGACGCACGGGGCCTTCCAGCCATGCAGGTAGAGGCCTGCGCCTTTGCCTGGCTGGCCTGGTGCTGGTTCGAACGCCGGCCGGCTAGCCGGCCTGAAGTCACAGGCGCCCGAGGGGCGCGGGTCCTCGGCGCACTCTATCGGGCAAGTAGCCGTTAGGAGCCGGCTCTGCAGCCCCACCTCTGACAGGTGGGATCTGTGATCAAACAGAAAAACTCGAACCGCAGCCGCAGGTGCTGGTCGCGTTGGGGTTTTTGATGACGAACTGGGCGCCTTCGAGGTCGTCCTTGTAATCGATCTCGGCGCCGGTGAGGTACTGGTAGCTCATCGCGTCGATCAGCAGGGACACCCCGTTTTTGGTCATCGTGGTGTCGTCTTCATTGACGATCTCGTCAAAGGTGAAGCCATACTGGAAACCGGAACAGCCGCCGCCTTGCACGAAGACGCGCAGTTTCAGCTCGGGATTGCCCTCTTCCGCAATCAGCTCGGCCACCTTGGCCGCCGCCGCGTCCGAGAAAACCAGCGGGTCGGGCATGTCGGTCGGAATTTCTTGGGGCACAGCGCTCATGACGAGCTCCTAAAAAATACGTGAATGGGCAATAGTACAGTAATTTGATCAACCACAGGCCTGCGCGGCCTTTGAAGCGGCCAGCCGAGCCATGAAAAAAGCCGCCAGAGGCGGCGGCTTTTCCCGAGACAGCAACCGATCAGCGCTTGCTGAACTGCTTGCGACGGCGTGCAGAACGCAAACCGACCTTCTTGCGCTCGACTTCGCGGGCATCGCGGGTGACAAAGCCCGCCTGGCTCAAGGCTGGCTTGAGCGCGGCATCGTAGTCGATCAGCGCGCGGGTGATACCGTGACGCACCGCACCGGCCTGACCCGACTCGCCACCGCCATGGACATTGACCATGATGTCGAAGGCTTCCAGATTGCCGGTGAGCACCAGAGGCTGTTTGGCGATCATGATCGAGGTCTCGCGGCCAAAATAGGCCGTAATGTCCTTGTCATTGACCGTAATCTTGCCGGTGCCTTTTTTCAGAAACACGCGGGCGACGCTCGATTTGCGACGGCCGGTGCCATTGTTCCATTGACCAATCATCTCGGCTCCTTAGATGTCCAACACTTTGGGCTGCTGGGCCGTGTGGGGATGCTCGGCACCGCCATAGACCTTGAGCTTTTTGATCATGGCGTAGCCCAGGGGACCTTTGGGCAGCATGCCCTTGACGGCCTTTTCTAGGGCGCGGCCGGGGTGCTTGGCCTGCATGTCGCGGAAGTTGGTGGCCGTGATGCCGCCGGGATAGCCCGAGTGGCGGTAGTAGACCTTGTCGAGGGACTTGGCACCGGTCACACGCAGCTGGGCTGCGTTGATGACGACGATGTAATCACCGGTGTCGACGTGAGGCGTGTAGATGGGTTTGTGCTTGCCGCGCAGACGGAGAGCCACTTCGCTGGCGACTCGACCGAGAACCTTGTTGGCGGCGTCAATCACAAACCACTCATGCACGACCTCAGCGGGTTTGGCGCTGAAAGTTTTCATGAATGTGCTCTTGGAAAAAGAACCCCTGCGGGGCCCGTAGGACACCTACTCCACGGTCGGTGCTCCTCTGATGGGAGCCTCTTAGGTGGCTTGCGCAAGCAACCCGTCAAAAGCTCGGGGCGCTGCGTCTTCCGGCGGGTGTCAAACGCTGAAGAACTGGGCATTATACAAATTTGGCGGAACCGGACCCCGAGGCCTGGGCCGCTGCGGTTAGCATCGGGCCATGTTCAGTTACCGTCACGCCTTCCATGCCGGCAACCATGCCGATGTGCTCAAGCACATCACGCTGCTGGCCTTGCTCAAATACCTGACGCAAAAACAGGCGCTGACGGTGATCGACACCCACGCCGGCGCAGGGCTTTACCGCCTCGATGGCGACTACAGCCAGACCAGCGGCGAGGCAGACCAGGGGGTGCTGCGTCTGGTCCAGGCCCTGCAAAGCGCACCGGATGGCATCGCCCCCGTCATCCAGGATTACCTGGACCTGCTCGGTGAGCTCAACCCCGGCGCTGCGCCCAGCCCCGATCGCCTGAAGGTCTACCCGGGCTCACCGTATATCGCTTCGCGCTTTTTGCAAGGCCGCCACAAGCTCAAGCTGTATGAACTGCACCCGACCGATTTTCGGGCGCTGTCGGGCAATATGGCGCAACTCGAGTTGGGCCGCAGCATCAGCTGCGAGCTGCAAGACGGCTTCGAATCGCTCAAACCCTTGCTGCCGCCACCCTCGCGGCGGGCGCTGGTGATGTGCGATCCGAGCTACGAGCTCAAAAGCGATTACGCCCAAGTGACCGAGGCGATGGCCGATGCGCTCAAGCGCTTTGCCACCGGCACCTACGCCATTTGGTACCCCGTGATCCCCCGACCCGAGGCACACGAGCTGCCCAAAAAGCTCAAAACCCTGGCCACCCGGGCCGGCCGCCCTTGGCTCGATGCGACGCTCACGGTCAAGGGCAGCAAGCTGCAAAAAACCGTGGAAGGCCAAGTCATTCGCCCGGGTCTGCCGGCCAGCGGCATGTTCGTGATCAATCCACCGTTTACCCTGCACGAGCAGCTCAAGGCCGCCCTGCCCCAGCTGGTGGACTGGCTCGGCCAGGACAGGAACGCGGCCTACGCGCTGACCCGGGGCGGCTAAGGGACTGCCTGCCTGCCCTCAGCGGCCCTGGAGGCGGCCGATGATCTCGCCGACCGCCTGCGACTGGTTCATGGTGTAGAAGTGCAAGCCCGGCACGCCTGCGGTGACGAGCTGGTCACACAGGTCGGTGACCACATCCAGACCAAAGGCCTTGATGGACGCGGTGTCGTCGCCATAGGCCTGCAGACGCAGCCGGATCCAACGCGGGATCTCGGCGCCGCAGGCATCTGAAAAGCGCAGCAGCTGGCTCGAGCCCAGAATGGGCATGATGCCGGGCACCACCGGCACGTCCACGCCGAGCGCATAGGCGTCATCGACGAAGCGAAAGTAGGCGTCCGAATTGAAGAAATACTGCGTAATGGCTGAGTTCGCCCCGGCCTTGACCTTGGTGGCAAAGGCCTGCAGGTCAGCCTGGGGTGAGCGGGCCTGCGGGTGCGTCTCGGGGTAGGCCGCCACCTCGATGTGGAAGGCATCGCCGGTCTCGGCGCGGATAAAGGCCACCAGGTCGCTGGCGTAGTGAAACTGGCCGCCGGCGCCGTAGCCGCTGGGCAGGTCACCGCGCAGGGCCACCAGGCGCTTGACGCCCATGGCCTGAAGCTGCGCCAGTTGCGCACGCACGCCGGCCTGGGTGGCACCGATGCAGGAAAAGTGCGAGGCCGCCGGCACGCCCTCGGCCTGGATCTCGGCCACCGCGGCAAAGGTCCCTTCCTGAGTGGATCCGCCGGCGCCAAACGTCACCGAGCAGAACTCGGGCTGGTGCGCATACAGCTTTTGGCGCACGGCACGCAACTTGTCGGCGCCCTCGGGCGTCTTGGGGGGGAAAAACTCAAAGCTCAGGGGCAGCGTCTTCATGGCGGTGCTTCTTAGGTGTCGGGTTCAGTTCTTGCGTTTGCGTTTGGCCGGGCCGGGCTGGCCGTCGTGCGCGCTCTGGCGATCGCCTTCGTCAAGCAGGCCCTGGCGGCGCTCGCTGCGTGGCTGGCGCTTGGGCGTCTGCCGGGCTGGCGCGTCGGGCAGGGGGGCATCGGTCTGCGATACCCGGCGCGCATGGATGAAAAACTCGCGATTGCCATCACCTCCGGCAATCGGTGAATCGAGCCACGCCAGCACCTGCAGCCCGAGCTCGTCGCAGCAGTCGCGCAGCCGCTCTTGCACCAGGGCGAAGAGCGCCGGGTCCTTGACGATGCCGCCCTTACCCACCTGGCCCGGCTGCAGCTCGAACTGGGGCTTGACCAGCAGCAGCGCATGAGCGTCCAGCTTGAGCAGGCGCACCATGGCAGGAAGCACCAGGGTCAGCGAGATGAAGGACAGATCGCCCGTGAGGAGATCAAAAGGCTCATGCCCCGACGCCAGCGGCGCACCGACTGCCGCGTCGTGGTGGGCCCAGAAGTCGCCTAGGGTCAGCGCCCGCGCATTGACCCCCTCGATGCAGACCACCCGCGCATCGCCACGCAAGCTGGCATGCAGCTGGCCGTGGCCGACATCGATGCCCACCACGCGGGCTGCGCCCTGCTGCAGCAGGCAATCGGTAAAGCCTCCCGTCGATTGCCCCAGATCCAGGCAGCGCCAGCCGGCCACCTGCAAGCCGGTGGCCACCAGCGCCCCCTCGAGCTTGAGCCCGCCGCGCGAAAGGTAGCGCGCCTCGGCGGTGTCGGTCAGTTGCAGCTCGGCGTGCGCGGGCACCTCGTCGCCATTCTTGGCGATCTTCTTCCAGGGTGCGTCGCCTTCGCGCCAGAGCACCCCCGAAGCGATCAGACGCTGCGCCTGGGAGCGCGTGGCGGCGTGGCCGCGTTCGACAAGGAACAGGTCAGCGCGCATGGGTGGCTGCCTCCGCCCGGCGGACACTGGGCTGGAAAGAGGGGCCCACGCGGGGCCACCCCTTGCCTGGCCCTGCCCCGCAGTGGGGAAGGCAAAGCGGCATCAGTAGCGGTAAGTGTCGGCCTTGTACGGGCCTTCCTTCTTCACGCCAATGTAGGCAGCCTGCTCTTCGGAGAGCTCGGTCAGCATGGCGCCGACCTTCTTGAGGTGCAGACGGGCCACCTTCTCGTCCAGGTGCTTGGGCAGCACGTAGACCTTGCCCACCGCGTAGTCGGCCTTCTTGGTGAAAAGTTCGATCTGGGCAATGGTTTGGTTGGCAAAGGAGGAGCTCATCACGAAGCTGGGGTGGCCGGTGCCGCAGCCCAGGTTGACCAGCCGGCCCTTGGCCAGCAAGATGATGCGCTTGCCGTCAGGGAAGATCACATGGTCCACCTGGGGCTTGATCTCTTCCCACTGGCACTTCTCGAGGGCCGCGACGTCGATCTCGTTGTCGAAGTGACCGATGTTGCAGACGATGGCCTGGTCCTTCATGGCCGCCATGTGCGCGTAGGTGATCACGTTCTTGTTGCCGGTGGCCGAGACAAAGATGTCGGCCTTGTCGGCAGCGTACTCCATGGTCACGACCTTGTAACCCTCCATGGCGGCCTGCAGGGCGTTGATGGGGTCAATTTCGGTGACCCAAACCTGCGCCGAGAGGGCGCGCAGGGCCTGGGCCGAACCCTTGCCGACGTCGCCGTAGCCGGCGACCACGGCGACCTTGCCGGCAATCATCACGTCGGTGGCGCGCTTGACCGCATCGACCAGCGACTCGCGGCAGCCATACAGGTTGTCGAACTTGCTCTTGGTGACCGAGTCGTTGACGTTGATGGCACGCAGGGCGAGCGAGCCCTTGGCTGCCATTTCATTGAGGCGCAGCACGCCGGTGGTGGTTTCCTCGGTCACACCGATGATGTTTTTGAGGCGGCGGCTGTACCAGGTGCCGTCCTGGGCCAGCTTGGCCTTGATGGCGTTGAACAGGCACACCTCCTCCTCGCTGCCAGGCTTGCTCAGCACGGAAGCGTCGGTCTCGGCCTTGGTGCCCAGATGCATCAGCAGCGTGGCATCACCGCCGTCGTCCAGGATCATGTTGGGGCCTTCTTCAGGGGTGCCCTTGGCGCCCTTGAATTCGAAAATGCGGTGGGTGTAGTCCCAATAGTCGTCCAGGGACTCGCCCTTGTAGGCAAACACCGGCGTGCCGCTGGCCACCAGGGCAGCGGCGGCGTGGTCCTGGGTGGAGAAGATGTTGCACGAGGCCCAGCGCACTTCGGCGCCCAGGGCTTGCAGGGTCTCGACCAGCACACCGGTCTGGATGGTCATGTGCAGCGAGCCGGTGATGCGCGCGCCCTTGAGCGGCTGGCTCTTGGCGAACTCCTCGCGGATGGCCATCAGGCCAGGCATCTCGGTTTCGGCAATCTTGAGTTCTTTGCGACCCCAGTCGGCAAGCGACAGGTCGGCAATGGCGTAATCCTGGGTGTGCAGGGGCTTGAGGACGGCGTTCATCGGGCTTTTCTCCAAGTGAAAAAGACAAGCAGGCCCATCAGGACCACCGCCGCATCAAACAAAAGCTCACGCTGGGTCGGAACTCACCCGTGGCGCTGGCACTTTGCAAGGTGCTGGCGGGTGAGCGTCGTTGCGAAGAAAGGGTTCTGAGCCTAGACCACGCAAACGGTGGGTTGCAACGCTCCTCAGAACTGGCCCAGATTGTAGCGGCCGTTGCGGCTTGAGCGGGACCGGGTCAACGCATCCGAGCGAGCCGCAAGGTTTTGGCTGCGGCCGCCCGGGCCGCGACTTACTTGAGCACGTAGCTGGCCAGCACCGCCTGAACCTCGTAGATGCTCAGCTTCTTGTTGAACTGCTTCTGGATGGGCGCGGCCGTGCCGGAAATCCAGATCTTGAGTTCGGCATCGAGATCAAAGGTGCCGGCGGTCTCGATGGTGAAGTGGGTGATGCTCTTGTACGGAATCGAGTGGTACTCGGTCTTGCTGCCGGTAATGCCCTGCTTGTCGACCAGCACAAAGCGCTTGTCGGTGAAGACGAAATAATCCCGGATCAGTTGGTAAGCGTGCTCCACCCGTTCACCGGGCGCCAGAATCTGGCTGAACTCGCTCTGAATCTTGGAGGCATCAATTTTGGATGCGTTGCCTAGCATGCCATCGAGCAGTCCCATGGGGTGCCTTTCATCGGTCGTTTCAATTCAGGCCCGCAGGCCATTCCCAGCAAGGATCTCAGAGGCAGGCTCACGCGACAGCCAGCACGATGGCCAGGCTGGCCTCCAGGTTTTCGGACGGTGCGCGCCGAAAGCCTGAGCGAGCGTATCGCTGCAGGCGCCCCAAAACAAAAGCGTGGAGCAAGGCGGCACGCACCTGGGCCTCGACGGTGGGCATGGCCGTGGCCGCCAGGGCCTCGCGCAAGGGCTGCCGCCACTGCGCCTCAAGCTTGTCAAAAAACAAGTTCATGCGCTCTTGCAGCCGCTCGTGTTCAAAAACCAGCGCATCGCCCACCATCACCCGGGTCATCCCAGGGTTGCGCTCTGCAAACTGCAGCACCATGCGCACCATTTTTTGCACCCTGGCACCAGGTTCAGGCTCGCGCTCTTGCAGCTGGTTGATCAGTGAGAACACCGAGGCCTCGATGAAATCAATCAAGGCCTCAAACATTTGCGCCTTGCTGGCGAAGTGGCGGTACAGCGCCGCTTCACTGACACTGAGGCGGGCGGCCAAGGCAGCGGTGGTGACTCGCTCGGCGCCGGGTTGCTCGAGCATCGCCGCCAGCGCCTGCAGGATCTGCACGCGGCGCTCTCCGGGTTTGGGCCGCTTGCGCGCCGGGACATCAGAGGGCTCGGGAGGCGACTCGGGTTCAAGCTCGGACATGCGCAGCTGCTCTCGGGTGGGGGCTACAAATCATTCTCGCACAGCGCTGGGCGTGCCCCACAGCCTTGCGTCTCAGTGGGACCGGATCATGGTGCCGTAGGCCTGGTCGGTCAGGATCTCCAGCAGCATGGCATGGGGAACACGGCCATCGACCACATGCACGGCATGCACACCGCTCTTGGCCGCATCGATTGCGCCGGCCAGCTTGGGCAGCATGCCGCCACTGATGGTGCCGTCTGCCACCAGCTCGTCGATCTGGCGCGCGGTCAGCTCGGTGATCAACTCACCGGACTTGTCCAGCACGCCCCGGATATTGGTCAGCATCACCAGCTTCTCGGCCTTGAGCACAGCGGCCAGCTTGGCCGCCACCACATCGGCGTTAATGTTGTAGCTCTCGTTGGCCTCACCAAAACCGATCGGACTGACCACGGGAATGAATTGATCGTCCTGCAGCGCACGCACCACGGAAGGATCGATCTGCACGATATCGCCCACTTGGCCGATGTCGTGTTCCTTGTTCGGATCTTGGGAGTCGATCATCTTGAGCTTGCGCGCCCGAATCAGTCCGCCATCGCGGCCGGTCAGGCCCACGGCCTTGCCGCCGGCCTGGTTGATCAGGCCGACAATGTCTTGCTGTACCTCACCGGCGAGCACCCACTCGACCACCTCCATGGTCTCAGCATCGGTCACCCGCATGCCCTGGATGAACTGGCCCTTCTTGCCCAGCCGGTTGAGGGCGGTTTCGATCTGCGGGCCACCGCCATGGACCACCACCGGGTTCATGCCCACCAGCTTGAGCAGCACCACATCCTCGGCAAAGTCCTTCTGCAACTCCGGATCGGTCATGGCATTGCCGCCGTATTTGATGACCAGCGTCTTGCCATGAAACCGGCGGATATACGGCAAGGCCTGGGCCAGGATTTCCGCCTTGTCACGCGGGGCGATATGGGTCAAATCAGGGTCAGTGGAGCTCATGGCGTTGCAAGAAATAAAAAGGGCCGTCCCAGAGGACAGCCCGCATTGTGCAGCACGGCCCAAGCGGCCGGCCGCTCGCATCAGGAAGCGATGGCGAATTCTTCCTTCGTGCGCCCACTCGCAACCAGACTGGCCATCCAACGCGGCATCAAGCCGCGGCCGCTCCAGGTTTCACCGTTGGGACCGCGGTATTTGGCCGCCACGGTCGATGTGCCGCCGGCCTTTTTGCCGGCGCGGCCCTGGCCAGCCGCCTTGGATTTGCCCGCGGCCTTGCCACGGGTCTTGGGCGCCTTTTTGCGGGCGGCCTCCAAATCCTTGGCCGTGATCCCAAAAGCCGCCATTTTGGCGAGAATATCCTGAACGGTATTGTTGAAATCGCGCGAACGAATATCAGCGGCCTGCTTCTGGAGTTTTTCGATTTGCGTCTGAATATCGATCAAATTACCCATGGTCCTGCTCCTTTTATGACTGGCAATATCACCCTAAGGGGGCTGGCATGATGATATCTCAAATCATAAAGATCAGTTACCCGATTGACCGCATGGTCTGCCAGACAAAGGCCACAGGGGTTTGGGTCGGCAGAGCGATAACAGATTAAGCAGCGCTTATCCGCAGGCAATAAACCAAGCGCCCGTCATTCAAAGCACACAGCCTGGGCCAAGGACGGCGCCTGTCGATCCTTGTCCGATAACTTGGGCAGACCTTGCAAGGGCCATTGAATGCCGATTTGAGGATCATCCCAAGCCAGACATTTTTCGTGGGCCGGGGCATAGTATTGGGTGGCTTTGTAAAGAAAATCAGCCGATTCACTTAAAACCAGGAAGCCATGGGCAAATCCGGGCGGAATCCACAGTTGCCGGTGATTGTCTTCGGACAGCTCAAAACCGACCCAGCGACCAAAACTGGGCGAGCGCCGGCGCAGGTCAACAGCGACATCGAAAACCCGCCCGCGCACCACCCGAACCAGCTTGCCCTGGGCCTGCTCGATCTGGTAATGCAGGCCGCGCAGTACCCCTTGAGCACTTCGGCTGTGGTTGTCCTGCACAAACTGGGGTTCAAGGCCGGTGGCCTGCGCAAAGGCCCGCTGGTTGAAGCTCTCGAGGAAAAAACCGCGGGCATCACCGAAGACCCGCGGTTCGATCAGCAGCACATCGGGGATGGAGCTCGGTGTGACTTGCATATTCAAAACACCTGGCTGCCCAGTATCTGAATCAAGTAGCGACCATAGCCGTTCTTGAGCATGGGCTGGGCCAATTTTTCGAGCTGTTCGGCCGTGATGTAGCCCTTGCGATACGCCAGCTCCTCAGGGCAGGCGATCTTCAGACCCTGCCGGTGCTCGATGGTGGCGATGAACTGGCTCGCCTCCAGCAGCGATTCGTGCGTGCCGGTATCGAGCCAGGCCATGCCACGGCCCATGACCTCGACATGGAGCTGGCCACGCTCGAGATAAGCCCGGTTCACGTCGGTGATTTCAAGCTCACCCCGCGCCGACGGGGCAATATTTGCAGCAATGTCGAGCACCTGCTGATCGTAAAAATACAGGCCCGTCACGGCGTAATTGGAGGCCGGCCGGGCGGGTTTCTCCTCGATGCTGACGGCGCGGCGCTGGGCATCGAACTGCACCACGCCATAACGTTCGGGATCGTGCACATGGTAGGCAAAGACGGTAGCCCCCGAACTGCGCGCGTGACTCAGGCGCAACTGCGCCTCCAGATCATGGCCGTAATAAATGTTGTCGCCCAAAATCAAGGCCGAATCGGCGTTGCCGACAAAATCTCGCCCGATGATGAAGGCCTGGGCCAAGCCATCGGGGCTGGGCTGCTCGGCATAACTTAAGGACAGGCCCCACTGACTGCCGTCGCCGAGCAATTCGGCAAAACGCGGCGTGTCCTGCGGCGTCGAAATAATCAGGATCTCCCGTATCCCCGCAAGCATCAGGGTGGTCAGCGGGTAATAAATCATCGGCTTGTCATACACCGGCAGCAGCTGCTTGGAGACCGCCTGGGTGACCGGGTAAAGGCGGGTGCCTGAGCCACCGGCCAAGATGATGCCTTTTCGTGCTGAGGTCATGGGATTGAGAGTATTTCAGTGAGCATGCGGTCAACGCCCTCTTGCCAGTGCGGCAAGTTCAGGCCAAAAGCTTGGCGCAAACGTTCGGTATCGAGCCGTGAATTGTGCGGCCGCCGAGCGGCAGTCGGGAAAGCGCTGCTGGCCACGGCAGCGACCTCCCGCACCCGCAAATCGAGGTCGGGCTTGCGCTGACGCGCTTGTTCGATGACGTGGCTGGCATAGCCATGCCAGGATGTCTGACCTGAGGCCGTCAGATGGTAGAGCCCCGCCAAGCGGTCGGCCTGCCCGGTTTGGGAGCAGACTTGACGCAGCGCCAAGGCGGTGACATCGGCCAGCAAATCGGCCCCGGTGGGCGCACCGATCTGATCGTCGATGACCTGCAGCTTTTCCCGCTCGGCGGCCAGACGCAGCATGGTGCGGGCGAAGTTGCCGCCGCGGGCGCCGTAGACCCAGCTGGTGCGAAACACGAGATGACGCTCGCACGATTGCTGAACCAAGCGCTCGCCCTCGAGCTTGGTGTGACCGTACACGTTCAGGGGCGCCGGCGCATCACGCTCAAGCCAGGGCCGGCTGCCGCTGCCATCGAACACATAGTCGGTGCTGTAGTGCACCAGCCAGGCACCCAGGGCCTGCGCCTGGCGCGCCAGCTCACCCACCGCGGTCGCATTGATCAAACGGGCCAGCTCCGGCTCGCTCTCGGCCTTGTCCACGGCCGTGTGCGCGGCGGCGTTGACAATGACCTGAGGGGCCAGACTGCGCACGGTTTGCACCAACTCCTGCGGCCGGGTGAAGTCCCCGCATCCGTCGGCGCTGTCCCAGTCGAGCGCCACCACCTGACCCAACGGCGCCAGGCTGCGCTGCAACTCCCAGCCCACCTGGCCGCCCTTGCCCAGGAGCAGGATTTTCACGCGCTCGCCCCATACTGGGTTTGCACCCAGTCGCGGTAGGCGCCACTTTGCACCCGCTCAACCCAGCCGGGGTTGTCAAGGTACCAGCGCACCGTCTTTCGGATGCCGCTTTCGAACGTCTCGGCCGGCTTCCAGCCCAACTCCTGGTACAGGCGCGAGGCATCGATCGCATAGCGCCGGTCATGACCTGGTCGGTCGGTGACGTGGCTGATCTGGCTGCGATAGGACTTGCGATCTGAACGGGGCCGCAATTCGTCGAGCAAATCGCAAATCGTGTGGACGATTTCTATGTTGGCCTTCTCGTTCCAGCCGCCCACGTTGTAGACCTGACCGATCTGACCAGCCTCCAACACCCGGCAGATCGCGCTGCAGTGGTCCCTGACGTAGAGCCAGTCGCGAATTTGCAGGCCATCGCCGTAAACGGGCAGCGGCTTGCCCGCCAGCGCGTTGACGATCATCAGCGGAATCAGCTTTTCTGGGAAATGGTAGGGGCCGTAGTTGTTGCTGCAGTTGGTGGTCAGCACCGGCAGCCCATAGGTGTGATGGTAGGCCCGCACCAGATGGTCGCTGCCCGCCTTGCTCGCCGAGTAGGGGCTGTTGGGCTCGTAGCGGTGGTTTTCGGTAAAGGGCGCATCGGCCGCGCCGAGCGAGCCGTAGACCTCGTCGGTCGAGACATGCAGGAAGCGAAAATCCTGCCGGCTGGGGCCCTCGAGCGCGCTCCAGTGGTGCCGCACGGCCTCGAGCAGGGCGAAGGTGCCCATCACGTTGGTCTCGATAAAGGCCGCAGGCCCCAAAATGGAGCGGTCCACATGGGATTCGGCTGCGAAATTGACCACAGCCTGTGGCCGGTGTTGGGCCAACAGGCGCTTGAGCAAATCTGAATCACCGATATCGCCCTGGACGAAATGGTGCCGGGCATCGCCCTGCACGCTGGCCAGGTTTTCAAGATTACCGGCGTAGGTGAGCTTGTCGAGATTGACGATCGGCGGGGCCTCGGGGCGGGAGAGCCACGCGAGCACGAAATTGCTGCCGATGAAGCCGGCACCACCGGTCACAAGGAGGGTCATGAGGCGTCCCAGGTCCAGACAGACGAACCGATGCCTCTTATTTTAGCGAGCGCTACCGGCAAGCAATCTCATCATGACGAGCACAGAGGACTTGGCCGGCCCGCGGCCCTGACCTTCAGGCAGACAGCGCACGGTCCCGGGCTGCGTCCAAACACCGTCCCAGTCGACTGAAGTAGTCCTGGGCCAGAACCGTAGGCCGCACATACTTGACGCGGTTATCGATCTCGTCAGACACCAGCACGACCATGCCCTTGCTGCGCAAGGACTTGAGTCGCCGGTGCGCAGTGGTGGACGAGACGTCCTTTGACAAGCCCATCGCTTGGAGCACCGTCAACGGCCGGTCTTGGTGCCAAACGGCGGCAAACTGATTGAGCAGCCGCTCCTCGACGGGATCGAGTGCCGGGAAATCAGGCAATTCGCGCACCGCCCGGGCCAGATTGAGAAAGCGCAGATACAGATCGGCGTGCAGAGAATCGGCCACGACGGATGCCCCAGATTTTTTTCTCATAATCGATCATAGATCGTTCGAAAAATTCCTGCCAGAACAAAAAATGCGCGGGCCCAGTTAGAGTGCGCTGCCTACGCAAGGCAGCCGGTAAACGATAGAGTGGATGTAGGAGGAACCATCGTGACTAAAAAGTATGACAATCCCGCGGTTGATGCGGCTGAAAAGGTTCGTGAATCGGCGCAGCAAATTTGGCTGGCTGGGCTCGGCGCATTTGCAAAAGCGCAACAAGAGGGCAGCAAAGTCTTCGAAGCGCTGGTCCAGGACGGTGTGAACCTGCAGCGCAAGACGCAGGCTGTGGCGCAGGAGCGCATGGCAGAAGCGACCGAGCGCATCACTGAAATGGCCGACGGCCTGAGCAGCAAGGCGGGCCAGCAATGGGGCCGCCTCGAAGGCATCTTCGAGGAGCGGGTGGCCCGCGCAATGAGCGCGCTGGGTGCGCCCTCGGCCAGCGAACTGCAGGCCCTAAGCGAGCGCGTGCAAACGCTCGAGCAGCAGGTGCGGGCACTGTCAAAGCCGCCAGCATCTCGCGCGCGAGCCAAAGCCAGCGGCCAGGCGGTCGCCCGGAAAACCCCCAGCACGCCCCGCAAGACCCCGGCACGACGCAAAAACCCGGGCTGAAACAGCGCCGGCGCATCCGGTGTCGATGCAGGGCCGGGCCCTTTGCAGCCTGGGGCCACTCAGGTAGAGTGAGGCACTCACAGCAGCAGGAACTGGGCATGGTCAGAAAAGCGCCTCGGCGTACCGCGCAGCGCATTCTGGAGACGGCGCTGGAGATGTTCAACCGCTTTGGCGAACCGAACGTCTCGACCACCGCCTTGTCGGCCGAACTGGGCATCAGCCCGGGCAACCTGTACTACCACTACCCGGCCAAAGACGAGTTGGTCAACGCCCTGTTTGAAAGGCACCGTGCGGCGCTTGCGCCCCTGCTGGCAGCCGGCGGCGACGTGCGAGATGTCGAGGACGCCTGGTTTTTCCTGCACTCGCTGTTTGAAAACCTGTGGGAGCATCGCTTTATTTACCGCAACCTCAACGATCTGCTCAGCCGCAACCGGCACCTGGAGACCCAGTTGCAGTCCCTGATTGAGCAGATGGTGGCCTCGCTGCGCAATTTGCTCGACTCGATGCGCCAGCAGGTACTGAGCATGCCCTCGCGTGAGGTCCCCACCATGGCCACCAGCATGGTGGTGCTGCTGACCTACTGGCTCAGTTTCGAGTACGCCCGCGACCCACGGCGGGCGCTCGAGCCCGAACATGCGCAGGCGGCGCTGCTGCGAGGGGCCAGCCACGTCATCGGCCTGCTGGGGCCCTACCTGGCACCCGAGCAGCGCAACCATCTGCAGGCGCTCGCCGGCGTTTATGCGGGCCCGGGCGCACGCGCCTGAACGGCCCGAGCCAGACCCAAGACAGATCCCGCAGACCACAAGACCCTCACAACCCATGCCCGCAAGCCCGCCATCGAATCGCGAGGAGACCGTGCGCGGCGCCTGCCCGCACGACTGCCCCGACACCTGCGCCTTGCTCACCACCGTGCGCGAAGGCCGCGCCGTGCAAGTACACGGCAATCCTGAGCACAGCCACACCGCTGGCGTGCTGTGCACCAAGGTCTCGCGTTATGCCGAGCGCACTTACCACCCCGAACGCGTGCTGCAACCGCTCAAGCGCAGCGGGCCCAAAGGCAGTGGTCAATTTGAGCCCATCAGCTGGGACCAGGCACTAGGCGAGATCGCCGCGCGGCTGCAAACCATTGCTGCGCGCGATCCCCAGGCCATCTTGCCCTACAGCTACGCCGGAACCATGGGCCAGGTGCAGGGGGAATCGATTGCCGCCCGGCTGTTTAACCGGCTCGGTGCCTCCCTGCTCGATCGCACCATCTGCGCATCGGCCGGCGCGCAAGGCTTGATCCACACCCTAGGCGACAAGGTGGGCATGAAGGTCGAGCACTTTGCCCAAAGCCAGCTGATCCTGATCTGGGGCAGTAACTCGGTGGGCAGCAACCTGCACTTTTGGCGCCTGGCTCAGCAGGCCAAGCGCCAAGGCGCCAAGCTCGTCTGCATCGATCCCCGACGCAGCGAAACGGCTGACAAATGCCATGCCCACCTGCCGCTGCTGCCCGGCACTGACGCTGCGCTGGCGCTGGGCTTGATGCATGAATTGATCGTCAACGACTGGCTCGACCACGATTACATCGACCGCTACACCCTGGGCTGGCCAGAGTTGCGCGAACGGGCCCTGCAGTGGCCGGCCGAACGCGCCGCGCAGGTTTGCGGCCTGGCCGCCCAGCAAATTCGTGATCTGGCCCGCGACTACGGCACGCTGGCGCCGGCAGCCATTCGGCTCAACTACGGCATGCAGCGGGTGCGCGGTGGCGGCAACGCCACCCGGGCCGTGGCCTGCCTGCCGGCGCTGGTGGGCGCCTGGCGACACCCCGGCGGCGGTTTGCTGATGTCGAGCTCGGGCCACTTTCCGGTGCAACAGACCGCGCTGCAGCGACCCGATTTGCGCCGCGCGCCAAGCCGGGTGATCAACATGAGCACCATCGGAGACGATCTGCTGCGACCGGCCAGCGCCGACTTCGGCCCGCGCATCGAGGCGGTGATCGTCTACAACAGCAACCCGGTGGCAGTGGCACCGGAGTCGGGCAAGGTGGTGCGCGGCTTTGCCCGCGAAGACCTGTTGACCGTGGTGCTCGAGCACTTCATGACCGACACCGCCGACCACGCCGACTACGTGCTGCCCGCAACCACCCAGCTCGAGCACTGGGACATCCATGCCAGCTACGGCCACACCGACGTGCTGCTCAACCGTCCAGCCATCGCCCCCTTGGGACAGGCGCGCAGCAACAGCGAGATCTTTCGGCAGCTGGCCCACCGGCTGGGCTTTGACGACCCATGCTTTGCAGAAGACGACCTCGCGCTGTGCCGCGCCGCCTTCGGCTCCGCGGTTGATTTCCAGACCCTGCTCGAGCAAGGTTACGCCCGCTTGCAGCTGCCCGATGCGCCGTTTGCCCAGGGCCAGTTCCCCACCGCCAGCGGCAAATGCGAGTTTTTCAGCCAGCGCCTGGCCCAGCAAGGACAAGACGGACTGCCCGATCACCTGCCCAATGCCGAAGTCGCCCACGACGCCTCGCGCTACCGTCTGGCCATGATCTCGCCGCCAGCGCGCAACTTCCTGAACTCGACCTTCGTCAACGTCAAGAGCCTGCGCGACCTCGAAACCGAGCCCGTGCTCGAAATTCACCCCGAAGATGCGCTGAGCCGGCGGATCGCCGACGGTGCAACCGTGCGTGTCTACAACGACCGGGGCAGCTACCACTGCAAGGCCCGCGTGAGCGATCGCGCCCGCCCTGGACTGGTCGTCGGTCTGGG
>CANHDQ010000005.1 GCA_947459405.1 Comamonadaceae bacterium
CGTGCTCATTGCGCTTTCTCCAAGATCGTGACCACGCATGCAGCCTCGTCGAAACCCATCACGCCGCCGCCGTTTTCAACCAGTCCGATGCGCGCGTCCTTGACCTGGCGAGGCCCGGCCTCGCCGCGCAATTGCAGACACACTTCATGGACCATGGAAAGCCCCGTGGCACCGACCGGATGGCCCTTGGAGACCAGGCCTCCCGACACATTGACCGGCAGCGCACCGCCCAGCGCGGTTTGCCCCGACTCCACCATGCGCCCGCCCTGCCCATCGGGGCACAGGCGCAGCATCTCGAGCTGGTAGATCTCACAAAACGAGGTCGCATCATGCAACTCGACCAGATCGATGTCCTGCGGCCCCAGGCCGGTACGCGCGTAGGCTTTGTCGGCGGCAATGCGCGACAGCCCGGGCTCATCGAGCGCGCGGTACTTGCCACCGGAGAGCTCGCAGGTGCGCACCCGCACCGCTCGCGCTCTGGCCGCAGGCGGGAAGTGCGCCAGCGCGGCCTCAGAGCACAAGATGGCCGCTGCCGCACCGTCGCCCAGAGGCGAGCACATGGCGCGCGTCAGCGGCCAGCTGATCTCGCGGTCGGCCAGCACCTGCTCGATCGTCATCTCGAAGCGGTATTGCGCCTTCGGGTTGAGGCTGCCGTGGTAGTGGTTCTTGGCAGCGCCGGCCGCGATCTGGCGCTGCGTGGTGCCGTGCGCCTTCATGTGCCAAGCCGCCTGCATGGCGTAGGTGTCCATGAACACGGTGCGCCCGGGCGCCGTCACAAACGGCTTGCCCGCCTGCTCCCCGGCGCGGGCGTAGTAGTCGTGCCAACGCTCGGGTTGCAACTGATCGATTCCGGTGGCAAAAATCTCCGCCACCCGCTCGGGGCGATCGGGGCTGGTGAGCTTTTCTACGCCAATGGCCAGACTGACCTGGCACTGCCCCGACAAGATGTCCTTCCAGGCACCCTGAAAGGCAAAGGAGGCGGTCGCGCAGCCGCCTTCGACGTTGATCATCGGCACCCGCTCAGGGAACAGGCCCGACTGCACCATGGGCGTAAAGCAGACCTGCCCGCGAATCCCGCCCTGCCCCCACTGCCCCATGCCGCAGTTGCCAAACCAGGCTTGCTCGATCAAGGCGGCATCGGAGGCGGCCAAACCGGCATCGCTCAGGGCGTCAAGATAGGCCCACTGCGCCAGATCAGAAAACGAGCGATCGGCATGCTTGCCAAATGGCGTGCAGCCCGTTCCAATGACATAGACATCGCTCACGGCAGATCGCTCCCTCTCGGTTACGCTGAGAGCCCCGTCGACTTTCGGGGCTGCCCGGCGCACCGGTGCTTGTGTTTAGAATGCCAAACGATTGTTTTTCTAATTAAATCTCCTCACCATTGCGGAAAACCCGCATGGCCGTACCAAGGGAACAACCATGACCGGATTTCAGGATATCGTTCTGAGCAGCGGCGCGCGCACCCCGCTGGGCGACTTCGGCAAGTCTTTGCGCGACACGCCACTGAGTGCGCTGGCGGTGCATGCGGTCCAGGCCAGCATCGCCCGCGCCGGCATCACCGCCCACGACGTCGACCACCTCGTCTTTGGCAACACAGCGCCGGTGGATCACGACGGTCTGTTTGCCAGCCGCAAGATCGCCCTGGATGCGGGCCTGCGCATCGAGAGCGCCGCCATGGGGGTCACCCGCGCCTGCGGCACAGGGTCGCAGACGATCGTGACGGCGGCGCAGCAAATCGCCGGCGGTCACAGCCAGGTCGCGATCGCCGCCGGCGGTGAAAACTATTCGCGCGTGCCTTATCTGGCCCACCAGATGCGCTGGGGCGCCCAGCGCGGCCCGGTCGAGTTGGTCGATGGCCTGGACTACATCTATCGCTGCCCCTTCACCCGCGAACTGATGGGCGACACCGCCGAGAACATGGTCGCGCGCTTTGGCTACACCCGGCAGGCGATGGACGAGTGGGGCCTGATGAGCCAGCAGCGTGCCGGCGCCGCCATGCGCAGCGGTTTCCTGGCGCGCCAGATTGCGCCGATCACACTCGCCGGCCCCAAGGGCACGAGCCGGCTCTTTGAGCACGACGAGTTCCCCCGACCGGATATCACGCCCGAAAAACTGGCCTCGCTCAAACCCTCCTTTCGCAAGGACGGCAAGGGCAGCGTGACCGCCGGCAACTCCAGCGGCGTGACCGACGGGGCCGCGGCTTTGGTGGTGGCCAGCCTGGGCGCAGCCCAGCGCCTGGGTATACCGGTTCAGGCCAAGCTGGTCGATTGGGCGGTGGTGGGCGTTCCCCCCGAGATCATGGGCAGCGGGCCGGTGCCGGCCATTGCCAAGCTGCTGGCCCAGCGTAAGCTCAGCGTGGCCGACATCGACTATTTTGAAATCAACGAGGCCTTTGCAGTGGTCAATCTGCACGCCGAGCGCGAGCTGGGCATTCCGCGCGCACGCACCAACCTATATGGCGGAGGCATCAGCCTGGGGCATCCACCGGGCGCCACCGGGCTGCGCATGACGATCACCGCCATGCACCACTTGCAAGACACCGGCGGGCGCTACGCCATCATCAGCATGTGCCTGGGTTCGGGCATGGGCATGGCCAGCCTGATTGAAAACCTGGTGCGCTAAAGCGAGCCAGCCGGTCCAAGGCGGGGCCTGACCGGCCGTGGCCCCAGGCCATGGTCTAAACTTCTCTTCGATGAAGACCCTGATCTGCTCGGTGGTGCTCCTGTGCGCCAGCTTGACGGTGCGGGCGCAGGCCCAGCCCGCGCCGCCCGAGGCAAGCGGCCTGGGCGGCGTGCCCATGGCCGCCCAGGTCAGGCTTGCGCCCGGCAGCTTGCACCCTGCGGTCGAATTGGCCAAGACCCTGCTGGGCATCCCCTACCGCTGGGCCGGCACCAACCCGGCACAAGGTTTCGATTGCAGCGGTCTGGTCTACTACGTCTACAACCAGCTGCAGGTGCGTGTGCCGCGCATGCAGCGTGATTTGTTCCATCAGGCCCAGCAGGTTCAGAAAAGCCAGCTCGAGCCAGGCGATCTGCTGTTTTTTGACACCTTCGCCCGCCTGTCGCACGTTGGGATCTACATCGGGGACGGCCAGTTCATCCATGCACCGCGGCGCGGTCTGTCGGTGTCGATCGAGTCGATGGACTCGAGCTATTACCGCAAACGCTATGTCGGCGCCCGGCGCGTGATGGGCGGCGCGGCGGGCGCTGCACTCGCGCCGTTCGCACCCTGATTGCCGGGCCAAACGACGCACGCGACGGCTTCTTCCTCACAGACCACCTGAACCCGTCCCTGCAAAAAAATCGGGGCGCGTCCACCCGCAGGGGTGCGGCGATCCTCGTCGGTGCGAGCTTGCCGACCTCAAAAACTGCTGGGTCGGTTGCTGAGCACCGCGGAGGTCGAGGCCCAAGGCGCAGACAACGGGGGCGTTTGCTTCGCAGCTTTCTGCATCGCAGCGTCCAGGGCCTGGGCGATGCTCGGCCTTAAGGCATTGGCAATATCCCCGTACTTGAGCGGGTGGTAGCGATCGGCCTTCTTGAAATCGGCCAGATCAAGGGTCTGGTCACCGAACTGCTGGGCCACATTCAAGACCAGGGCTCGGGCCTGCGGGTCGTAGGGCAAAACCCAAAGGTTCTTTTCAGCACCGAGGCCTGCTCGTATGTTCTTGAGATTCTGGGTGATCTGCTGGGGACTGTAATAGGCGTTGACCGGCTGATTGACGATGTCGTTGGTGCCGATAGAGATGATGGCCAAATCCGCGTTTTTCAGACCGGGGTTCTGCTGGATGCGCCTTAAGGTCTGGGGACTGCTGTGCCCTCCGGTCGCCTCGATCGCATAACCGAGCTCGTTTTGTACCAAGCCCTTGCGGCCCGGGAAAAACTGAGGGGGCACCCCCTGGCTCCTGAGCACCGAGCCGCCGATGCCCACAGCGATGCTGTCACCCACAATGGCCACCCGTGGCCGGCCACCTGCCGCCGCCAGCGGTGCGGGTGCAGGCTCCGCGGCGACCGGGGGCAAAGGCTGGGGGTCGGACGCCGGTACCTGCCGAGCCAAAGGACGCAGCCGCTGCAAGCTTGAAAAATCCAGCACCTGTCCGACCCGAATCTTGTCCGGGTCCCGAAGCGCGTTGGCCTGCCCGACACCGAGGGCCAATTGATGGATCTGTCCCGCCGACATGCCCTGCGCATCGGCGCCGAGGTACTGCCGGGTCAGGCTGGTCAGAGTCTGCCCAGGCTGCACCACCTGCTTGCCCTGCAAATCAGGTGAATTCGGGGCCCGCCGCGCGCGATCGAGCTGCTGGCGAAACAGGTCGGGCTGGGCCAGCGGCAAGGACCCCGCCCCCAGTCGCCCCGAGCGAGCTTGTGCAGCGCGCGGGTCCTGGGCTTCCTGAATAGGATAGATCGAAGGGACAGTCATGGGACGGATCAAACCGGCGTCGAAAATCCGACGCTTCCAATGGGCTGATTCGTCAAGCAAGACACGGGCCAGAGCTCGCCCAAATCGGCACCGACCCCGACGGACGGCCTCAGGGGCAGCACAAGCCCTGGCGGCATAATGCGGCCTAGACTCACCAAGCATGTTCGCCTGTCTCTGTCGGCCCGGCAAAGCCAGGCGACTCTTTTTCGGCGACCTGCGCCGCCCTTGGCGGTACGTAGACGAATAGCCTTCCCAGCATGACTCCTGCAGCGACTGCCCCCAAAGGTAGACCGACCGGTGCCGCCTGGCTGCTCATGGCAGCAGGCTGGCTGTGCGCGGCCGGCGTCTGGGCGCAAACCGGTGACACAGCGCCCCGCCCCGAGCAGCCGCAGGCTGCGGCGAGCCCCTCGACGCAGGCATCGGCCCCGCCGGCCCTTTCGGACGTCAAGCAAGCCCGAGGCCCTATCGACCGCAAGATGGTTCAACGCATCTTCGAGCAAATTTGCCGGGCCGGCATCAAGCACCCAAAAATCGTTATGCAGCAGGCGATTTTGGAGACCGGATGGTTCAGGAGCCCCTTCCTGATGACGCGCCACAACCTTTTCGGTTTTCGCAAGGTCAGGTACCTGGAGTTCAAGACCCCCGAAGAAAGCATCCGCTTCTACAAAAATTGGCAGGACAAAAACTATCTCAACCCCGACCAGAACTATTTCGAATTCCTGAGCGAAATCAAATACGGCAGCCCGGACTACCCGCAGCACGTGGCCCGCATCAACTGGAATCAGGATTGCGGCGCGCACAAATAGCATGGTTTTCGCGAGCCTGACTTTCCTCTTCTTGTTTCTGCCAGCCGTGCTGGCGATCTATTACGCCTTCCCTCAGCGTCAGGTGCGCAATGTCATCCTGACGGGGTTTTCCTTGCTGTTTTACGCGTGGGGGGAACCGATCTGGGTCGCGCTGCTCATTTTTTCTGCGATCTGGGACTGGCTCAACGGCCTGTGGATAGAGCGCCATGCCGATCGGCGAGATCTGGCACGCCTGGGCCTGGCCAGCTCGCTGATTGTCAATCTGGGGCTGCTGGCCACCTTCAAATACGCCGACTTCATCGTCGAGACGGTCAATGCATTGACCGGCCTGCAGTTCAAGGAGCCGGGCATCCTCTTGCCCATAGGAATCTCGTTTTATACCTTCCAGACCATTTCCTACACCATTGATGTCTACCGCGGCGAAGTCAAGGCGCAGCGCAGTCTGCTCAATTTCATGCTCTTCGTGGTCTGCTTTCACCAGCTCGTGGCCGGCCCGATCGTGCGCTACGCGCATGTAGCCAAGGAGATTGAGGAGCGGGTCTTTCACGTCGCCGACTTCAGCGAAGGCGTCTCCAGATTCTGTCAGGGTCTGTTCAAGAAGGTGTTCCTGGCCAACGTGGCCGGCGAACTGGCCCAGCAGTTCCTGGGCAAGGCGCCGACCGAAACCACCATGATGGGAGAGTGGTTCGGGCTGCTCATGTTCAGCTTGCAGATTTACTTTGACTTCTCGGGCTATTCGGACATGGCCATCGGCCTGGGCCGCATGTTCGGCTTTCACTACCACGAGAACTTCAAGTATCCCTACACCTGCGCATCCATCACCGACTTCTGGCGCAGGTGGCACATCTCGCTGGGCACTTTCTTTCGCGACTACGTCTACATACCGCTGGGCGGAAACCGCCAACATGCCACGCGCAACATCTTCATCGTCTGGGGCCTGACCGGCCTGTGGCATGGTGCGAGCTGGAACTTCGTGCTCTGGGGTCTGTATTTCGGTGTCATCTTGTTTATCGAAAAGAAGGGCTTGCTTGCCTGGCTGAGCACCAAGCCAGCCTGGCTGCAGCATGTCTATGCCCTCTTTTTGGTCGTGATCGGCTGGGACATCTTTTATTTCACCGACGTGCACCGGATGGGTGAGAGCATGGCCCTGCTCCTGGGGCTCAGCGGCCAGCCGCTTTACGACTTTGAAGTGCTTGCCGCCCTCAGCGCACATGCCTATTGGCTGGCTCTGGCTCTGATCATGACCACGCCCTTGGTGCTGCAAACGTTTCGAAAGATCTGTCACAGCCGTGAGGCCGCCCAGGCGCAATGGCTGGAGCTTGCCGCCAACGTCTTCTTGCTCAGCGTCAGCGTGACCTTGCTGGTGGGCAAGACCTACAACCCCTTCATCTACTTCCGCTTCTGATCGCCATGTCTGAAGCCATCCGATCAAAACTGTTCCTGTGGGTCAACACCCTGACCTTCTCGGGCCTGCTGGCTTTGGGAGGTCTGGTGTTTGTTTCTATGCCCAAGCAGAGCGTGTCCGACGATGAAAAGCGCTCCCTGGCCCCGCTGCCTCAGTGGGACTGGCAGCAAGTGGCCGATGGGCACTACTTCAAGGCCATGGACGACTACGTGGCCGACAACTTCATCATGCGCTACCAGCTCACCCAGACCGCCGGTCAGCTGCGCAGCACGCGGGGTTGGGCCCTCGATGAAATCGAGATCTACAAGGGCGCACCGGCAGCGGCAGCAGCCCCGGCCCAGGCCCCGCGGGCTCCACAGGCGCAGATCACCGAAGCGGCCACGCAAATGCCGGCCGACACCGTGGCCCAGACCGCGGCCGACCAAAGAGCCGGCACGCCGGGCACGGCCTTAGCCGGGCCGGCCCAGAATGCTGAGGCGGCTGCAACAGCAGTGGCGCTTGCATCGACGCCAGCACCAGAGGGCCAGGGCGGGGAAAGAAAGCAAGCGCAAAGCCAAGCCCCAGCTGCTGCCGATGAAGCCGCGCAGCCCTATCAGAACATCGAATCCATCATCATCTACAAGAGTCGGGCGGTGCAGATGGTGGGGGCATCGACAGCGGCGCTGCAGCCGATGTCCCGGGTCATCAATCAGTACCAAAAGGAATTGGGGCCTGCGGTGAAGGTTTACTTCATGCCCATCCCGGTCGGCTCGGACTTTTACCTGCCTCCCAAGTTCAACAAGGGGGCAGCGGTCGAGCGTCGATTGATCTCACACATGTTCGACCTGCTCGAGCCCGAAATCGGCAAGGTGCGCAGCTACGAGCGGCTGGCCGAGCGGACCGGGGAATACATTTACTTCTACACCGATCATCACTGGACAGGGCTGGGCGCCTACTACGCCTACCAGGCCTTTGCCGAGAAGGCTCAGTTCGCAGCCCTGCCCCTGAACGTCCTCGAGAAAAAGACCATCAAGAACTTCCTGGGCACGCTCTACCACCGCACGATGTCTCCGACCCTGAAGAATCGGCCAGATGATGTGGAGTACTTCAAGGTGCCGCACACCACCAAAGTCCGCTACTTCCAGTCGGAGCGCTCGGCCGGCTCGCCCGGCGTGCTGTACGCCGAATTCGCGCGTGGTCCGGGGGCCTATGGGGTGTTTTTGGGCGGCGATCACCCGCTGGTGCAGATTTCCAGCGATGTTCGCAACGGGCGCAAGATCGTGGTGATCAAAGACTCTTACGGCAATGCCTTCGTCCCTTATCTGGCCTCTCACTATGAGGAAGTCTTTGTGGTCGACTACCGCTACTTCAACGGAAGCATCCGCGCACTGATTGGGCAGCATGGCATCGGAGAAGTCCTTTTCGCCCACAACACCTACGTGATGGTGGCACCCTACACCGCCCAGCGCGCCAGATCTTTCCTGCAAGCCGGCGCGACCCGGCCCGCCCCCTCCACTCAGTAACCGTGATGACCCCACAAAAAGCCCTGCCCCAAGCGGTCCGCGTCTGGCTTGCTCGCAGGCGACGCAGTCTCGTGCTGCTGACCATGCTGCCGCTGAGCGCCTGCGCACTGGCGCCCAAAACGTCCTCCGGCGAGGACCCCGCCGCCGTACCGAAGCCGCCCGTTCTGGTGCTGGGCCAGGCGCCCGCTGCCCAGGCCTCGGGCAGCCAGGAGGTGGCCCCCGCGATTCGATTTGTTCCGGCTGCACCGAGCGCGCAGCCCGCACCCCCGGCCAGCCCCAGTGAAGCAGACCCCGCTGCTGCGCCGCGACCGGCCATGCCCGAAGCGGCGCCTGCTGCCGGCGCGCCGGCCCGATTGCCCGACGCTGTGGCGGCCCCCGCCACAGCCCTGCCCGCCCGCGAAGATCCCGCCGATCTGGGCACCGACAGGCGCAGCCCAGGCGCCTCTTCCGTGGAGCCGGCCAAGATACCGGGCACGCGTCTACAAAGTCGCCCGCCGGGCCCCTTTAGCCGTTCCACGCTCAAGGATCTGATGGGCGATGGCGCCGCCGACCTGCTCCATTTCGTGCGGCCCGAAATCAACGTCCTGCAGTATCCCAAGCCCGAGATGGCCGAGCGCCTGCGGCAACTGTGGCGCAGCGCCTCGCAGCGGCAGGTGGTCATCGCCCACTATGGCGACTCCCACGTGCAAGGGGGCCCCCAGCTGCAAATGATCCGCAATGAACTGCAGGGCCTTGCCGGCAGCGCTGGACGAGGCATGATCTTCCCCTACGCCTTGGCCAAAACCTACTCGCAGGTGGACTACCAATCGGCCTTCACAGGCAACTGGAGCCACGCCAGCAGCATGCAAACGTCACCTCGCGTGCCACTGGGCGTCGCAGGTTTTGCCGCGCACACCACGGACCCGCAGGCCTCCTTCACGTTCAGTTTCCACAACCTGCCCGAGCCCGGCGAGAAAGTCACCCGCTTTTTCTACCGCACACTGGGGCCGGGCGTGCAACTGGAGGTCCTGAGCGGCGGATTGGCGCAGATGGTCAGCCTGCCCGGAGGTCCTGCCACTTCAGGCACCCAGGTGCTTGAACTCAAATGGCCCTTCCTGAGCGATGTGGTGCACTTTCAGATCCACAACCCGGAAGGCCACCGGGTCGAGATCTATGGCGTGAGCATCGAAAACCCCGGCCCCGGGATCCTGCATCACAACCTGGGTGTGGGCGGTGCAACCTTCGTCTCGCTGCTGGTGCAGGAGCACTTTGAAAACCAGTCGCGACAACTGCGGCCCGACATTGTGGTGCTGGACTGGGGCACGAACGACATCATCTACAAGAACACGGTGCCAGATGATTTTGAGGAAACCGTGGTCAAGACCCTCGAACGCATCCGTGCGATTCACCCGCAGGCCCTGATCATCCTGCCCAATTCGCAGGCCATGTTCTTCAAGCGCAAGCCCATCACCGCGGCGGCCAGCCTCTCAAGCGTCTTGCGCCGGATCGCCATGAAGCACGATTGCTTTTTCTATGACTGGTACCGGGTGGCCGGCGGCCCCGACTCGATGCGAACCTTCTACGCCTACGGCCTGGCCAGTCCCGACCACATCCACCTCAGCGCACTGGGCTATGCGGTCAAGGGTCAGCTCTTCGCCCAGGCCTTGCTCAATACGGTCGCACCGAGTGACAAGGCGCCCGCGAAAGCCCAAGCCCCCGACCAGCAAGGCGGCCGGCAACATCCGCATTCGGTGTCTGCCTGGCTCAAAAGTCAGACCTTGATCAACCGCAAGCCCGACCTGATCCCCGCTAAAGGCAAGCCGCCGACGCCAGCCAAGAAAGCGTCCAGCACGGGCAAACGGTCGACCCAGAAGCGCTGAGCGGTCGCCCCGGCCCCATTCATTTCAGGCGCGCGCCCCTCAAAACCTGCGGGGCGAGTCTGCCGAAGCGTAAAACGCAGGACTTGAAGAGGCGCGGGCGGCTGCGGCCTGTGCGATCGCGCTGCCGGGCATCGGCGCAATTGCAGACCAGCGCAAACGCAACTCTTCAGCAGCTGGCACAGTGGCCATCGCAGGGGCGGGGGCCTGCTGGCCTGCGGCCAGCGCCATCTGAACCTGAGGCACCGAGGCACGCATGCGCGCCGTCGCGTCAATGAGCGAAGCCAGCGCGCTCGCGTAATGGGGCCCCGTGGCATAGCCGGCGCGCTGCAGCGCCGAGGCAAAGGCCACCGGATCGCCCGTGTTCTTCATCACCTGCGCATAACGGGGCGACTGGCTGATCAGCCGGGCATAGTCAGCGAACGACTCTTCGTAGCTCGAGTAGGCGCGAAAGCGTCCGACCATGCGCTCGGGCACGCCGTTGACATACTCGGTCGTCATGATGTCGACACTCGGGCCGCGCCAATTGGCGCCGGTGCGGATTCCAAACAAATTGAAGGAATTGCGGCCGTCGGCACCCCTGATCTCGCGCCGGCCCCATCCGGTCTCCAGTGCGGCCTGCGCCAACATGTAGTGCGCAGGAATACCACTGGCAGCTTCCGTCTTTTGTGCGGCCGCGGCATGGCGGACCATGAAGTCTCCGGCTGCTGAGCCGGTGCTGCGAAGCGATACGGGCGGTCCCGACACGCGGGGCGGCGCCTGATCGGGCGCGACGGCCGGCGCCAAAGCGGGCGGCGCGGCTATTGGCCTTGCAGGCGCAGAACCAAAGTCAACTCCGGCACTGCGAACCGCATCCAGAGCAGGCCGCTCGCCGCTGGCCAGGGCGTGGGCTCTGGCCTGGACCGCGCTGACATCGATGACCTGACCCGGCCGGATGGAGCCGATAGCGGCGATGTCATTGTCCTTGGCGACTGCGACCGCCAGTTGGTACAACTGGGTCGGACTCAAGTTCAGCTGAGGTGAGATCAGGCGCAGATGACGCTCCACCAGGCCCGAGAGCGTGTCGCCGCCGCGCACGGTGATTTCACGAATCTCGCCGCGCGCAGCCGCCGGCGCCTGGGCCCACGCAAGACTTTGCGCGAAGCCCGGTACGGGCGCCGATGCGGCTGCGGGCCGGCTCATCGCTTGGCCGCCCGGGGTGGACGCGTTGACAGACAGGACAGTCATGGTCAGGCAGAGGGGCGACATGCGCAGCCTGCAAGCTCGCGCATGTCGACGGAAAGTCAACAGGCCCCTTCAACTGCAATATTCGTTCCAGGCTTTTCCCTCTAGGTGCTGCCGAGCCACAGCACACCATGAAACGTCGCGATGGCTCTCAATAAAAGTGAGCGATTACATACATTTGGTGAGGAGAGGCTATGACCAGGGTCTCAACCCCGCCCGGCCGCCAGCCAATCCGCGGCAAAGTCTCGGGGCGGCGCCTCGGCGCTGCAGCGCCGTCAATCGGCCGCGCGCTGCGCGCGGCGCTGCCGCTTGCGCTTGGCCTTGTTGTGCGAGGGCGGCGCCGACAATTCGCGCTCGATCGCCATCGACCGCAGTTGAGCCAGCGCCTGCTGATTGCGCTCAAAACGGCGTCGGTTCAAGTGCCGGCGCAGGCCAAATCCGATCAGGAAGCTGACCAGACCGGAGACCAGCAAGATGGTCCAAAGTTCGGAGTTCATGGGCGGGACGAGGGCGGCAAAAACAGCGCCTGCAGATCGTTGAGAAAGTCAAAGCCACGCTCGGTCGGGCGGATGTGCGTCGGATCGGCGTGCAGCAAACCGCTCGATTGTGCCTGCGCAATGCCCTCTTGCAAGACCGAAGGCGGCAGGCCGGTGCGGTCGGTGAAGTCCTGCAAGGCAAAGCCCTCAGGCAGCCGCAGGGCATTGAGCATGAATTCGAACGGCAAGTCGGCGCGGCCGACCTCCTGCTCCTGCGCGATGGCTTGCCCCTTCGCGGCCCTCTCCATATACAAGCGCGGCTCGCGCACCCGAACCTGGCGTACCACGCGATGGGGAAAACTGAGCTTGGAATGGGCGCCCGCACCGATGCCCAGGTAGTCACCAAAGCGCCAGTAATTGAGGTTGTGCCAGCAGCGATGGCCCGAGCGAGCAAAGGCCGAGACCTCATAGCGCTGCAAGCCGACGGCGGCGCTTTGCTCGGTGATGCGGTCGAGCATGGCATAGGCCAGATCGTCATCGGGCAAGGGCGGCGGGAACTTGGCGAAATAAGTGTTGGGCTCGATCGTGAGGTGATAGATCGACAGATGCGGCGGCTGCAGGGCCAGCGCCTGCTGCAAATCGGCCTCGAGCCCTGCCATGTCCTGGCCAGGAAGGCCGTACATCAGGTCGAGATTGAAGGTGTCAAAGCACTGCGCAGCCTCCTGCGCAGCGGCCAGGGCCTGGGCCCGGTCATGCACGCGGCCCAGGGCCTGCAGGGCCTGGTCATCAAAGCTCTGCACCCCCAAAGACAGCCGACTCACGCCTGCCTGCCGGTAGGCGCGAAAACGGTCTTTTTCAAACGTACCGGGGTTGGCCTCGAGCGTGATCTCGCAATCGGGCGCGAGCTTGAGCCGCGCGCGCAAATCGGCCAGCAGACGGTCGATGGCCGCCGGCGTGAACAGACTGGGCGTGCCGCCGCCAAGGAAGATGCTGTGCACACTGCGGCCCCAAATCAGGGGCAGGGCCGCATCGAGATCGGCCACGAGCGCGTCCAGGTAATTGTCCTGCGGCGTCTGCCCGGCTGCGATTTCATGCGAGTTGAAGTCGCAGTAAGGGCATTTGCGCAGGCACCAGGGCATGTGCACGTAAAGCGACAAAGGCGGCAGGGCCGCCAGCTGCAGCGTGCCCGCTCGCAGGTAATGCGAAATGTCGCGGGGGCCAGACATGCTTTAGGCGAGCCAGCGTTCGCGGATCAGCTCGCTCATCTGGCGGGCCGCCTGGCCACGGTGGCTGTGCGCATTCTTGACCTCGACAGGCAGCTCGGCGAAGGTCTTGCCAAAAGCCGGGATGAACATGACGGGATCGAACCCGAAGCCGTGGCTGCCGCGCGGCTGCCGGGTGATCTCGCCGGCCGCGCGGCCCACCGCGATCAGGGGTTCGGGGTCATCGGGCGTGCGCACCGCCACCAAGGTGCTGACCAGGGCGGCGCGGCGGTCGTCGAGATCGCGCATCTGCTCGAGCAAGGCCTTGACGTTGTTGGCATCGCCCTTGGCGTAGCCAAACTGCGTGGCGTAATAGGCGGTGTCCACGCCCGGCAAACCGCCAAAGGCTTGCACACACAGGCCGGCGTCGTCGGCTATGGCAGGCAGGCCACTGGCGCGCGCCGCGTGGCGGGCCTTGGCCAGTGCGTTTTCGACGAAGGTGCGAAAAGGCTCCTCGGCCTCGCCGATGCCCAGATCAGACTGGCGCAGCAGCTGCAGACCCAAAGGCTCGAACATGGCCTGCAGCTCGGCAAGCTTGCCGGCGTTGTGGGATGCCAGAACCAGCTTCATCGGGCGGGCAGGGTTTGGGCCAGCGCAGCCTTTTGCAGCGCGATCAGCTCGGCAATGCCCTGCTCGGCCAGCGCGAGCAGCTGGTCCATTTCCTTGCGCGTAAAGGCCGCGCCCTCGGCCGTGCCCTGCACCTCGACAAAATGGCCGGCCTCGGTCATCACGACATTCATGTCGGTATCGCAGGCCACGTCTTCCAAATACTGCAGATCGAGCAAGGCCGAGCCCTGCACGAGGCCGACCGAGATGGCCGCCACATGACCGCGCACCGGGCTGCGCTCGAGCTTGCCCTGCGCCAGCAGCTGGGCCACGGCGTCTTGCGCCGCCACAAAAGCGCCGGTGATGGCCGCCGTGCGGGTGCCGCCGTCGGCCTGGATCACATCACAGTCCAGGTGAACGGTGCGTTCACCGAGCAGATCCAGGTCAAAAACCGCGCGCAGGCTGCGGCCAATGAGCCGCTGGATCTCCTGCGTGCGCCCACTTTGCTTTCCCTTGGCCGCCTCGCGGTCGCTGCGAGTGTGGGTCGCGCGCGGGAGCATGCCGTATTCGGCCGTGACCCAGCCCTGGCCGCTGCCGCGCTTGTGCGGCGGCACTTTTTCCTCGACCGAAGCGGTACACAGCACCTTGGTCTGGCCAAATTCGATCAGCACCGAGCCCTCGGCATGGATGGTGTAGGCGCGGGTGATGCGCACCGGGCGCAGTTGCGCGCTTGAACGTTGGTCGGGACGTGCGTAGGTCATGGCGGGCATCGAATCGAAGTCTGCGGCCGTCATGCGGCCGGGCCGGCAATGGTAGCGGCTCCCGCGCGGGCCCATGGGCCCTCGCGGGGCTGGCGGCGCAAAAAAGGGGGGCGACCGACTCGGTCCAAGCCCGCTATAATGGTCGGCTTTGCGAATTGCGGGCCCCCTGGGCCCATAAGGCGCAAAAAATCGATACCGCCCGGTGAGCCGGAGCCGTACTTGGCCTGCAAGCGCTTGATGCGCGCCCCAGGCCGGGGCTGGCGGCACAACACAGGACCCGGGCGAGGTGCAGCGCAGGCTGCTAACTGTTTTTAATGGAGTGTCCTCATGGCACGCGTCTGTCAAGTCACGGGCAAGAAGCCCATGGTCGGGAACAATGTGTCCCACGCCAACAACAAAACCAAGCGCCGGTTCATGCCGAACCTGCAGTACCGCCGTTTCTGGGTCGAGAGCGAGAACCGCTGGGTGCGTCTGCGCATCACCAACGCGGGCCTGCGCCTGATCGACAAGAACGGCATTGACGCGGTCCTGGCCGACCTGCGCGCACGCGGCGAAATCTAAAGGAGCAGCACCATGGCAAAAGGCGCACGCGAAAAAATCAAGCTCGAGTCCACCGCCGGCACGGGCCACTTCTACACGACCAGCAAAAACAAGAAAACCACGCCCGACAAGATGCTGATCATGAAGTTCGACCCCAAGGCTCGCAAGCACGTCGAGTACAAAGAGGTCAAACTCAAATAAGCAGGCTCCAGTGGCCGCACAACCCGCCCTCGCAAGACGGCGGGTTTTTTCTTGCCCGTTTGCCACACAGGACCAGGCGCCAGCACGCCGGCGACGCAGCAGCGACAATGGGCGCCCCAACCGACCCGAACACGCCATGAACATCAGCAAAGACACCGCCGTCACCCTGCGCCTGAAAGTCACCGACGCCCAGGGACAGGTGATCGAAAGCGGCAAGGAGCCCGTCGCCTACCTGCACGGCGGCTATGGCAACTTGCTCGACAAGCTCGAGGAGGCCCTCGAAGGCCAAAGCACGGGGTTCAAGATCGACCTCAAGCTGGCGCCGGCCGATGCGTTTGGCGAACGCGACGAAACCCTGATCCAGACCATCGCCAAAAGCGACTTCCCCCCTGGCGTCAAGGTGGGCGGCCAACTCGAAGGCCAGGGCCAAGATGGCAACCGCCAGGTCTTTACCGTGGTCAAGATCAAGGGCCAGCAGGTGATCCTCGATGGCAACCACCCGCTGGCAGGCAGGACGCTGCTCATCAGCGCCCAGGTGCTCGACGTGCGCGCCGCCTCAGCAGAGGAAATCGCGCACGGCCATGTGCACGGGGCGCACGGTCACCAACACTGAAATTCGCACTGAAGCTCACACCGAGCTTCAGTCAGGCTCTTGCGAGGCGGCCAGCAAGCTCCAGGCGGCCATGCACATGGCGGCGATCACCGGCCCGATGACAAAGCCATTGAGCCCGAACATGGAGATGCCACCCAGCGTGGACAGCAACACCACGTAGTCGGGCATCTTGGTGTCCTTGCCCACCAAGATGGGGCGCAGGATGTTGTCCACCAGGCCGATCACGAGCACGCCAAAGGCCAGCAGCACCGATCCTTGCACGATCTGGCCGCTGATAAACAGATAAATGGCCATCGGCAGCCAGACCACCGCCGCCCCCACAGCCGGCAGCAAGGACAAAAAGGCCATCACCACGCCCCATAAAACAGGGGCATTCAGATCGAGCGCCCAAAAGATCAGGCCGCCCAATGCGCCCTGCGCCATGGCCACCGCAATATTGCCCTTGACGGTCGCGCCGATGACGGTGGCGAACTTGCTGCCCAGCTCGTCCTTGATCTGCTCTCCCAAGGGGATGACCTGTCGCAAGCGCGCGATCAGTGCGCGGCCGTCACGCAAAAAGAAAAAGAGCAGGTAGAGCATGATGAAAAAGCCCAGCACCAAGTTGAAGGCATCCTGGCCAATGCTCACTGCCTGCGCCGCGAAAAACTGCGAACCACGGGTCAACGCTGCGGTCAAGCGCTCTTGCAGCAGGCCCGAGCTGCCCAGCCCGAAGCGGTCGAGCAAGGCGGTCACCGAGGCGGGCAATGCGGCGTAGATCTGCTGCAGATAGGCGCTGAAATTGATCTCGCCCGACCCCAGGCGCTGATACACCTGCGCCCCTTCCTTGACCAGCATGCCAGCAATCCAGCTCAAGGGCAGCAAGACCAGCAAGACGATGCCCAGCAGGCAGGTCAAGGCAGCCAGATTGCGCCGCCCGGGCATGGCCTGGAGCAGGCGGCGCTGCATGGGCGCAAACAAGATGGCCAGGGCAGCGGCCCAAAACAGCGCGCCGTAGTAGGGCTGCAAGATCCAGGCAAAGGCCACGCTGGCGGCAACCAGCAAAACCAGAAAAGCCTTGTCCTGCAGCGAGGAGCGGGGGTCGTTGGGGCGCGTGTTCATCGCAGAGGGTGTGCGGTTGGGGGGCAGATGCCGCCATGGTAACGGCTTGCGGGATTCGGCCCACTTTTGCAATGGCCGCAGCAATGGCAGCAGCAATGGCCGCACGCCAGGGACCGGGAGCACGGCTGCACTACCATGGCGTCCCATGCCCAGCGATCCTGCCTGGCCCGCCGAGACTTACACGGTGGCGGTGCGACAACTTTGCGAGTTCACTGCCCGCTGCGGCGATCTGGACCTGCGCTTTCAAGGCGCCCCCACCGGTGCTGAAGGCGTGGCCGGTCACACCCTGGTGGCCCAGCGCCGTGGCCCGGGCTACGAGCGCGAGTTGGCACTGAGCGCAGCGTGGGGCCCCCTGACTGTGCGCGGCCGGGCCGACGGCTACGACAGCCTCAAGCATAGGCTCGAAGAGGTCAAAACCTACCGCGGCCGCTTCGAGTCCATCACCGCCGAGCAGCAGGCTGTGCACTGGGCGCAAGTGCAGATCTACGGGCACCTGTTGTGCCAGACGCGCGCACTGCCGCAGATCCGGCTGGCGCTGGTTTACCTCAACCTCGACGACAGCCAGGAAACCGTGCTCGAGCGTGTGTATGAGGCCCAGGCCCTGGAGGAATTTCACGCGCTGCACTGCAGCCGATTTGTCGAGTGGGCCCGGCAAGAGCTCGCCCACCTGAAGGCGCGCGGCCAGGCACTGCAGGGCCTGGCCTTTCCCCAGGCGGCCATGCGCGAGGGCCAGCGCACGCTGGCACGCGCAGTCTGGCACGCAGCGCGGCAAGGGCGCTGCCTCCTGGCCCAGGCGCCCACCGGCATCGGCAAGACGCTGGGCACCGTGTTTCCTGCGCTCAAGGCCATGGGCGATCCGGGCCAAGCCACCGCGATCGACAAGCTCTACGTCCTGTCGGCCAAAAGCTCGGGCCGCACGCTGGCTGTGCAAGCGCTGGCCAGCCTGGTGCGCGGTGCGGCGCCCAGCGAGCCCGCCTGCGCAGGCGGCGACCCGTCGACGGCCGCAGAGCCTGCGCCGATGCAAGCGCCGATGCAAGCGCCGAGCGATGGCAGCATCGGCCGGCGCCTGCGCGTGCTCGAGCTGCTCGCGCGCGAGAAAGCCTGTGAGCATCCCGACAAGGCCTGCCACGGTCAATCGTGCCCGCTGGCCAAGGGCTACTACGACAAGCTGCCGGCAGCGCGTGCGGCCGCCGTAGAGGCCGGCCTGATGGACGGGGTCACGCTGCGCCGCATTGGGCTTGACCACGAACTGTGCCCCTACCACCTCGGCCACGAGATGCTGGCCTGGTCCGATGTGGTGGTGGGCGACTACCACCACTGGTTTGACAGCCACGCCGTGCTCTACAGCCTGAGCACGGCGCGTCAGTGGCAGGTGGCGGTGCTGGTGGACGAGGCGCATAACCTGGTCGAACGGGGCCGCCAGATGTACAGCGCCGACCTCGACGACTCGGTCATCGACGCGGCTAGCGCGGGCGCGCCGGCCGCCCTGCGGCAAGACCTCGCGCGCTTGCGCCGCCACTGGCGCGCCTTGAGCCGGGACGCAGCGCCCTACAGCGTGCTGCCCCAACTGCCGCCAGCTCTGCTGGCGGCGATGCAGCACACACGCGGGGCCATCATCGCCTGGCAAGGCGAGCACCCGACGCAGCCGGCTGCACCGCTGCAGCGCTTGTCGCACGCGCTGGGCCACTTGATGCAACGGCTGGCCAGTCTGGATACGCACAGCCTCATCGATTTGAGCGTGCAGCAGAGCCAAGGAAGCGGCCGGGCGCGCGCCACGCTGTGCGTGCGCAATGTGGTGCCTGCGCCCTTTCTTGGGCCGCGTCTGAGCGCCGCGCATTGCTGCGTGCTGTTTTCGGCCACGCTCACACCGGCCGAGCACTACGCGCAAATGCTGGGCCTGCCCGAGGACACGCGGCGTCTGGACGTGGCCGGGCCGTTTCACGCCGGGCAGCTCGAGGTGCGCGTGCTCAAGGGGGTGTCGACCCGCTGGGCCGACCGCAGCCTGAGCCTGCCGACCTTGGTTGAGGTGATGGCGGCGCAGTGGCAGGAACGACCGGGCAAATACCTCGCGTTTTTCAGCAGCTTCGACTATTTGCAGCAAGCCAGCCTGGCGCTGCAGCAGTCTCATCCGCAGCTGCCGCAGTGGCAGCAAAGCGCGCGCATGAGCGAGGCCCAACAAGAGGCGTTTGTCGAGCGCTTCCGGTCGGGCCCGTCCGGAATAGGCTTCGCGGTCCTTGGCGGCTCGTTCGCAGAAGGCATCGATCTGCCCGGCCCGCAGCTCATCGGCGCCTTCATCGCCACCTTGGGCCTGCCACAGCTCAATCCGGTCAATGAGCAATTTCGAAGGCGCATGGAGCAGCTGCTCGGGCGCGGCTATGCGCATGCCTACCTCTATCCCGGCCTGCGCAAAGTGGTGCAAGCGGCCGGCCGGGTGATCCGCAGCCAAAGCGATCAGGGCGTGCTCTGGCTGATGGACGAGCGGTTTGCCCAGGCCCAGGTGCGGGCCCTGCTGCCGCCCTGGTGGCGGCTCGAGGTCATTGAATCCCCCGATGGCCGGGCAGCTGCCGGGCCCTGATATCGAAGCGCTCATCGTCGGTGCTAAAACCGTCGAGGTCCTGGGCTTGCGCATCCGCATCGGCATCGGCCTCGTCTTGTGCCAGTTCCGAAACGTCAGCCGTGGTGTCGATCAAATAAGGATCGTCCAGAGCGGGTTCGGTCCCTTGGGTCACAGTCCGGTCGATCGAGCCGGCCAGGCGCACCAGATGGTCGGGCAAGATATCGCAGCCTTGCACCAGCGGGCCATCGCTCAAGGGGTCCTCTCCCGTTCCTGTGGAGTCGCTGTCACCGGCCAGGACTTGGCGGTTGCGCGTGCCCAGGCTGTCACTGCCGCTGTCACTGCTGTCGCTCGGCCCGAGGCTGGCCAGATCCGCTCCTGAGGGCTGGCGGGGTGCACGGGCACCGCCTGTAAGGGTGGTCATGGGGCTTGCTCCTTCATGGGTTGAGGCAATAGAGAGCGGGTCGGCCGCACGCTGCGGGCCGCGACACCCGATCCCCCTCCAAGCCACTGTGTCCGAAGTCCTGCGCCGACTCTGTAGGCCAATCTCTATGGGTGTACCGATGCTGACGGCCGGCCCATGTCAGAGCCACACGAACGATGAACTCGAGCCTCGTGCCCGGCAGACACACAAAAAAAGGGGCTCGCGCCCCTTTTGATGCCTCCTGCGGCCTGGGGCGACTCTTGGATCGCCGGGCTCTTGTTGCAGATGAGAGGGCCGCGCTTAGGCCGGGGCCGATCCTTCAGCCGACTTGCGCCGCCCTGCCCGACCACCCTTGCGGCCGGCCTCGCGGGCCTCGGCCGAATTGAACTCGTGGGCCCTGCCACTGGCATGGGCCGCCTTGCCGCCAAGACTGGCAATCTCGCGCTGGCGCTGCGGATCCATGGACGCAAAGCCGCGCTTGGACGGCGTCTTGGTTTCGAACGTGTCGCTCATGATCAAACTCTCCTGCTGGTTGAGGGGTCAACAAAACACAGCAAGACTGTAGAAAACGGCCGAGAACCTTTTAATCGGTCAACACCGATGGGCTTTGTAGGACAACGCCGCAGCCGCAGTCCGAGCGTCAATCCGGTCGCGCTTTTATGCAATTGGGGCATATGAAAAATCAAAAAAAGTAGTTTGGCGAATGATGAGTCCACTCCAGAATCGCGCCTCACCGCTCAAAGGGCAACAAAGGCCGACCTCGGCAAACCCAAGATTCAATCCGCCATGACACTCAAGCCCCGCCTCCTCCTCGCCGCCCTCACCTTGTCTGCCGCTGGCCTGGTGCAAGCACAGACCGGCCTGCTCAACGTCTCCTACGACGTTTCCCGGGAGTTCTACAAAGACCTCAATGCCGCATTCACCGCGCATTACAAAAAAACCACTGGGCAGGACATCAAGGTCGATCAGTCGCACGCAGGCTCGAGCGCGCAGGCGCGCGCGGTAGCCGACGGACTCGATGCAGATGTCGTGACCATGAACACCACCACCGACATCGACTTCCTGGCCGAAAAGGGCGTGGTGGACAAGGACTGGCGCAAACGCTTTGCCCACAACGCCGCGCCCACCCATTCGACCATGCTGTTTCTGGTGCGCAATGGCAACCCCAAAGGCATCAAGGACTGGGACGACCTGACCCGGCCCGGCATCTCGGTGGTGGTGGTCAACCCCAAGACCGGCGGCAACGGCCGCATGGCGTATTTGGCCGCCTGGGGCTATGCACGCAGCAAAGGCGCGAGCGACGCGCAAGCAGCCGAATTTGTGAGCAGGCTCTACAAGAACGTGCCCGTCCTGGCCCGCGGTGGACGCGATGCCACCGGCATCTTCCTGCAGCGAGGCATCGGCGATGTCTTGGTGACCTTCGAGTCGGAGGTGGTGTCAGTCGACAAAGAATTTGGCAGCAGCAAGGTCGATGCCATCCATCCATCGGTCTCCATCGTCGCAGAAAACCCGGTGGCCATCGTTGAGCGCACGGTCAAAAAGAAAAACACAGCCGCGCAAGCCCAAGCCTATTTGGATTTTCTGTATTCGCCCGAAGGCCAGGAAATTGCGGCGCGGCACAACATCAGGCCGCACAACGAAGCGGTCTTGAAAAGACACGGCGCCGTGTTCAAACCCATCAAGCTCTTTACCGTCGAGCAGTACTTCGGCTCGCTGGCCAACGCGCAGAAGGTGCACTTTAACGACGGCGGCCAGTTCGACAAGATCTTTGGTCAGCGCTGAACCATGAACACCGCCACGCGGGTCTTGCCCGGCTTCAAGATCACGCTGGGCTACACGCTGCTCTACCTCAGCTTGCTGGTGTTGATCCCGCTGTCGGCCCTGGTCCTGAAGACGCTGTCCCTGAGTTGGCCACAGTTTTGGGACGCGGTGACTGCACCGCGGGTGTTGGCGGCCTATCGCTTGACCTTTGGCGCCTCGCTAATCGCCGCCACGGTCAATGCGGTCATGGGCCTGCTGCTGGCCTGGGTGCTGGTGCGCTACGACTTTCCCGGCAAAAGAATCATCGACGCCATGGTCGACCTGCCCTTCGCCCTGCCCACAGCCGTCGCAGGTATCGCACTGACGGCCTTGCTCGCAGGCAATGGATGGATCGGCCAGTACCTCGAGCCCATGGGCGTGCAACTGGCGTTCAACCCCAACGGGGTCGTGATCGCACTGATCTTCATCGGCTTGCCGTTTGTGGTGCGAACTGTGCAACCGGTGCTCGCGGACCTCGAGAAAGAACTTGAAGAGGCGGCCACCTGCCTGGGCGCAACACGCTGGCAAACCTTCAGCCGGGTGATCCTGCCGACGCTCACGCCCGCGCTGCTGACCGGCTTTGCGCTGGCCTTGGCACGCGCCATCGGGGAATACGGCTCGGTGATTTTTATTGCAGGCAACATGCCCATGGTCTCTGAAATCACGCCGCTCATCATCGTCGGCAAGCTCGAGCAGTACGACTACGCCGGCGCCACCGCCGTGGCCACCGTGATGCTGCTGATCTCGTTTGTGCTGCTTCTGCTGATCAACGCGCTGCAGGCGTGGCAAAGGCGCAGGTCATGAACCCGGCGACAGTCCTCACTACGGGCGGTGCCGCCACCACAAGCGCCCCTGCAACAAACGCCCCTGCAACAAGCGGCGCAGTCCAGCGCCCAAGCCGCGCCCGAGCCCGCAGCCAATTGCCCTGGGGCCGCTGGTGCCTGATCACGCTGGCGCTCGGCTTCATGGTGCTGTTCCTGATGCTGCCGCTGGCAGCCGTCTTTGCAGAGGCGCTGCGCAAAGGCTGGAGCGCCTACTGGCAGGCCCTGCAGGAGCCCGACGCCTGGTCGGCGATTCGTTTGACGCTCCTCATCGCCGCCATCGCCGTGCCGCTCAACCTGGTGTTTGGTGTGGCGGCGGCCTGGGCGATTGCCAAATACGAGTTTCGCGGCAAGGCCTTTCTGACCACCCTGGTTGACTTGCCGTTTTCGGTCTCGCCCGTGGTCGCCGGTCTGATTTACGTGCTGGTCTTTGGCGCACAGGGCTGGCTGGGCCCCTGGCTGGCTGAGCACAACATTCGGATCATCTTTGCGGTGCCGGGAATCGTCCTGGCCACGGTGTTTGTGACCTTGCCCTTCATCGCCCGCGAATTGATCCCGCTGATGCAGGCGCAGGGCAGCGATGAAGAGCAGGCGGCCATCGTGCTCGGCGCCACGGGCTGGCAAACCTTCTGGCATGTGACGCTGCCCAATATCAAATGGGCGCTGATTTATGGCGTGATCTTGTGCAACGCCCGCGCCATGGGCGAGTTCGGCGCGGTCTCGGTGGTGTCGGGGCATATCCGGGGACAAACCACCACCATGCCGCTGCATGTGGAAATTCTCTACAACGAATACCAATCGGTTGCCGCCTTCGCCGTCGCGTCTTTGCTGGCGCTGCTCGCGCTGGTGACCCTGGCGGTGCAAAGCACGGTGCACTGGCTCCATGAGCGCGAGCTCAAGGCCGCGGCGAACCTGCCGCCCGATCGGTGCGGACGTCCTGAAGAAAGCCATCCATGAGCCTTGAAATTCGCCACATCTCCAAACGCTTTGGCAACTACCAAGCCCTGCGCAGCGTCAATCTGGACGTCCAAAGCGGCGAGCTCATGGCGCTGCTCGGACCGTCGGGCTGTGGCAAGACCACGCTGCTGCGCATCATCGCCGGTCTTGAAAGCGCTGACCAAGGCCGCATTCTGTTTGCGGGTAAAGACACCACCGATGTGCATGTGCGCGATCGCCAGGTGGGGTTCGTGTTTCAACATTACGCCCTGTTTCGGCACATGACGGTGTTTGAAAACATCGCCTTTGGTTTGCGCATCAAGCCGCGCGGCCAGCGGCCGAGCTCGGCGCAGATCAAAGCCAGGGTCGCAGACCTGCTCAAGCGGGTACAGATGGAGTCGATGGCCGATCGCTACCCGTCGCAGCTTTCGGGCGGTCAGCGCCAGCGCATTGCGCTGGCCCGGGCGCTGGCCGTCGAGCCCAAGGTGTTGCTGCTCGACGAGCCCTTTGGCGCGCTCGATGCCAAGGTGCGCAAGGAGCTGCGCCGCTGGCTGCGACGGCTGCACGACGAGCTTGAGGTGACGAGCATCTTCGTCACGCACGATCAGGAGGAGGCTCTGGAGGTGGCCGACCGGGTGGTGCTCATGAACCAGGGCGCCATTGAACAGGTGGGCACGCCCCAGCAGGTCTGGGACCATCCGGCCAGCCCCTTCGCGTATGGCTTTTTAGGCGACGTCAACCTCTTGCACGGCCGTGCCCATGAGGGCCTGCTGCACCTCGATGGCCTGGCCCTGGACGCACCCGAACACCGACAAGCACAAAACGCACAAGCCATGGCCTACGTCCGCCCCCACGAGCTGCAGGTCGAGCGTTACCGATCGGGCGCCAGCGGCATGGTGGCCCAGCTGCAGCGGGCGATCGTGGTCGGCCCACTGGCCCGCCTGGAGATCGGCTTAGAGGCCAATGCCCAAGGTCCGCAGCAGGCCCTGGAGGCGCACATGAGTGCGGATCGCTTTGACGAACTCGGTTTGAAAGAAGGCGAAAAGCTGCTCGTTTCACCGCGCAAGGCGCGGGTCTTCTTGCACGCTTGAACCCAGAGCGTGTAGCGCGGCGTTGGCGATGCTCTGCGCGTCGACCCCAAAAAACTCGCGCAGCTGTGACCTTGTGTCACTGCGGCCAAAACCGTCCGTGCCCAAGGTCAGGTAGCGGCGCCCCTGGGGCAAATGGGCCCGGATGCTCTCTGGCAAGGCCTTGACGTAGTCGGTGGCCGCAATGATCGGCCCGCGGGTAGAGGCCAGCTGCTCGGCCACATACGCCGTGCGGCTTGCGCCTTCTTGCAGGGCCGCACGCTCGCAAGCCTGCCCGTCGCGGGCCAACTCACTCCAGCTGGTCACACTGACCACCGTGCTGCTGACCCCCTGAGCTGCGAGCAACTGCGCTGCGGCAATCACCTCGGTGAGGATGGCACCCGAGCCCAGCAAAGTCACTTCACGGTTGGAGGCCGCGCGGGTCTTGAGCACCGGCCCATAACGGCCGAACTCATAGCAGCCCCGAATGACCTGATCGGCCACACCGGCGGGCAGATCGGGTTGGGCGTAGTTGGCATTCATGAGGGTGACGTAATAAAACACGTCGCGCTGCTCGACCATCATCTCCTGCATGCCGTGCGCCAGGATGACAGCCAGTTCGCCAGCAAAAGCCGGGTCATAGGCTTTGCAATTGGGAATGGTCGCAGCCCACAAATGGCTGCTGCCGTCTTGGTGCTGCAAACCCTCGCCGCCCAGCGTGGTACGCCCAGATGTGGCACCGAGCAAAAAGCCGCGCGGCTGCTGGTCGGCGGCCGCCCAGATCGCATCGCCCACGCGCTGAAAACCAAACATCGAGTAGTAGATATAAAAAGGCAGCATCGCCACGCCATGGACGCTGTAGGCCGTGGCTGCGGCGGTCCAGCTGGCAATCGCCCCGGCCTCGCTGATGCCTTCCTCCAGAATCTGCCCGTCCAGCGCCTCGCGGTAGCTGAGCACCGAGCCGATGTCCTCGGGCGCGTAACGCTGCCCCACGCTCGAATAGATGCCCACCTGCTTGAACAGGTTGGCCATGCCAAAGGTGCGCGCCTCGTCGGCCACGATGGGCACGATGCGCGGGCCCAGGGCCTGGCTCTTGAGCAAATTGCCCAGCATGCGCACAAAGGCCATGGTGGTGCTCATTTCCTTGCCGCCGGCTTGCAGCGCAAATTGCGCGTAGCTCTCAAGCGCTGGAACCGGCACCGCCTCGCAGTCGGTGTGGCGCTTGGGCAGATAGCCGCCCAGGTCTTGGCGGCGCGCGTGCAGATACTGCATCTCGGGGCTCTCAGGCGCGGGCTTGTAGAAAGCCAGGCCCTTGGCCTGCTCGTCGCTCAGCGGCAGGTTGAATCGGTTTCTGAATTCGATCAACTCCTGCTCGTCGAACTTCTTTTGCGAGTGCGTGGTCATCTTGCCCTGACCGGCCGAGCCCATGCCATAGCCCTTCTTGGTATGCGCCAGGATCACGGTGGGCTGCCCCTTGTGGGCGGCGGCTGCGGCGTAGGCAGCGTGGATCTTGACCAGGTCGTGACCGCCGCGCTTGAGCCGGTCGATTTGATCGTCCGTCATGCCCTGGGCCAGTCGGGCCAGCTCCGGGTTCTGGCCGAAGAAGTGCTCCCGGTTGTAGCGCCCGTCGTTGGCGGCAAAGGTCTGCATCTGGCCGTCGACCGTGCTCGCAAACGCACGCAACAATGCGGCCGACTGGTCGCGGGCGAACAAGCCGTCCCAGTCGCTGCCCCAGACCAGCTTGATCACGTTCCAGCCCGCGCCGGCAAAGAGCTTTTCGAGCTCGTCGATGATGCGGAAATTGCCGCGCACCGGGCCGTCGAGGCGCTGCAAATTGCAGTTGACCACCCACACCAGGTTGTCCAGGTTCTCGCGCGCAGCCAGGGTCAACGCGCTCATGCTCTCGGGCTCGTCCATCTCGCCGTCGCCAAACACGCCCCAGACCTTGCGGCCCGAGCAATCGAGCAACTGGCGGTGCGTGAGGTAGCGCATGAAGCGGGCGTGATAGATGGAGCTGATCGGGCCTATCCCCATTGAGCCGGTGGGAAACTGCCAGAAGTCGGGCATCAGGTAGGGGTGGGGGTAGCTCGGCAGCCCGCGCGTGCCGCGCGCCACAGCGCCAATCTCCTGGCGGTAATGCGCCAGTTCCTGTTCGCTCAGGCGTCCCTCCAGAAAGGCGCGGGCATAAACGCCCGGCGCGCTGTGCGGCTGGAAAAACACCAGGTCACCGCGGTGCTGCGCATCACGGGCGTGAAAGAAATGGTTAAAGCCCACCTCAAACAAATCGGCGGCGCTCGCGTAACTGGCGATGTGCCCGCCCAGATCGCCGTAGGCCTGATTGGCCCGCACCACCATGGCCAATGCATTCCAGCGCATCAGCGAGGCCAGACGCTCCTCAATGGCCAGATCGCCCGGAAACACCGGCTGCTGGTCCACTGCAATAGTGTTGACGTAGGGCGTGTTCAGGTCGGGCTGCCAGCGCGTGCCCATGGCCCGCGCGCGGGCCACCAGCAGGTCCAGAATCTGACGCGCTCGCTCGCCGCCGTCCTGGCCGGACTGCACCAACGCAGCGAAGGCATCAAGCCACTCGGCGGTCTCCTGGGGATCGGGGTCTTGGCCCAGGGCAGGCATTTGCAGCCAGCCGGCTAACGTGGGGGCGTTCATGGCGAGTCTCCTTGCAATGCCCGAACTGTATTGAATCCCGGACAGAAGGTGATGCTTTAATTTCGCAAAAACCCAGTTCTTAAAGCATTAAATTCTGATTTAGTTAAAATTTCAGCATGAAAATCGACGCTATTGACCTGCGCCTGCTTGCCGAACTGCAACACGACGGCAGCCTGAGCAATGTCGAGTTGGCCCGCCGGGTCCACCTCTCGCCCTCCCCCTGCCTGGCCCGCGTCAAGGCGCTGGAGGCCGCCGGTGTGATCAGCCGATACGTGGCCCTGGTCAACGCGAGCAAGCTCGGTCTGGGGCTCAACGTGTTCATCAACATCAGCCTGCGCACCCAAAGCAAGGAGGCGCTGGCCATGTTCGAGGGGCGCATGGCCGAGTACGAAGAGGTGATGGAGTGCTATTTGATGACGGGCGACTCGGACTACCTGATCCGGGTAGCGGTGCCCGACATGGCCGCGCTCGAGCGCTTCATTCTCGACAAGCTCTCGCCGATCGAGGGCGTGGAAAAAATCCGCTCGAGCTTTGCGCTCAAGCAGGTGCGCTACAAAACGGCCCTGCCCCTGCCGCCGGCAGGGTTCGAGCGCTGAGCCTGCACGCGTACACTGCCCAGCCATGACCTGGCAGGCCAAACTCACACTCGACTACCGGCTACAAGACGGCCGCAGCGTCGCGGCCTTTGCCCACGAAGGCCCGCTGCGCATCCTGCAAAGCCTCTACCCGCAGGGCGAGGCGATCTGTCACAACGTGCTGGTCCACCCGCCAGGCGGGCTGGTCGGCGGTGACACGCTCGACATCGCGGTCAAGGTAGGCACGGGCGCCCACGGGCTCATCACCACCCCTGGTGCAACGCGCTTTTACCGCTCAATGGGCGAGCCGGCACTGCAGCGCACCAGCCTGCTGCTCGAGCCCGGGGCACGGCTCGAATGGCTGCCCCTGGAAGCCCTGTGCTACAGCGGCTGCCTGGCCGAGAACCGCTTGCACATGCAGCTTGGAGCCGGCGCCGAGCTGATCGGCTGGGACGTCACCGCGCTGGGCTTGCCTGGCGCCGGCCGGCCTTTCGTGGCCGGTCAGTTCCGCCAGCACCTCGAGCTCGAAGGCATCTGGCTCGAACGCGCACTGCTCAAGGCCAGCGACACGGCCCTGCTGGACAGCCCGCTCGCACTGGCCGGCCAGCGCTGCATCGGCACGCTCTTTGTGCTGTGCGGCTCGGCCATGGCGCGTGATCGGCGCGAACACCTGCTGGAGTTGGCGCGATCGACCCTGGGCGGCCACGCCCTGGCGGCCACCTCAGGCGTCACGGCGCCCAATGAGCACGTGCTGCTGCTGCGGGTGCTGGCGCCTCTGGTAGAGCCTGCGATGGACCTGATGCGGCGGATCTGGCAGGTCTGGCGCCGCGGTGCCTGGGATTTGGAGGCGCCGGCGCCGCGGATCTGGTCGACCTGAAGCCGCGCGGGGCTCGTTTCAGAGCCCCTGGAGAAGGCCCAATGGGCTCAAACGGCAAACTTTAGGAAGCCCTGGCTGGGCCCCGAGCCCAACCGCCTCAGGCGCGGGCGGCGCGCAGCTTTTGCGAGAACTGCTGCAAGGCCGCAATGCCGCTGGCCTCTGCGCGCTGGCACCAGCCCTGCAGGTCGGCGGCGAGCTGCTCGCGAGACGACGAGGTGCTCAGCCAGAGCTGGCGCAACTCTTCGCGCATGGTCACCATCTTGTCGAGCACAGGATGCTCGGCGCGTGCCCGGGCCACCTGGGCCCGCACCGCCTCGGGCACCTTGTCTTCGTCGCGGTGCAGCCACCGGGCGGCGGTCTTGAGCACCGACACATCGGCCTGGCGCGCCTTGAGCGCGGCCAGTTCGGTGTGCGCCGAACGGCGCAGTTCGCGCGCAAAGCCGGCCATCACCTCGTAGCGGTGGGCAATGAGAGCCTCGAGCGTCTTTTCATCGGCCACCGGCTGTACGCTGCCCAGTTGCAGCCGCGGCGGCACCTTCTTCACACTGGCCAGACCGACAGACTTGAGCAGCGTGATGTACATCCAGCCGATATCAAATTCGTAAGGCTTGATCGAGAGCTTGGCCGAGGTGGGGTAGGTGTGGTGGTTGTTGTGCAACTCCTCGCCCGCAATAACGATGCCCCAGGGCGAAAGATTGGTGCTGGCATCGGGCGCCTCAAAGTTGCGGTAACCCCAGTAGTGACCGGCGCCGTTGATGACGCCGGCAGCCATGATGGGCGTCCACGCCATCTGCACCGCCCAGACCACCAGGCCGGCGATGCCAAAGAGGGCCAGGTTGATGATCATCATCAGGCCCACACCCTGCCAAGAATAGCGGGTGTAGAGGTTGCGCTCGATCCAGTCGTCGGGCGTGCCGTGGCCAAATCGGGCCATGGTCTCCTTGTTCTTCGACTCTGCCCGGTAGAGCTCAGCACCGCGCAAAAGCACCGTCTTGATGCCGTGGACATGCGGGCTGTGCGGGTCTTGTTCCTGCTCGCATTTGGCGTGGTGCTTGCGGTGTATGGCGGCCCACTCCTTGGTCACCTGGCCGGTGGTCAGCCACAGCCAAAGGCGGAAAAAATGCGAAGCAATCGGGTGCAGGTCCAGCGAGCGATGCGCCTGGTGCCGGTGCAGAAACACGGTCACGCTGATCATGGTGACGTGGGTCATGGCCAGCGTGTACAACACGATCTGCCACCAGGCCACATTCCAGAGCCCATGGGCCAGCCAGTCGAGCGCCGCATCAAACAAGATCATCATGCATCCTTGTACGCCCGGCGGACAGCGCCCCCCGCGCTGATTACCACCAGATAGTACTCATTGTAGGCCCTGGACCCGCAGCAGCCCATCCTGGCCGGCCCGAAAACAGGCATAAATGGCGAAAAATTCTTTAATTTCGTCTAAATAACGTCTTTATGTGCACTTTTGAGCAGAGCAAGAGGCCAGCAGCTGGGATAAACCGGCGGGCAGAGGGGTTCAGCGACGCTGCCAGGCGGCGGCAAAAAAGCCATCGGTCTGATGCCGGTGCGGCCACAGGCGCAGGTACGGCCCCTCGCACAAGCCCGCAGTCTGCTCAGCCGGCAGCACTCCCAGCAGTGGCCCAGCCGGCAGCGACTCGAAGTCAGGATGCTGATCGGCAAAAACCTGCGCGATGGCCTCGTTCTCCGCCCGCAACAGGCTGCACGTGGCGTAAACCAGACGGCCGCCAGACTTGACCAGCCTGGCCGCGCTGGCCAATATGGCCTGCTGCTTGAGCGCCATCTCCTGCACCGACTGGGGACTTTGGCGCCACTTCAGGTCGGGGTTGCGGCGCAAGGTGCCCAGGCCCGAGCAGGGGGCATCGACCAGCACCCGATCGATCTTGCCGGCCAGGCGCTTGATGCGCTCGTCGCGCTCGTGCGCAATGACCACCGGGTGCACATTGGACAGGCCGCTGCGCGCCAGCCGCGGCTTGAGCGCATCGAGCCGGTGCGCCGACGTATCAAAAGCGTACAGGCGACCCGTGCTCCTCATGCAGGCGCCGATGGCCAGCGTCTTGCCGCCGGCGCCGGCACAAAAGTCCACCACCATCTCGCCGCGGTGCGCATCGAGGAGCATGGCCAGCAATTGCGAGCCCTCGTCCTGCACCTCGATCACGCCCTTCTTGAACAGCTCCAGGCTGGTCAGCGGCGGTTTGTCTTGCAGACGCAAGCCCCAAGGAGAGTAAGGCGTAGGCTCGCTGGCGATGCCCAGGCGAGACAGCGCCTGCTGCACCTCGGCACGCTTGCCCATGAGCGCGTTGACCCGCAAATCGAGCCCGGCCGGGCGGCTCAGGCTGTCGGCCAGGGCGTCGAACTGATCGCCGAGCTGCTGTTTGAGCGGATCGACCAGCCACTGCGGCAGATTGTGGCGATGCAGGTCCATGAGCTCAGAGGGACGGACCTGGTCGCAATGCTGCAGCCACTGCTTTTCGGCGCCTTGGAGGGCGCTCATCAAAAAATCGCGCTCGGCCGCAAAGCCCAGGATCGCCAAACGGCGCTCCAGGGCACCGCTGCCCGACTGAGCGAGATAGGTGAACAAAATCTTCTTGCGCAGCACGGCATAAACCGTCTCGGCCAACGTGGCCCGCTCGCGCGGGCCCAACCGGTGCTCGCGAAAGTAGCGCGACAGGACGGCGTCAGCCGGGTGATCGAAACGCAGCACCTGCTTGAGCAGATCGGCGGCGGTGTCCAAAAGAGCCTTAGGATGCATGGCGCCATTGTCCCACCCGCTCCCAACCGCGTCCGAACCAAGCCCCCACAACTGCCCGCCATGTCTGACCACGACTTGCCACCCCTGATCGAAACCCCGCCCGGCCTGTACCTGCACTACAAGGGCCTGCCCTACCAGGTGCTGGGGACGGTGCGACACAGCGAGACGCTGGAGCCCATGACGCTGTACCGCGCGCTCTACGGTCAGCGCGGCCTGTGGGTGCGGCCGGCAGCGATGTTTCTGGAAGAAGTCGAGGTGAACGGGGCGCGCCAGCCGCGTTTCAAGTGGCAGGGGCCGGCCGAGGCCTCGCTTTAGCAGGGCATTGAAGTTCCGCCCAACCCTGAACGCGAGCTTTGGGCGGCGGCACTGCGCTCCGCGAATGTCCCCCGGCCCGGCTGGCGCCGGTCCTCCTCCTTTATTTCGCTGCGCACAGCGCCACCGCCCAAAGCTCTAAGACGGCCGAGCTAAACACCGACCTCGGCCCCGCCCCCAAGATCCACACCACCCCACATGGCCGCTGGGCTGGGCTGCCTGGCGCAGCGAAATAAAGGAGGAGAGGTGGCCGCCAGGCCAACTCGGGGGACATTCGCGGAGCCAGGCAGCCCAGCCCAGCGGCCTCACCGCAGCTCAGGAATGCCAAGTCACGAGCTCGCCACACAGCCCACCACCCAAACACCCATAGCACCCCGCCTGGCCACTGGCCTGGGTTGCCTGGCGAAGCGAAATAAAGGAGGAGAGGTGGCCGCCAGGCCAACTCGGGGGACATTCGCGGAGCCAGGCAGCCCAGCCCAGCGGCCTCACCGCAGCTCAGGAATGCCAAGTCACGA
>CANHDQ010000006.1 GCA_947459405.1 Comamonadaceae bacterium
ACAAGGATTCGAACCTTGGACCCCCTGCTCCCAAAGCAGGTGCGCTACCAGACTGCGCCACACTCCGACGATTGCGCAGTATAACCGGGGCCACCTGTGCGAAGGATCCGAGCCGCCGCGTCGGCTGTGGCATTGACGAGCCGGCGCAAGACCTGGGGAGCCGGGCGATCAACCTACACGCCCGACGCCCAAAGCTCGGGTGAAACCACTAGGGATTTGGCTGCGGGCAGGCCCTAACATGGACCCGAGTTGACAGTTGTTCTGAGTTTTTTGCAAGACCAGCGAAGCTCGAAGACCTGTTGACACCCGGTTCCTGCCCCTGGATCTCGAGGGCATTGCAGTTTCCTGATGAAGAGTTGACAGCCGCCGGCGCCGCAGGGCCCGGCGGCTTTTTCTTGGCGCAGCGGTCAAAGCAAAGGTCGCAACTGCGCTGCGGCATCGAGCAGCAAGGGCAACCATTCGCGCTGCAGCGCCGGCTCCTGCATGCGATCGGCCGAGCTGACCCAATTGAGCGCGGCCACCGTGCGCCCCTGGGCGTCGCGCAGTGGCACGGCCAGGGCATGAACGCCCAACTCGTGCTCCTGGCGCGCCACACAGTAATCGTCGCGCCGCGCCTGTGCCAGCGCGCGCTTGAAGGCAGCCGGCTGGGTCAAGGTGTGGGCGGTCAAGCGCGGCAGGCTGCCGTCCATCAGCCGCTCGTCGATCCAGCGTTTGAGCTGCGCGGCCGACAGACCGGCCAGCAGCATACGCCCGGTCGATGTGGCATGTGCCGGCAAGCGCGCCCCCAGGTGCAGCCCGTAGGCCTGCACCCGCGGCGAACTCACGCCGGGCGCACCGGCAGAGCTGGCCGTGTAACCGCTGCGCCCCACAATCACCACTTCATGGCCGTCGAGCACGGCCACCGAGAACGATTCGCCCGTCTGCGCGCTCAAGCGGTTGAGCGTCGGCTGCACCGCCCTGGGCAACCTCGATGAGGCGAGAAAGCTGCCCGAAAAGCGCAACACCTTGGGCGAGAGCCAGAAATAGCGGCCGTCGCTGTCCAGGTAACCCAGATGGGCCAGTGTCAGCAAATGCCGCCGCGCCGCCGCGCGGGTGATCCCGGCCCGCTCGGCAGCCAGCGAAGCATTGAGACGCTGTCGCTGCACATCAAAGCTCTCCAGCACGGCCATGCCCTTGGCCATGCCCTCAATCAAGTCGGCTCTGGCGATCGCCGGCGGGCTCGTTTTCACGTCACATCTCCATCATTTGCGCGATGATCGCACAATCTGACCGACTATCGCACGCATTTCGATACCAGCGCTGGATCGGGGGGCCCGCGCGTCCTAAGCTCGCACCCTTAACTCATGCCAGCCTGCAACCCTCCACCCGGCCCGGCACCCACCCAGAGAGCGCACATGATCCCCACACGCACCCAGGTTGCCATCGTCGGTGCCGGCCCTGCCGGACTTTTGCTCGGACAGTTGCTGCACCGTGCCGGCATTGATGCGGTCATCATCGAACGCCAAAGCGCCGACTACGTGCTCGGGCGCATCCGCGCCGGCGTGCTCGAGCAAGTGACCATGGACCTGCTCGACGAGGCGGGCGTCAGCCAGCGCATGCACCAAGAGGGCCTTTTGCATGCCGGCTTCGACATGTTGTTCAAAGGCCAGCGGCACCGGCTCGACCTGCATGCCCTGACCGGCGGCCAGCAGGTCATGGTCTACGGCCAGACCGAGGTGACGCGCGACCTGATGGACGCCCGGCGCCAAGCCGGCCTGCTCACGGTCTACGAGGCGCATGACGTCAGCATCCACGACTTTGACGGCCGCACGCCGACCGTGCGCTGGCGCAAGGGCGACCAGACGCATGAATTGCACTGCGACTTCATCGCCGGCTGCGACGGCTTTCACGGCGTCTGCCGCGCCAGCGTGCCCGAGGGCGCCATCACGCAATACGAGAAGGTCTACCCTTTTGGCTGGCTCGGCTTGCTGGCCGACACCCGACCGGTTCACCACGAACTCATTTACGTCAACAGCCCGCGCGGCTTTGCGCTGTGCTCGCAGCGCAGCCACACCCGCAGCCGCTACTACCTGCAAGTGCCCCTGAGTGACCGCGTCGAACAGTGGTCAGACCAGGCTTTCTGGGATGAGCTGCGCCTGCGCCTGGACCCACAAGCGGCCGAGGAACTGCAAACCGGCGCCAGCCTGGAAAAGAGCATCGCGCCCCTGCGCAGCTTCGTGGCCGAGCCGATGCGCTTTGGCCGCCTGCTGCTGGCAGGTGACGCAGCCCACATCGTGCCGCCGACCGGCGCCAAGGGTCTGAACCTGGCTGCCACCGACGTCAAGTACCTGGCCCAGGCCTTCACGGAGTTCTACACAAGCGCCAGCAGCGCAGGCATCGACCATTACTCTGACCGATGCCTGCGCCGCATCTGGAGAGCCGAGCGCTTTTCCTGGTGGTTCACCAGCCTGATGCACCGCTTTCCTGAAAATGGCGAGATCGGGCAAAAGCTACAGGAGGCCGAGCTCGACTACCTGTTCCACTCCCAGGCCGCCTTGCACTCGGTGGCCGAGAACTATGTCGGGCTGCCGCTCAATTTTGGCGAGTCCCCAGCGCTGGGGTAAATTGGCGCTATGAATGCGCCGCAGAACCTCAGAACTCGCCCCCCCAAGCCCCTCAAGGGCATACGCATCATCAGCCTGGCCCTGAACCTGCCCGGACCGGCGGCGCTGCGCCGTCTGGCCGACATGGGCGCGCATTGCACCAAGATCAACCCGCCGGCGGGCGACGCCATGAAGGCCTACACCGCTTCCGGCTACGCCACGCTTCACGCCGGCGTGCATGAAATCACGCTTGATCTGAAAAATCCCAAGGGGCAATTGGACCTGCACAAGCGCCTGTCCACCACCGATGTGCTGCTTACCTCGTTTCGTCCCTCGGCCCTGTCCAAACTTGGCCTGGCGTGGAGCGCGCTGCGCAAACGCCATCCGCAACTGAGCCTGGTTCAGATCGTTGGCGCACCCGGCCCCCTGGCCGAGGTGCCGGGGCATGATCTGACCTACCAGGCTGAAGTTGGCCTGGTCACGGGCCTGCAGTTGCCCGCCAGCTTGTTTGCCGACATGGGCGGCGCCCTGATGGCCAGCGAGGCGGCGCTCAAGGCCGTGCTGCAGCAAAAAATCAGTGGCCGAGGCAGCCTGCACGAGGTGGCCCTGTCGGATGCGGCCGCGTGGCTGGCTCTGCCGCGCCAGTGGCAGATGACCACGCCCGACGGCCCGGTGGGTGGCGCGCATGCCGGCTACGGCCTCTACCCCTGCCGAGACGGTCGCGTTGCGGTGGCCGCACTTGAGCCGCATTTTGCACAGCGCCTGTGCGAAGCGGCCACCGTGCCCATCTCGCACCCGGTCAAGGACCTGTTCAAACCCGAAGTGGCACAGGCCATTGCCCGATTCTTGAGCGGCCAGACGAGAAAGCAGCTCACTGCCTTGTCCGAGGCCAAGGACATTCCCCTGTTGACCCTGCGTTAGGCCTGGACCGCTTTCGGGCCCATGCCCTGGCCTTGCGGGCGCCTCCTCTGGTGTGCCCCCCGCAGCGCTCAGGTCAGGCGGATCTGGGCGCGCCTTAGCTGCGCTTGCGCGGTGGCAGGCCGGTGTGCTGGGTAAGCAGCAGGCCTTTGCGGGGCTGTGCGGGACGGGCTTTGGCCGCCACCGACTTGGCCGGCGAGGCCGTGCTGTTGGCGCGCCGCGGGCTCTGGTAGCTGCCATCGGTCAGCGGCTGGAAGGTCGGGATCAGATGGTGTTTGCCGTTGCCGATCAGGTCGGCCCGGCCCATGACCTTGAGCGCCTCGCGCAGCAGCGGCCAGTTGTTTGGGTCGTGGTAGCGCAAAAAAGCCTTGTGCAGGCGCCGCTGCTTTTCTCCGCGCACGATGTCCACCGCCTCGCTCGAGCGCGTGACCTTGCGCAAGGGATTTTTGTTCGTGTGGTACATCGCCGTGGCCGTGGCCATGGGGCTGGGATAAAACGTCTGCACCTGGTCGGCGCGAAAGCCGTTTTTCTTGAGCCACAGCGCCAGGTTCATCATGTCCTCGTCGCGGGTGCCCGGATGCGCCGCGATGAAGTAAGGAATCAGGTACTGCTTCTTGCCCGCCTCGAGCGAGTACTTCTCGAACATCTGCTTGAACCGGTCATAACTGCCGATCCCGGGCTTCATCATCTTCGACAGCGGCCCACCCTCGGTGTGCTCCGGCGCAATCTTCAGATACCCGCCCACATGGTGCGTGACCAGTTCCTTGACGTACTCCGGGCTCTGCACCGCCAGGTCGTAGCGCAGGCCCGAGCCGATCAGGATCTTCTTGATGCCCTTGATGCCGCGGGCGCGGCGGTACATGCGAATCAGGGCCGAGTGGTCGGTATTGAGGTTCGAACAGATGCCCGGGTAGACGCAGCTGGGCTTGCGACAGGCCGCCTCGATCTCGGGCGACTTGCAGCCGATGCGGTACATATTGGCAGTCGGGCCGCCCAGGTCAGAAATCGTGCCGGTAAAGCCCGGCACCTTGTCGCGAATGGCCTCGATCTCGCGGATCACCGAATCTTCCGATCGGCTCTGGATGATGCGCCCCTCATGCTCGGTGATCGAGCAAAAGGTGCAACCACCAAAGCAGCCGCGCATGATGTTGACGCTAAAGCGGATCATCTCCCAAGCCGGAATCTTGGTGGCGTGGTCGTGACTGCCGTTGTCATCGGCGTAGACCGGATGCGGTGAGCGCGCATAGGGCAGGTCAAACACATGGTCCATCTCGGCCGTGGTCAGCGGGATCGGTGGCGGGTTGATCCACACATCGCGGGCGCTGGGGCCTTCGCCGTGCGCCTGCACCAGGGCACGCGCGTTGCCCGGATTGGTCTCCAGATGCAGCACCCGGCTGGCATGAGCGTAGAGGACCGCATCGCTTTTGACCTGCTCGTAGCTGGGCAGGCGGATCACCGAGCGCTCGCGGGGAGGCGGCTTGGGCGCCGAGATGGCCTGCCGCACGCCTTCGGCGCTCGCCGTGACGAGAACCTCGTCGCTGCCAGAACCGGAGCGCATAGGCCCGTCATGGCGAGGGGCTGAGCCCCGTGGCAATCCAGACGCAGCGTCCCGTACAAATTTCAAGGCCTTGACCTGACGGTTCTGCGCATCGGCCACCGCCTGCGCCTCGTCTTCGCGGGCGCAGCTGGCGCCCTGCTCGCGCGCCTGCTCCGAAATCATGAGGTAAGGGTTGACATGCGCATCCACCCGCCCGGGCAGGTCCACGCTGGTCGAATTGATCTCGAACCAGCCGTCTGCCGTGGGATCGCCGCTGCGGCGCAGAAAAGCCGTGCCGCGAACATCGGTGATGGTCTCGATCGGCTCACGCGCAGCCAGCCGATGGGCGATCTCCACGATGGCGCGCTCGGCGTTGCCGTAGAGCAGCAGATCGCATTTGGCATCGATGACGATGCTGCGCCTGACTTTGTCCGACCAGTAGTCATAGTGCGCAATGCGCCGAAGTGAACCCTCGATGCCGCCCATGACGATGGGCACGTCCTTGTAGGCCTCGCGGCAGCGCTGCGAATACACCAACGCGGCGCGATCGGGCCGCTTGCCCGCCGCACCGCCCGCGGTGTAGGCGTCGTCGCTGCGGATCTTGCGATCGGCCGTGTAACGGTTGATCATCGAATCCATATTGCCGGCGGTCACCCCAAAAAAGAGGTTGGGCCGACCCAGCACCCGAAACGGGTCGGCCGATTGCCAGTCGGGCTGGGCGATGATGCCCACGCGAAAACCCTGGGCCTCGAGCATGCGGCCAATCACGGCCATGCCAAAGCTCGGGTGGTCCACATAGGCATCGCCGGTGACGACGATGATGTCGCAGCTGTCCCAGCCCAGCTCGTCCATTTCACGCCGGCTCATCGGCAAAAACGGCGCCGTGCCAAAGCGCTGAGCCCAGTACTTGCGATAACTGGTCAGCGGCTTGGCATCGCGTGGAAAAAGGGAAACGTCGGCGTAGGCGGTCATGGGGACCCGAAGAAGCCCTGGATTTTAGGCCGGCAGCCTGTAACAGACCGACAAGCGCCCCGCTGCCCCCTAAATCAGGACGGACATCGGCTTTCAAGGGCTGCGGCAAGCACCCAAAGCAGAGACTGAAGACGGCGGTGCATGCGCCGCCCCTTACAGGGTTTGCCGCCGCGCACCGACGCCTCTTGTCCGGGCCCTTGGCGATGATGACCGCATGCCGAGTCGGGATGCCCAACCCCTACCCTGGCGGTCGATGCGCCGCCTGGCGCTGGCCGCGACGCTGGCGCTCCTGCTGACCGCCTGCCTCGACGGTCGCAGCCCGCACCCACCGCCGCGCGTGCCCAAGCCCAAGATCGGGCCGGTGTGCGGCCTCGACGGGTGGCGCGCTGCCGTGCATCTGCGCCCAGGGTGTCGCGCAGTTTGCTCGGCGATGCGGCCAACCGGCCCTGCCCCACGGTGCGGGCTTTAAACTCGAGCAGGCTGCTATCGCTTGCCTCCATCGGCATCGGCCCAAGTGGCGATGCCGCCCGACGCCTTGCCTTCTGAGACAAAAACCATGGGACGACTCGAACACAAAGTAAGCCTGATCACGGGCGCTGGTCAGGGTATCGGCTTGGCCTGCGCGCTGAAGTTCGCCCAGGAAGGCGCCACCGTGATCGTCTGTGACGTCAAGCAGTCGGCCATCGACGAGGCCGTTGCAGCCTGCCTCCAGGCGGGCGCGCAAGCGGCAGGCTTCGTGATGGACGTGACCGACCGGGCCCAAGTTGATGCGGTGGTGGCGAAGGTGCGCGAACGCTTTGGCCGCATTGACGTGCTGGTCAACAACGCCGGGATCACGCAGGATGCGCGTCTGGTCAAGATGACCGAGGCGCAGTTCGACCGCGTGATCGACGTCAACCTGCGCGGCGTGTTCCATTGCTCGCAAGCGGTGGCCCAGGCGATGATGGACCAGGGCTCAGGGGTCATTCTCAACGCCAGCTCGGTGGTCGGCATTTACGGCAACTTCGGCCAGACCAACTACGCGGCCAGCAAGTTTGGCGTGATCGGCTTTACCAAGACCTGGAGCCGCGAGCTCGGACCCAAAGGGGTGCGCGTCAACGCCGTAGCGCCCGGCTTTATCCAGACCCCTATTTTGGCGAGCATGCCCGAAGACGTGCTCAAGGGCATGGAGGCACGCGTGCCGCTCAAGCGCCTGGGCCGCGCCGAAGAAATCGCCAACGTCTACGCTTTCCTGGCCAGCGACGAGGCGAGCTATATCAACGGTGCGGTGATCGAAGTCAGCGGCGGCATGACGGTGTGAGGGCCGGGCAGACCCGCACCCAAGCCATGGGCACGGAAGCGAGCAGCAGCCAGGCGCACGCGCAGCCCGCCACGGGCGAGCCGTCGTGCGCTGCCGCCGAAACGGTCGCGCCGAGATCGGTGCGCGAGCTCTTTGTCGCGTTTAGCTGGCTGGCGCTGCAAGGTTTTGGCGGCGTGCTGGCGGTGGCCCAACGCGAGCTGGTCGAGAAAAAGCGCTGGCTCACACGCGAAGAGTTCACGCAGGAGTGGGCGGTGGCGCAAATCATGCCCGGCCCGAACGTGATCAACATGGCCATCGTGCTCGGCGGAAGGCATTTTGGCTGGCGCGGCGCACTGGCGTCGGTGGCCGGCATGCTGACGGTGCCGCTGCTCATCGTCTGCAGCCTGATCAGCCTTTACGGCCAGATCGATCACCATCCGGCTGTTGCTGGCGCACTGCGCGGCATGGCCGCCGTATCGGCCGGTCTGATTACCGCCACCGGCATCAAGCTCATCGCGGGCCTGCGTGGCAATGTGCTCGGACGCCTGGCCTGCCTGCTGCTCGGCGGCCTGTGCTTTGCCGCCATGGCCTGGCTGCGCCTTCCGCTGGTGTGGGTGCTGCTGGTGCTCGGGGCCGCCGGCATGGGCCTGGCCTGGCGCCGACTCGAACCCTGAGCCAGGCCAGCGATGATCAGCTTGACCCCGATGGACTGGCTGCAGCTGATGCTGCACTTTGGCCTGCTGTCGCTGCTGGGCGTCGGCGGCGCGATCACCACCTTGCCCGAAATGCACCGCTACCTGGTCGATCGGCAGCAGTGGCTGCTCGATGAGCAGTTCAACGTGAGCGTGGCGCTGGCCCAGGCCTCTCCTGGCCCCAACATCCTGTTTGTCGCGCTCATGGGCTGGCACGTCGGGCTCAATGCGGGTGGGGGCTGGCTGGCGCCCCTGGGCGCCCTGCTCACCCTGGGCGGGATCATGGTGCCCAGTTCGCTGCTGATGTATGCCACTGGCCAGTGGTTGCACCGGCACCGCCAGATGCGGCTGATCCGCGCCTTCAAGCAGGGCCTGGCGCCCACGGTCATCGGCTTGCTCATTGCCACCGGCACCATCATGGCCAGCGCCGGTGCCGCGACGGCGGGCCAATGGCCGGTGTGGCTGATTGCCGCGGTGGCCACGGTGCTGGTGTGGCGCACACGGCTGCACATCCTGTGGCTGCTGGGCGCCGGCGCACTGGCCGGTGCATTCTTTCTGGCCTGAAGCTTGGGCCGGCGCTCAGCGCCGCTGACGCAGCGCCTCATAAAGGCACACGCCGCTGGCCACCGACACATTGAGGCTTTCCACCGCTCCGGCCATGGGAATGCTCACCAGAGCGTCACAACTCTTGCGCGTGAGCTGTCGCAGGCCCGCACCTTCGGCGCCGAGCACCAGCGCCAGCGGCACTTTTAAATCGGCCTCGTAAATGGACTGCGGCGCATCGTCACTGGTGCCGATGCACCAAATACCGCGCTCCTTGAGCTCGCCCAAGGTACGCGCCAAATTGGTCACCATGAAATAAGGCATGGTCTCGGCCGCGCCACTGGCCACCTTCGCGACCGTGGCATTGATGCCTGCCGCGTGGTCCTTGGGCGCGATCACCGCATGCGCGCCAGCCCCGTCGGCCACTCGCAGACAGGCGCCCAAATTGTGCGGGTCGGTCACACCGTCGAGCACCAACAGCAGCGGCACCCTGGCATCGGCCTCTAGCTGTTCGAGCAAGGCGTCGAGCGAATGATGCTGCTCGATCGCCCCCACCCGCGCCACCACGCCCTGATGACCATGGCTGCCGCAGAGCTTAGCGAGGCGCAGGCCGTCCGATTCGATCAGGCGCACGCCGGCTTCGCGTGCACGGTCGAGAAATTGGCGCATGCGGGCATCGCGCCGGGAGGCGTCAAAAAAGACCTCCAGCACAGACTGCGGCGCGGTCTTCAGGCGCACGCTCACGGCATGAAAACCAAACAGGACTTTGACGGCTGACGACACCCGGCGATTATGACCGCGACAGGGCCCCGGAGCCCATCGGGCTCAAGGCGTCCCGGCAGCCCCGATCAGCTCGGCGCGACACGGCCGGCCTCGATGGTGATGCGCCTGTGGCAGCGTGCGGCCAGGTGCGGATCGTGGGTAACCAAAATCAGGGTCGTGCCCAGCTCCTGGTTGAGCGCCATCATCAGATTCATGATGGTCTCACCGGTGGCGAAGTCCAAGCTGCCCGTAGGCTCATCGGCCAGCAGCACGGCCGGCTCGACCACGAAAGCGCGCGCCAGCGCCACCCGCTGCTGCTCGCCACCGGAGAGGACGCGCGGGTAGTGGCCCAGGCGCTGGCCCAGGCCCACCCGCTCGAGCATCTGCGCCGCCTGCGCACGCGCCTGGCGCACACCGGCGAGCTCAAGGGGCAGCATCACGTTTTCAAGCGCGCTCATGTGCGCCATAAGCTGAAAGCTCTGGAACACAAAACCGATCTGGCGGGCGCGCAAGGCCGCGCGCTCGTCCTCGCTCAGGGCAAACAGGTCCTGCCCGGCCAGCCTGACCGTGCCCTGGCTGGGTGTGTCGAGCCCGGCAATGATGGACAGCAAGGTGCTCTTGCCCGAACCCGATGCCCCCACGATGGCAGCGGTCTCCCGCGGCGCAAAACGCAGGTCGATGTCGCGCAGTATCGTCAGCGTGCCGGTGGAATCGGACACGGTCTTGAAGACATGCTCGACGGCTATGATGGCGCCGCCGCCATCGGCAGCCGGATGCACGGCTGGCCCGGTGCCGGCACGATCGGTTAAAGACATGGATGGGTTCTTGAGCATCAAGCAGACTGGGCGCCCGGGGTGGCACCGCCAATACGGCCACTGTAGCAAGCTGGCAGCAAGCCCACGCCTGGGCGGGTCAAAGTCCGACCGCAGAATGGCGTTGATTGCGGCCGCCGCACTGCTGCTGGGCGCAGGCTGGGCGCAGGCCACGGGCACGGCCACGGGCGCTGCGACCGTGCTGGTGGTGGGCGACTCACTGAGCGCCGAGTACGGCATCGGGCGAGGCACCGGCTGGGTGGCGCTGCTGCAGCAACGCCTGACCCAGCACAGGCCAGGTGCACGCGTGGTCAACGCCAGCATCAGTGGCGACACCACCTCCGGCGGGCGCTCGCGCCTGCCAGCCCTGCTAAGCCAACACCGACCCCAAGTGGTGGTCATTGAGCTGGGCGGCAACGACGCGCTGCGGGGCCTGGCGCTCAACATGACAGAGGATAACCTGCGCACCATGGCCCAGGCCAGTCGCAAGGCCGGCGCCCAGGTGCTGCTGCTGGGCATGCAGATGCCGCCCAATTACGGCGCCAAGTACAGCGCCGACTTTACGTCCCTGTACGCGAAAGTGGCGCGCCAGACCCAAAGCGCACTCGTGCCATTTTTTCTGCAGGGTGTGGCCGACCGGCCCGATCCGACAGAGATGTTTCAAGCCGACCGCATCCATCCCAATGAGCAGGCCCAGCCGCGCATGCTCGACAACGTCTGGGCCGAGCTCAGAAAGCTGATCAAGTGAGCCTGCAGCCCATCGCGGCCGAGCAGGCGCTCGGACAACTCAATCAATTCTCGGCCATCATCGACGCCCGCTCGCCTTCTGAATACGCCCAAGACCACCTGCCCGGTGCGATCAACTGGCCGACGCTTGACGATGCGCAGCGCCAGCAAATCGGCACCGACTACAAGCAGATCAACGGCTTCGAAGCCAAGAAGCTCGGCGCCGTAATGGCGGCGCGCAACATCGCCGCTCACATCGAGCGCGAGGTGCTGGGCAAGCCCAAAGACTGGGCCCCCTTGCTGTACTGCTGGCGCGGCGGCAAGCGCAGTGGCTCACTGGCACTGGTGCTCGATCAGATCGGCTTTCGCGTCAGCCTCATCGAGGGCGGCTACAAAGCCTTTCGCACCGCGCTGCTGGCCGACCTGCCCAAGCAGGTGGCCAGGCTGCGCTGGCGCGTGGTCTGCGGCACCACCGGCTCGGGCAAGACCCGCCTTTTGCACGCGCTGGCCGCGCAGGGCGCGCAGGTGCTTGACCTCGAAGGCCTGGCGCGCCACCGCAGCTCCGTGCTCGGCCTGCTGCCAGGGCAAAGCCAGCCCTCTCAAAAAGCTTTCGACACGGCCGTCTGGCATGCGCTGAGCCAGTTTGCGGGCGACCGGGTCGTGTACGTGGAAAGCGAAAGCAAGAAGGTGGGCAATGTCGCCGTGCCCGACAGCCTGATCACGGCCATGCGTGCCAGCGACTGCCTGCGGCTCGAACTGGACGAGCCCCATCGGGTGCGGCTGCTCATGCAAGACTACGATTTTTTCGTGCGCGACACTGAGTTCTTCTGCGAGCGGCTCGACACCCTGGTTCAGGTGCGTGGCGGCCCCACCGTGCGCCAATGGCAAGCGTTGGCCCGCGCGGGCGACACCGCCGAGGTGGTGCGCCAGCTGCTGCGGCAGCACTATGACCCAACCTACCTGGCCTCCATGCAGCGCAACTTCAGCCGCTATGCCCAGGCCGCCACGCTGACGGCCCGCGACGAGAGCCCACAGGCCATGGCGGAGCTGGCTCGGCAGATGTTGGAGCAATCAACCTGAGCCGTGCAGTGCCCGCCGACCGAGGCCAGAGCCAGTGTTAACGGGCCAAACGCCAGGGGCCTGAGCCCACACGACGTCAGATTCTGGCCAAAGCCTGCTCGAGGTCGGCCTGAAGATCTTGCACGGACTCCAAGCCAATCGAAAGCCGCACCAGCGGGCCCTGGTAGGCACAGGGGCGGCTTCGGATGCTGCTGGCCTGGTAGACGGCGCACAAACTCATGGGTCCAGCCCAGCTGTGCCCGATCTTGAACAGCTGCAGGCTGTCGCAAAAACGGTCGACCTGCTCCTGGCTGTAGGCGGGCTTGAAGGCCAGCGTGAGCAAGCAGGCCGCGCCTGTGCAATCGCGCTGCCAGAAAGCGTGACCGGGCGAATCGGGCAAGGCCGGGTGCAACACCTGCTGGAAAAAAGGCTGGCCATGCAGCCAATGCGCCAGAGCGCGGGTGGTCGCGTCTTGGGCGGCATAGCGGATCGCGGTCGAGGGCAAGCCGCGCAGTATCAACTCCACATCATTGGCCGCCACGCCCAGCCCGAGTCGGCCGTGACACTGGAGCAGCTGATGGTGAAGGTCGCGCTCGCGCGTGACCACCGAGCCCATCAGCACATCGGCTCCGCCTGAGGGGTACTTGGTCAGCGCATGTGCGCTCACATCAACTCCCATGTCGAAGGCGCAAAACGCGATGCCCGCGCCCCAGGTGTTGTCGAGCGCGGTGACAATGCCGCGGGGATGCGGCTGCCCATAGGCCCTGACCGCGGCCACCAGGGCCGGCAAGTCGGGGTACTCCAGCGTGATCGACCCAGCCGCCTCCAGCCAGACCAGGCGGGTCCGGGGGGTCAGCCGTGCGGCCAGATCGGCTGGATCCATGGGGTCGTAGAACACGCAGCCGATACCCCAGTTCTTGAGCTCGTGCTGGGCAAACGCCTTCTTGGGGCCGTAGGCGTTGTCGGGGATGAGCACCTCGTCGCCGGCCGACAAAAAAGCCATGTCCACCAGCGTCAAGGCGGCCAGGCCGCTGGGGGCCAACGCGCAGTAGCGGCCGCCCTCGAGCGTGGCAATGCGCTCTTCGAGCATGAAACTCGTGGGCGTGCCGGCCAGCCCGTAGGTGTAGCCGCTCTCATGCGTCCAGTCGCGCGCGCGCAGCGCCGCCACACTGGGGAAAATCACGGTCGAAGCCTTGTGCACCGGCGCCGTGATCGCATCGAAGCCCGCGGGCGGGCGGTAGGGGTGGTGTATGAGTTCGGTGGTGAGGTCTGGCATGGGGTGCATCTTAAGAGATGCGCAGGCCAGGCCGCCCGTTAAGAATCATCGGTAAAACGTCAACTGGAAATCCAGCGCCCCCATCAGCGTCGCTGATCGAGGCTTGACGATGCACCGATGGGACCCACCGATGAGGCGCGTCGATGAGGCGCACCGGTGGCGCGCATGCGCCCAGAGCCTCAGATCTTCCACTTCTCCAGCAGCTGCTGCGGACGCATCGCGTCATAGCTCTCAAAGGGCTGGTGGATCCAGGGGTTGGTGGGCAGCTCGTCGACCGAATAGTCTGCCTTGAAGGTCGACACGCCCTTGGTCCAGATGACGGCAGTGCGCAACTCCGTGATGGGCTTGTAGTTGTTGCGCAACTGCTCGACCACGGCACGCAAGGTGTGGCCCGAGTCGGCCAGGTCATCGACCAGCAGCACCCGGCCGGCAATCTCGCCCTTGGGGGTGGTGATGTAGCGCGCAATATCGAGCGCGCCTTGCACCGTACCGGCCTCGGCACGGTAGGAGCTGGTCGACATGATGGCCAGCGGCTTGTCAAAGATGCGCGAGAGGATGTCGCCGGGGCGCATGCCCCCTCGGGCCAGGCACAAGATGGTGTCGAATTGCCAGCCCGACTGATGCACCCGGATGGCGAGCTTTTCGATCAGGTTGTGGTATTCGTCGTAACTCACATACAGGTGCTTGCCGTCTTCGGTCAACATGGCGGAGGTCTCCTGGGCGTCGGGTCGTTGGGATGGGATCAGGCCAAGAATGGATCGCGCAAAACGATGGTGTGATCGCGGTCGGGGCTGGTCGAGATGATAGCGATTGGCACGCCCGTGGTCTCCTCGATGCGCTGCAGGTAGCGCCGCGCCTGTTCGGGCAGCTTGGAGCGGTCGGTCACGCCCACCGTGCTCTGGCTCCAGCCAGGCAGGGTTTCGTAGACGGGCTCGCAGCGCGAGATGTCGTCCGCGCCCATGGGCAAGATGTCGATGCTCTGGCCATCGAGTCGATAGCCCACGCACAGCTTGAGCTCGGCGATGCCGTCGAGCACATCGAGCTTGGTGATGCACAGTCCGCTCAAGCCGTTGACCTGGGCCGAACGCTTGAGCAAAGCAGCATCAAACCAGCCGCAGCGCCGGCTGCGTCCGGTGGTCACGCCTTTTTCGGCGCCAACGGTCGACAGGTGGTAGCCCACGGTGCCGGGTGTCTGCCAGTCGAGCTCGGTGGGAAAGGGGCCGCCGCCAACGCGGGTGCAGTAGGCCTTGGTGATGCCTAGGACGTAGTGCAGCAGGCCCGGGCCCACACCGGCACCCGCCGCCGCATTGCCGGCCACGCAGTTGCTGGAGGTGACAAAGGGATAGGTGCCGTGGTCCACATCGAGCAAAGTGCCCTGCGCGCCCTCAAAAAGTAGGTTGGCGCCGGCCCGATGCGCTTCGTTGAGCTCGCGCGACACGTCGGCCATCATGGGCCGGATCTGCTCGGCCTGCAGCATGGCCTGAGCGTAGACCTCCTCGAAGTCGATCGCCGGCGCATGCAGGTATTGGGTGAGCACGAAATTGTGCAAATCGAGCAGTTCACGCAGCTTGCTGGCAAAGCGCTCGGGGTGCTTGAGGTCCTGTACGCGCAGCGCACGGCGGGCGATCTTGTCTTCATAGGCAGGGCCAATGCCGCGACCCGTGGTGCCGATCTTGGCGATGCCCGCCTTTTCCTTGGCCGCTTCACGGGCGATATCGAGCGCTGCGTGAAATGGCAAGATCAGCGGGCAGCTTTCGCTGATGCGCAGGCGCGAGCGCACCTCGACACCGGCTTTCTCAAGCCCCTCAATCTCCTCGAGTAGCTTGGTTGCGGACAGCACCACCCCATTGCCGATGTAGCACTTGACCCCCGGTCGCATGATGCCGCTGGGGATGAGGTGCAAAGCCGTCTTGACTCCGTTGATCACCAAGGTGTGGCCCGCGTTGTGGCCGCCCTGGAAGCGCACCACGCCCTGCGACTTCTCGGTCAGCAAGTCGACCAACTTGCCCTTGCCTTCGTCACCCCACTGGGTGCCCACGACCACCACGTTGCGGCCCGCGCTGGCGCCTTGAGTTTGTGTCATCTTGATGCTTGGTTGGAGAAAAACAAGCGCCGCCTCAAGCGGCGCGATCCAGGGCCGTGACCGCCCAGTGCCCGGCCACCTGGCTGAGCTCGCGGTCGCAGTCGAACTCGTTGACCTCGTGCTCGTGACCGGGCAAAACGCACACCACGGTATGACCCTGCGCGCGCAGGCGTGCGATGGTCTGGCGCAAGGCCGGATCCTCGCTCCACGGCGCGCGTATGGCCGGCCGCAGCCCAGGGGCGGGCAGGACGCCCACCAGTTCCTTGAGGTCAAGACTGAAGCCAGCAGCAGGCCGCTTGCGCCCGAAGATGGCGCCGACTTCGTCATAGCGACCGCCGCGCGCCAGCTCTTCGCCGCGGCCGTACAGGGCAAAGCGGATGCCGCTGTAGTAGGCATAACCGCGCAGATCGGCCAGATCAAAGCTCAGGGTCAAATCGCCAAAGAGTCCACCCAGGTGATCGGCCAGACGTTCCATCTCATCGAGCGCAGTGGCCACGCCTTCGATGCCGGCAAGTGCCTTGCGGGCCTGCGCCAACACCGTCCGGTCGCCGTGCAACTGCAGCAGCGCCTGCAGCGCCTGGGCTGCGCGCGCCGGCACAGCGCGCTGCTGGCGCAACAACTCGGCCAGCCCGGACGCGTCCTTTACCGCCAGTGCGGCGTGGATACGGCCCACCATGGCAGGGCTGATGGCGGCATCGGCCAACACGGCGCTGACGATGCGCACGTCGGCCATGTCCAACTGCAGCGGCCCGAAGCCGGCAGCGCGCAGGCATTCGATGGCCAGGCACTGCACCTCCAGATCGGCCTCCAGACCGGCATGGCCGAAAATCTCGGCGCCAAACTGCAGCGGCTCACGGGTGGCATGCGGACGGTCGGCGCGGGTGTGCAGCACCGGGCCGCAGTAGCACAGGCGAGTGACTCCGGCACGGTTGAGCAGGTGGGCGTCGATGCGGGCCACCTGCGGGGTGGTGTCGGCGCGCAAACCCAGGGTACGGCCGGAGAGCTGGTCGACCAGCTTGAAGGTTTGCAAGCCCAGGGCCTCGCCCGTGCCGGTGAGCAGCGACTCGAGGTGCTCGAGCAGCGGCGGCATCACCAATTCGTAGCCGTAGACGCGGGCGCTGTCGAGCAGCAGCCGCCTGAGCTCTTCAATGTGCCGCGCCTCGGAAGGCAGGACGTCGGCAATTTGGTCTGGCAATTGCCAAGACGAAGACCAGGCGGGCATGCGGCGTACAGAAGAGCTGTTAAAGGCGGCATTGTACCGGCCGCGCCCCAGTCACTGCGGCGCGACAGCCCGGCTGTGGCGGCGCCGCTGCCTCGGGTGCCCAAGCGAAGCCAGGCTGCCCCTGGCGCGATAGGTATTGAGTCGAGCTGGTGCCAACCGGCGATCAGCTCAAAAGCCAGAGCGCCGCAAGGCCAAGGCCCACGCTGAGCAGCCCAAAAAATCTCAGCTGCCCGTCGTTGAGTTGCAGCAACTGCTCGAAGGTGCGGCGCCAGCGGCCAGGCACCAGCAGCGGCAACAGGCCCTCGATCACGAGGACCAGCGCCAGCGCCTGCCAGATCGTGCTGCTGTCCAAGGCCTGGCCGGCGGTCAGCGACGCGGCGGGCTTGGCGGCGTTTGCGCGCCCGAGCTGCGCATCGCGCGGAAGAACTCTGACGAAGGATCGAGCACCATCACGTCCGATCGCTTGTTGAAGCTCGATTTGTAGGCCTCCAAGCTCCGGTAGAACTGGGCAAACTGCGGATCGCGGCCGAAGGCCTCGTTGTAGATACGGGCGGCTTGGGCATCGCCCTCGCCCTTGACCTTCTGCGCGTCACGATAGGCGTTGGCCACCGTCACCTCGCGCTGACGGTCGGCGTCGGCGCGAATCTTTTCGCCCTCGGCCGCACCGGTCGATCGCAGCTCGTTGGCTACGCGCTTGCGCTCGGCCTCCATGCGGCGGTAGACCGATTCGGTGATGGCCTCCACATAGTCCACCCGGGTGATACGAACGTCGACGATCTCCACGCCCCAGGACTTGGTCCCCTTGACCGCTTGCTGGACCTCGGTCTTGACGTCGGTCATCAGCTGCTCGCGCTTGAGCGACAAAAGATCCTTGACCGTGCGCTTGTTGATCTCTTCCTGGAAGGCGTTGCGCACCACGCGGCTGAGCTGGTTGGCGCCAGTGCGCTCGTCGAGGCCCACATTGCGGATGTAATCGCTGGGCTGCGAAATGCGCCAGCGCACATACCAGTCGATCACGACACGCTGCTTTTCAGCGGTCAGCATCGGCTCGGGGTCGGTGCTGTCGAGCGTGAGCAGGCGCTTGTCAATGTAGGACACGTTTTGAAAGGGGGGCGGCAGCTTGAAATTCAAGCCTGGCTCGGTGATCACTTCCTTGATCTGGCCAAGCGCATAGACCACGCCGAACTGGCGCTGGTCCACCACAAAGAGGGACGAGCTGAGCAGGCCCAGCAGCACCAGGGCGGAGGAGACGAATAATCCAATGCGGTTCACGGTGACTCCTTCAGCGGCCGTCGCGGTCGCGGGTGCGGGCGCTGTCGCGGGTACGCGGATCGGCGCCTGCGGCAGGTGGCGCCGTGCCCGCCGGCGGCATCACGGGCGCAAGCGCTGCGTCGGGGGCCGCGCCCGCAGGGCCGGTGGCCTGCATGAGCTTGTCCAGCGGCAGGTAGAGCAGATTGGAGCCCTGGCGCGACTCGACCATCACCTTGCTGACGTTGCTGTAGATCTGCTGCATCGCATCGGTGTACATGCGCTCGCGCGTGACCTGCGGTGCCTTCTGGTATTCGCTGAGCACCGAGCGAAAACGCTGGGCATCACCTTGCGCCTGCGCCACGATACGCGACTTGTAGGCCTGCGCCTCCTCGCCCAGCCGTGACGCCGAGCCCACGGCGCGTGGAATCACGTCGTTGGCATAAGCCTGCGCCTCGTTCTTGGCGCGCTCGCGCTCCTGCCCGGCCTTGAGCACATCGTCAAAGGCCGCCTGCACCTGCTCGGGCGGTCGCACGCCGCTTTGCTGCAGATTCACGCCCACCACCTCGATGCCGACCTTGTAGCGATCGAGGATGGTCTGCATGAGGTTGCGCACGCGCGGAGCGATTTGATCGCGCTCCTCAGCGAGCGCCGAATCCATGCGCATCTTGCCCACCACCTCGCGTACGGCGGTCTCGGCCGCCTGCACCACGGTCGCGGCCGGATCCTTGCTTTCGAAGAGGAAGGCCCGCGCGTCGCTCAGGCGGTATTGCACGGCAAACTTGATCTCGACGATGTTCTCGTCTTCGGTGAGCATGGCCGAGTCGCGCAGGCCGGTGGCCTTGATCACAGTATCGCGGCCCACATCGACCGACCGAATCTGCGTGACGACCACCATTTCATGGCGCTGGATCGGGTACGGCAGGCGCCAGTTGAAACCGGCACCGACAGTGCTGTGGTAGCGACCGAACTGGGTGATGACCGCCTGCTGGCCCTCTTGAACGATGAAAAAGCCGGTGCCAAGCCAGATGAGCAGGGCCACGATGGCGACCAGGCCAGCGCCCAGGCCCGCACTTTTCATGTCGGGCGGCTGAAAACCGCCCCGGCCGGAGCCACCGCCGTTGCCAGGGCGCTGTCCCCCGCCCTTTTTTCCGCCAAACAGGCCACCGAGCTTGCGGTTGAAGTCGCGCCAGAGTTCGTCGAGGTCAGGCGGTCCCTGGGTCGAGCCCTGGGGCTGACGCGGTCGCTGCGGCGCACCAGAGGCAGGCGGCACGGGTGAGGCCGGCGGCGGTACGGGCGCCGCTGGCCTTTCAGAGCCATCGGGCTGCGACTGACCCGACGCATTGCCGCTGTCTTCACGCCCCCAGCGGGAATCGTTGAGATTGAACATGCCGCGCAAACGACGACCAAGGCTGGAGGCCATGAAGGTCTGCAACACCGGATTGGAATTCATGATGGATGGGGATTTTCTTCTTCTGATGCTGACATTGTGCCTAAATAGAGCGACCGATCGCCGTCCGGCGGGCTTTGCCCATGCCCGCCATGGGTCCGATCGGCCTCGGACCAGGCTCGGGCGTGGTGCAGCAACAACTGGCGCAGCGGCGCCAGGCCTTCGCCGCTGCGGGCGCTGAGAAACACCCGCTCGAGCGATCGCTGCGCCCTGCCCTGCGGATCGGCCACCTCGACCAGATCGTGCAGCCGCTGGGGGCGCCGCTGGGCAGGCAGGGCATCGAGCTTGTTGAACACCAGCACCTGCGGCAGCACATCGGCACCGATTTCGGCCAGCACGCGCCCGACCTGGGCAATCTGCTCGAGATGATCCTCATGGGATGCATCGACCACATGCAGCAGCAAATCGGCATCGGCCGCCTCTTGCAAGGTGGCCTCAAAGGCATCGATCAGGCCATGGGGCAGGTCTCGGATGAAGCCAACCGTATCAGACAGCGAGACCGAGCAGGCCCCGGTGGCACCGCCGTCATCGCCCCCGCCCAGATAGAGCTGACGGGTCGTGGTGTCGAGTGTGGCAAAGAGCTGGTCGGCGGCATAGGCGCGTGCCTTGACCAGCGCATTGAAGAGCGAACTTTTGCCGGCATTGGTGTAGCCCACCAGACACACCGTAAACACCTGGCCGCGTTCGCGCTGGCGCCGCTGCGTCTGCCGTTGGCGCTTGAGGCGAGCCAGCCGTTCCTTGGTGCGCTTGATCGATTCGTTGATCATGCGCTTGTCGAGCTCGATCTGCTTTTCGCCCGGACCGCCCCGTACCCCGGCACCGCCCGTCTGGCGCTCCAGGTGCGACCATCGACGCACCAGCCGGGTCGACAGGTATTGCAGACGGGCCAGTTGCACCTGCAGCTTGCCCTCATGGCTGCGCGCCCGCTGGGCAAAAATCTCCAGGATCAGCAGGGTCCGGTCATTGACCGGCAACTGCAGGCTGCGCTCGAGGTTGCGCTGCTGGGCCGGGCTGAGCGACTGGTCAAACAACACCTCGGTGGCGCCGCTTTGCTGGGCCAGCGCCTTGATTTCTTCTGCCTTGCCACTGCCCACGAACAGCGCCGCGTCGGGCGCACGGCGTTTGCAGGTCACGCGGGCAACTGGCGCCATACCAGCCGTTTGCGCAAGCAAGCCGAGTTCTTGTAACTCGCTGTCGAAGTGCGGATGGCCGAAATCGACCCCGACCAGCAGCACGGCCGGCCCGGTTTTTGGGGAGTCGTGCAAGGAACTCAGGCCGGAGGACCTTCTTCGCCGGTGGAGAAGTTGACCGCACGGCCCGGCACGATGGTTGAAATCGCGTGCTTGTAGACCATTTGCGTGACCGTGTTGCGCAGCAACACGACGTACTGGTCAAAAGACTCGATCTGACCCTGCAGCTTGATGCCGTTGACCAGGTAGATCGATACCGGGACATGTTCCCGGCGCAAAGTGTTGAGGAAGGGGTCCTGCAACAGCTGACCTTTGTTATTGCTCACGATATGTTCCGTGTTCAAAAGTGGTGAGGGATCGACACATTACCACAGCCCGGTGCGGCCGGGCTGTAGGGTCAAGGCGATGACTTTTCGGCGTAGGGGTTCTGCGCGGTTTTCATCTGGATGCGCAGGGGTGTGCCGACCAGGTCGAATTCCTTGCGAAACCGCCCCTCCAGATAGCGCTTGTAGGACTCGCTGACCTGATCGAGCGAGTTGCCATGGATGACGATCACCGGCGGATTCATGCCACCTTGGTGGGCGTACCGCATCTTGGGGCGCGAAAGTCCAGAGCGCTGGGGCTGCTGGAACTGCACCGCCTCGAGCAGAAGGCGGGTGAGCACCGGAGTCGACATCTTGCGGAAGGCGGCCGCATGCGCTTGTACGATGGATTTCCAAAGCGGGCCCAGCCCCTGACGCTTGACCGCCGAGACACGGTGCAGTGATGCAAATTTCATGAACGGCAGGCGGGTCTCGATCGAGCGCTCGAGCGTCTGGCGCTGGTAGCTGTCGATGGCGTCCCACTTGTTGACGGCCAGCACCACCGCGCGTCCACTTTCCAAGATGTAGCCGGCGATGTGGGCGTCCTGATCGGTCACACCCTGGGTCGCATCGATGAGCAGCAGCACCACGTGGGCCCCCTCGATGGCCTGCAGCGTCTTGACGACGGAAAACTTTTCAATCGCCTCGAACACCCGCCCCTTGCGCCGCAGACCGGCGGTGTCGATCAACTCAAACCGCTGGCCATCGCGCTCGAAGGGCACCGAGATCGCATCTCGCGTGGTACCCGGCAGGTCAAAAGCGACCAGGCGCTCTTCGCCCAGCCAGGTGTTGATCAGGGTGGACTTGCCCACATTGGGCCGACCGGCCACCGCCAGCTTGACCACCAGCGGCTCACCCAAGGCATCGTCTTCGTCCTCGATCTCGGGCAGATCCAGGCGCTCGAGCGCAGATTCGACCATGCCCCGCACGCCCTGGCCGTGCGAGGCCGAGACGGGCAGCACCTCGCCCAGCCCAAGCTCAAAAAACTCGGCCAACTGAGCGCCTGCCTTCATGCCTTCGGCCTTGTTGGCCACCAGCAGCGTCGGCTTGCCCAGCTTGCGCAGATAGTGGCCAATATCGTGGTCCTGAGCAGACAGACCCTCGCGGGCATCGACGACGAAGATCACGATGTCGGCCTCGGCGACCGCCTGTCGGGTCTGGCGCGCCATTTCCTTGTAAATGCCCGACTCGGCCGTCGGCTCAAACCCGCCGGTGTCGATGACGATGAACTCCTGACGGCCCAGTCGGGCATTGCCGTAGTGGCGGTCGCGGGTCAGCCCCGCAAAGTCGGCCACGATGGCATCGCGCGACTTGGTCAGGCGGTTGAACAGAGTGGACTTGCCGACGTTGGGGCGGCCCACCAGGGCCAGGACGGGTTTCATCGGGCGTACAAAACCGTGCGGCCACTTACCCGCATCATTGCGGCAGGAAAGCGAACACGCCGCCGCCGCGGGTGACCACCACCAGCGTCTGGCCGACCAGCACGGGTGCGGCCACGATGGCTGTGCCATCGGTGGCCAGACGCCCCAGCGCGCGGCCGTCCTCGCGCGCAATCAGGTGCACAAAACCCTGCAGGTCCCCGACGGCCAGCGAGCGGCCGATGACCACCGGAGCCGTCAGATCGCGAAAACGCAGGTGGTCGTGGCTCCAGACCTTGTCGCCATTGGTCAGGCGCCAAGCCTGAATGACACCGTCCGATTCGCTGCCAAACAGCAGCCGCTCGTCAGCAGCCAGACCCACCTGGCCGTCGGCTGGCCGGCTCCACTGCAGCGCCCCACGCACCGCATCGACGCACGCAATAGCCGCCTGAAAGGCCCGTGCGCAGACCAGAGGATCTTGGCGCGCGGGCGGGCCGACCAGGTCGACCAGACGCTCGATTTCGTTGATGCCACGCGCTGTGGCAACAGCGGCGTCCCAGCGCACCGACCCGTTGAGCGGATTCAGGGCTGACAGACGCCCACCCACGCCAACGACCAAGGTGTCACCATACGGCAGCATAACGCCCGCCTGGCGCAGCACCAGCGGCTCAGAGCCGGGGCGCTGCTGCACCCAAAGTCGCTGACCGCCATTGGCATCGAAGGCGCTGACCGCACGGTCGGCCGTGAGCTGAAAAACCCGTCCACCGGCCACCAAAGGCGCGGCGAAGGCCTGCGCGGCCAAGCGATGGCGCCAGACGATCTTGCCCTCACGCAAGGCCAGCAATTCATTGTCGCGGGTCACCACCGCCGTGGTCGTGCCATCGGTGCCAACCCCCGCGGCCAGCGCAGCGCCCACCGAGACGCTCCAAAGCGGGCGGCCGCTGCTGATTTCAAGCTCGGTCACCGTGCCATTGCCGCCGGCCAGCACCACGCTTTGCGGCCGAGCGCGCACACTTAGCGGGAAATCGACGGCGCCAAGCTGAGCCTTCCAGACCTGTCGCGCCGCGATCGTGGGGTTGATCGGCGGCAGCTCGGCGGGCTTGGGGCGCGGCGATCCGGTGGAGCAGGCCGCAAGGGCCAGCACGACAAGGGGCAGCCCGATCGCGGGCAAGACCCGACGCATCACTTTTTACTCTCCGCAGCCGACGTGACGTCCACGCCCAAGGCGTTGAGTTTGACTTCCAGCAGCCGGCGGTATTCGGCCCGCTCGTCCATCGCCGCATAGGCCTTGTTGTACTGTGCCTTGGCCTCAGCGCTCTTGCCTTGGGCCAACAGCACGTCGCCGCGCCGGTCGTCTGCCAAAGCGGAAAACGCAGCCGGCATCTTGGCCGACAGCTGGGCCAGGGCCTCGTCGTAGGCCTTGGCCTCCAACGCGATACCGGCCAGACGAAGGCGCGCGATCGCCTGCAGCCCGTCATCGGCCGCTTTCTCGACCACCCAGGCCAGCTGCGCCTTTGCGGTGTCGGCCTTGTCCTTTTCGTAGTACACGCGCGCTGCCAGCAGCGCCGCCTGATGGGCGTAGGTGGTACCGGCGTAGCGCTCCTTCATGTCAGCCAGCGTGCGGTCAAGCTTGGGCAGATCGCCCGCCTGCGCAGCTGCCTCGAGCTGGTCGTACATGACCGCGGCCTCGGCGCCTTGCTTGCGCTGCCACATCTGCCAGCCGTTGTAGGCGGCAAAGGTGCCCAGCACAGCGATCAGCAGCCAGGTGATGGCGTTGCCATAACGCTTCCAGAAATACTTGAGCTGGTCGAGTTGTTCCTGCTCTTCGAGGTGGAGATGGCTGGCCATGTGTGCTTTAAACGGGGTCGTTGCGTGCGAAAAGGGGCGCGTGGAACCATCTGGGATGGAAAACGGCGGTCGAGCCGGTCACGCAAAAGTGGCCCGATTGTAGGGGCGCGCGGCCCAAGCCTAGGCGCATCAACCCGGCTGCCCTGGTGCCGTGAATGGGCGATGCACGCACGCTCCGGGCCTCAGCGCAAGCGCGGCGCCCATTGGTCGACCTGACTCAGGGGCTCGAGAACCTGCTCCTGGGCCCCACCGCGCAGCGGCTTGACCGCCACGCAGCCCTGTGCCAGTTCAGCCTGCCCAAAGATCAGGGCATAGCGCGCCCCGCTGGCATCGGCGCGCTTGAACTGCGACTTCATGCTGCCCATGCCTTCACTGGCGCCTGCTGGCGCATGCATCTGCACGCTCACGCCGGCGGCGCGCAGTGCTTGCAGGCACTGCAGCACCTGGGGCAGGGCCTGCGCATCGGGCACGACCGCAAATGCCGCCGGCGCCACTTCGCTCGGCTGAGCGCCCTGCTCCTTGAGCAGTTCAAGAACCCGCTCCACACCCAGGGCCCAGCCGACGGCCGGCGCGGCCTTGCCGCCCATCTGACCGATCAGATAGTCGTAGCGCCCGCCGGCACAGATGGTGCCTTGGGAGCCCAGGCGGTCGGTGACGAATTCAAAGACGCTCAGGTTGTAGTAATCCAGACCACGCACCAGCCGGGGGTTGAAGGTCCAGGGCACGCCGTTGGCATCGAGCATGGCCTTGAGCGCGTCGAAATGCGCCAGCGATGAGGCGCCGAGAAAATCAATCAGACGCGGCGCCCCATTGACCAGATCCTGCATGGCCGGGTTCTTGGTGTCCAGAATGCGCAGCGGGTTGCTGTGCAGGCGCCGGCGCGCCTCCTCGTCGAGCCTGTCCGCATGACGCTCCAGGTAGGCGATCAGCTGGGCACGGTGCTGGGCTCGCTCCTCAGGCTGACCCAGGCTGTTGATCTCCAGTCGCCAGTCGCTCAGACCCAATTCGCGCCAGAGCGCAGCGGCCAGCAAGATCAGCTCGGCATCGACCTCGGGGCCGGCAAAGCCCAGGGCCTCGGCGCCGATCTGGTGAAACTGGCGATAGCGGCCACGCTGCGGCCGCTCACGCCGAAACATCGGGCCCATGTAGTACAGGCGCTTGCCGCCGTCGTAAAGCAAGTTGTGCTCAGAGACGGCCCGCACCACCGAAGCGGTGTTCTCGGGTCGAAGGGTCAGGTGCTCGGCATCGCCATGCTTGTCGGCCCGGTCTTCGAAGGAGTACATCTCCTTCTCGACGATGTCGGTGACCTCGCCGATGCTGCGCACGAACAGCCGGGTGTGCTCCAGGATGGGTGTGCGGATATTGCGGTAGGCGTAGCGCGCCATCAGCGAGCGCACTGTGTCCTCCAGCCATTCCCAGCGCGCCGACTCGGGCGGCAAAATGTCGTTCATGCCTTTGACGGCAGTGAGTTTTTCAGCCATTTTTTCCTCGCGGGCGTGCAGTCGCAGCCCGTCTGCTTGGATGCTTGGGACGATCAGGCGGGGGCGCCGAAGCGATCGCGGATGTAGTTCTCCACCAGCGCCTGGAACTCGGTGGCGATGCCCTCGCCGCGCAAGGTCAGACGCTTTTCGCCGTCAATGAAGACCGGCGCAGCCGGCGCCTCGCCCGTGCCGGGCAGGCTGATCCCAATGTCGGCATGCTTGCTCTCGCCCGGGCCGTTGACGATACAGCCCATCACGGCGACCTTGAGCTGTTCAACACCTGGGTATTGCTTGCGCCAAAGCGGCATCTGCAGGCGCAGGTAGTCGTCAATCTGCTTGGCCAGCTCCTGGAACGTGGTGCTGGTGGTGCGGCCGCAACCGGGACAGGCAGTGACACTGGGCACAAAAATGCGCAAACCCAGCGACTGCAAGATCTCAGAGGCGATCACCACCTCCTGCGTGCGCGATTCACCCGGCTGCGGCGTCAGCGACACGCGGATCGTGTCGCCTATGCCCTCTTGCAACAAAATCGACAAGGCCGTGGCCGATGCCACCGTTCCCTTGGTGCCCATGCCCGCCTCGGTCAGGCCCAGATGCAGGGCATGGTCGGTGCGCCGAGCCAGCTCACGGTAGACCGCAATCAGATCCTGAACGCCCGAGACCTTGCAAGACAGCAAAATCTGCTCGTGCGCCAGGCCCAACTGCTCGGCCCGTGCGGCCGACTGCAGGGCCGAGCTGATCAATGCCTCGTACATCACCTGCCGGGCCTGCCAGGGCTGCGCACGGCGGCTGTTTTCATCCATCATCTGCGCGAGCAGCTCCTGATCGAGGCTGCCCCAATTGACGCCGATGCGCACCGGTTTGTCCCATCGGATGGCCGCCTCGACCATCTGGGCAAACTGCTTGTCGTGCTTGTCACCCTTGCCCACGTTGCCGGGATTGATGCGGTACTTGGACAGGGTCTGGGCACAAGCCGGGTATTGCGTGAGCAAGGTGTGGCCGTTGTAGTGAAAGTCGCCCACCAGCGGCACATCGATCCCCATGCGGTCGAGTTGCTCGCGCACATGCGGCACCGCCTGAGCCGCCTCGGGCGTATTGACCGTGATGCGCACCACCTCGGAGCCGGCCTGGGCCAACTCCTTGACCTGAATCGCGGTGGCAATTGCATCGGCGGTGTCGGTGTTGGTCATGGACTGCACGCGCACCGGCGCATCGCCACCCACGGTGACCACACGCGGGCCCCACACGATGCGCGCCTGCGCTGATCGCCGCGCACGCGGCTGAGCCGTTTCGATCGGAAGGCATGCAGACATCAATTCACCTCAAATCGCGCGACATTGTTCTGGGCCAGAGGCAGCAAATCCTTGAGCTCGCCGCGCACCCTGGCCTGCAGGCCGCTGGCATTGCCCACGGTCACCCGCAGCGGCATCTTACCGGCGGCGCTGACTTCCTCGCCAGGGTTGAGCACGCGCCGCAACACAACGACGCCGGAGGCGTCGACCACCTCCACCCAGGTCGAGCTTTGCACCGAAAAGGACAGAGGACCCGAAGCGACGACCCCCGACGCAGCCGCCGGCGCTTTGACGGGTGCAGCAGCAGGCGAGGCTGCGGGCGCAGCCAACGAGGCTCCAGCGCCAGCCGCTCCCGCCGCAGCCACGGCCATGGTCGAGGTCGCGCTGATGTGAACAGGCGCAACCGTCTCGGTCACGACGCCGGGAGCCTTAGGCGCAGGCAAGGCCAATATCGCCGGCGTGGCCTGGCGAAAGACGTCCAGACCCGGCAAGGCATAGACCAGAACGGCGGCCAGCAACAGGGCCGCGCCCGCGATTGCCGCTGGCCGGGACAGGCGAGGCCGGGCATGTGCAGCGCTGCCGTGGCCCGGGCTGCGAAAAGTTCGGCTCAGCGTAGCCGGTACCACCACATCTTTCTGGGCCGCCGCCGGCAACAGGGCCAGCACCGGCGCGGCATCGATCTTGAGCTGACGGCACAGGCTCGATGCCAGGGCGCGCGTGAAAACCGGCCCAGGCAGCAAATCGAGGCGGTCGGCTTCCAAGGCCTGGATCCTCTGCACCGGCACCTTCAAATTGAGCGCCAACACCGCCGGATGCAAGCCCGCTTTCTCGCGCGCACGCTTGATCAGGGTGCCGGCGCTGTCAGCGCCCGTGGCCGCACCCTCCTGGCCCTGGTTCTCACTCATCCCAAGCACCTTTTTCAAAAGCCGCCCGTTCAGGGGAGCGACCGAAACGATCGCGCAGTTGACGCCCAAATTGCGTCAAAAGCCCCTCATTATCCAGCCTGCGCGCCAACCGGGCACCGTGCCACAGCGTCTGCGCATCTTGGGCCTGGCGCCGAGCAAGCTCCGCGAGACTGGCAGCGGCTCCATCGAGTTGGCCGGCTTGTTGCTGGCACTGGGCAAGCACCAGCCAAGATCGGGCTGCTTGGGCGTAACCGCTTTGGGCCAAAGCCTGGCGCAGCAAGGCCTGCGCCTGGGCATTGCGCGGGCCGTCGTGCGGCGGGCGGCACAGCAGCCAGGCGTAGTTGTGCGCGCTATCGGCATCGCCAGGGGCCAAGGCCAGCGCCCGCTCGAAGCTGGCCCCGGCACGCACCGGATCGCCGAGTTGGGCGTAGACCAGCCCGCGCAGATTCCAGGCCGCAGGCAAGTCAGGGGCCAGCCGCAGGGCCTGCTTGACCTCATCGAGGGCGACATTGGCCTGGCCCTGCTGCAGGTAGGCGCTGGCCAGATCGAGCCGCAGGCTGGCCCGCCGGTGGCCATCGGACAGATCGGACTCGGTGACCAGATCGGCCAGCGGCGCCGGCCCGGCAGTGCAGGCGGCCAACAGGGCTGCCTGCACAAGGATGGCCGCCATGCGAAGGCTCATGTCGATCCGGCCCTCAACGGGTCTGGGCGCTGGCCACCTGGACCACCGGCACGCCGGCCAGCATGCCCTGACGGGACATGCGCTGCTGCACATCGGTTCGGTCCTTCACATCGCCCGCAAGCTGGCCACAGGCGGCGTCGATGTCATCCCCGCGCGTCTTGCGCACCGTGGTGACAATTGCGGCGTCGACAAGAACCTGGGCAAAAGCCTGTACCTGCGCCGCGGCCGAGCGCCGCAGGCCCGAGGCGGCAAACGGGTTGAACGGAATCAGGTTGAGCTTGGCCGACAAGCCCCTGGCCGCATGGCGGCGCATCAGCGCGACCAGCTCCTGCGCGTGTTCGATCTGGTCGTTGACGCCTTCGAGCATGCAGTACTCGAACGTAATGAAATCGCGCGGGGCGTGCACCTGGTAAGCGGCGCAGGCGCCAAGCAGTTCGTCAATCGGGTATTTGCGGTTCAGCGGGACGAGGTGGTCCCGCAAGGTGTCATTGGGCGCATGCAGCGAGACGGCCAAGGCTACGGGCAAATCTTGAGCCAGACGCTCCATCATGGGAACCACGCCAGAGGTCGACACCGTCACCCGGCGACGCGACAGGCCATAGCCATGGTCGTCGAGCATCACGCGCAAGGCTGGCAAGAGTTGAGCGTAGTTCTGCAAAGGCTCGCCCATGCCCATCATGACCACATTGGTGATGACGCGCTCTTGCCGGCCGAGCTCGCGGCGCAGCGTGTGCTCGGCATACCAGAGCTGGGCCAAAATTTCAGCGGTGTGCAGGTTGCGGCTGAAACCCTGGTGGCCGGTGGAGCAAAAACGACAGCCAACGGCGCACCCGGCCTGTGAAGAGACGCACAAAGTGCCTCGGTCGGTCTCGGGAATGAAAACACTCTCGATCAGATTGCCATCACCGACGTCAAACAGCCACTTGATGGTGCCATCGGCCGAGCGCTGGGTGGACACCACTGGCAAGGCCTGGATTTTGGCCGCGCCGGCAAGCTTTTCACGCAAGGACTTGGCCAGATCGGTCATGGCCGAAAAGTCGCACGCGCCGCGCTGGTGAATCCAGCGAAACAGCTGGGTGGCGCGAAAACGCTTTTCGCCCAGCCCATCACAGAAATCGGCCAGGGCGTCCAGGTCTAAGCCAAGAAGGTTCATGCTCACGAAGGGGGGCGTCTTTTGCACAGCGACCAAGCGTAGCGCCGATGGCCAGAAAAACAAGAGGCAGGCACGCAAAAACCGGCCCGACTAATGCAAACGGGGCCACAAGGGCCCCGCCGCCGCAAGCTGGCCTGATCGGCCAAACCGCGCTCAGCGCGAATAGACGTTCATACCGGGGAAAAAGAAGGCCACTTCCTGTGCCGCCGTCTCGGGCGCATCGGAGCCATGCACCGCATTGGCATCGATGCTGTCGGCAAAGTCAGCCCGAATGGTGCCGGCAGCGGCTTTCTTTGGATCGGTTGCGCCCATGAGGTCGCGATTTTTGAGGATAGCGCCTTCGCCCTCGAGGACCTGGATCATCACCGGGCCGGAAATCATGAAGTCAACCAGGTCCTTGAAGAAAGGACGGGCTTTGTGGACGGCATAAAAAGCCTCTGCCTCACCGCGCGAGAGATGGGCCATCTTGGCTGCCACGATGCGCAGGCCGGCGGCCTCGAAGCGGGCGTAGATCTGGCCGACGACGTTCTTGGCCACGGCGTCAGGCTTGATGATGGACAGGGTGCGCTCGATCGACATGAAAATTCCTTGAGGGTTCCGAAAGTTGTGGCCCACAGCGGGCAACCCGGAATTTTAGCCGGATTGGTGCGGGTTTCCCCGCACCCGCAATGGCCTTGAGACTGCTGGGGTCAGCCGCGACCGCCCTTGCGCGGGCCACGGTTGCCACCGCGGCCATGGCCAGGGGCCTGCCGCTGCCGGGTAAAAGTGTCGGCACCGATGTAGCCGAACGATGTTTTCATGGGATCGGGCTGGCCCGCACCGCCGCCACCCGTGTTGCCACGCGCCGCCCCCCGCTTGGCTTTCTTGTGGCCTGCGCCCGGCTGGGCCAGGTTAAAGCCTGGCTGCGGCGTCGATGGTCGCGGGCCCTTGCCACGGGCGCGCTTGCGCCGACCGCCTCCACCGCCGCCATCGATACGCCCGGCTTCGTGGCGCCCTGGCGGGGGCTGAAATTCATAGGGCCCGATCGGCTCAGCCTGGCCGTCTGCATCGAAGGCCTGCGGCAAGTCGGGGTCCGGCCCTGTGCCGGGCAAAGCCTCGCTCGGCGCCTCAGCCGCGCCCTCGGCAAGAGCTGCCGCCTGGGCCGGTTTGGTCCTGCCGCCAGAAAACGAGCCTGCAGCTGGGCGCGGGCGGGGATCGCGTGCCTCGACCTGACGCAAGGCGCGGGTCAGTTGAGCGATGTCGCGCTCGTCGAGTTCGACGAAGGCGCCGCGACGCAGACCCCTGGGCAACATGAAAGCGCCGTAGCGAATCCGGATGAGGCGACTGACCGCATGGCCCACCGCTTCGAACATCCGCCGCACTTCGCGGTTGCGCCCCTCTGCAATCGTGACACGGTACCAGCAGTTGACGCCCTCACCGCCGCCGGCTTGCTCGATGGTGCCAAACTGCGCTGGGCCATCGTCAAGCGCAACGCCATCGAGCAGACGCTGCTTTTCGACCGCGCTCAAGGCGCCGAGGACTCGCACGGCGTACTCGCGCTCGAGGCCAAAGCGCGGATGCATCAGCTTGTTGGCCAGCTCGCCCGAACTGGTCAGCAGCAGCAAGCCTTCGGTGTTGAGATCGAGCCGTCCGACCGACTGCCACTTGCCCTGATAGAGCTTGGGCAGTTTGCGAAAGACGGTCGGACGATTTTGCGGGTCATCGTGGGTCACCACCTCGCCGGCTGGCTTGTGATAAGCGATCACACGCGCCGGCGGTGGGGCAATGCGCACGCGCAGCGGCTTGCCATTGACCTTGACCGCATCGCCAAACTGGATGCGCTGGCCGATGTGCGCCGGCTCGTTGTTGACCGAGATCCGGCCTTCCAAAATCAGCTGCTCCATCTCCAGCCGCGACCCCAGACCGGCCTGGGCCAGCACTTTATGCAGCTTGGGGCTTTCGGGTTGGGGCGCGAGCACCCGCTTGGGCAGCTCGACTTGCGGGTCCTGCTCATCGGCATCGAGTTGGCCCGCCACCACGTCTTCAAAGCGGTAGCCAGGGCGCGGCGGCGTGCCCGCGGCAGCACCTCTGGCACCACGGCGCGCAGGAGCCAGCCCAGGGCCCATCGCGCTCGCGTCCGCGGCACCCGGCCCGCCGGGCTGCCCCCCCTGCCGAGCCGACGAACGGCGGCCGCGTCGACGAGCAGGTCTGCCGCG
>CANHDQ010000007.1 GCA_947459405.1 Comamonadaceae bacterium
GATCTTGGGCCGGATGCCGGCGTAGCCGGGCAGCAAGGCGCCGTCGGGCAGGCCCGGCCAGTAGCGGCGTACCTCGGCGTAAAACGCCTGGCCGCGGTTGGCGTCAACCTGCAAGTCATCGGGGCCGTCGACCCACAAGACATCAGGGCCGAACTTGGCCTGACCGCCCAGATCGAGCGTCAAGTGCACGCCCAGACCGGCCGCCTCGGGCACCGGGTAAATCAGGCGCGAAAACGGCGCGCGACCGGCGAGCGTGAAATAGTGGCCCTTGGCGTAGTGGGCCCGGGGCAGACCCGAGAGGTCCATGCCTTCGAAGCGGCGCGCCAGCAAAGGCGCTGACAGACCTGCGGCATTGACGACCACGCCCGCCTGCAACGCGCTGCCGTCGGCCAGGTGCAAGGTGGTGCCCTGCGCGCCGCACTGGGCACGCTCGATCGGGCTGTGCAGGGCCACGACGCCGCCGGCGTTTTCAAAATCGCCCTGCAAGGCCAGCATCAGACCATGGCTGTCGATGATGCCGGTCTGCGGCGAGAGCAAGGCGGCGCTGCAGCGCAAGGCGGGCTCGAGGGCCTGCGCCTGCGGCGCTTCGAGCCAGCGCAGATCGTCCACGCCATTGGCCGCAGCCTTGGCCGCAATGGTGCGCAGCAGGTCGCACTGCTGCGCCTCGGTGGCCACGATCAGCTTGCCGCAGCGCCGGTGCGCGACGCCGCGCTCGGCGCAGTAGGCGTAGAGCAATTGGCGCCCGCGCACGCACAGGCGAGCCTTGAGCGATCCCTGCGGGTAGTAGATGCCGGCGTGTATGACCTCGCTGTTGCGCGAGCTCGTGCCCGTGCCAATCGCATCGGCCGCCTCAATCACGAGCAGCTGGCCGCCAGCAAAACGCGGCGACAAAGCCAGCGCCCGGGCCACGGCAAGGCCCACCACGCCTGCGCCGATGACCACCGCATCGACCCGGTCCATCACGGTTTACTCCCGTTGCGAGGAGCCAAAAGGTGCGCGCTCATAGTCGCCGAGGGTCGAGCGCCACCAAACGCCCGATCAGATCGCGCAACACGCCTTGAAGCCGGTCAAAGCCTGCATGGGGCTCCAGTGTCTGTTCGTCCATGTACAGGCGCCGGTTGATTTCAAGCTGCAGGCTGTGGCGGTGCTCGGCCGGCCGGCCGTAGCGGCGCACGAGCTCCACACCCTTGTAAGGATGATTGAGCCAGACCTCGTGACCGCTGCCGCGCAGCTGCTCGCACAGCCAATCGGCCAGGGCCTGGCTGCTGGTGCTGTGGTCGCGGTTGCCCACCACGAAATCGGGATGGACCAAACCCGGATGGTCGGTGGCATGGCTGGCCGCCACCGAGGGCATCGAGTGGCAGTTGATGTGCAGCACGTAGCCATGGGCGGCATGGGCCGCATCGATCGATCGGGCCACCGCCTCGTGGTAGGGCTGCCAGCACTGCGCAATACGCCGGCTGACCTCGGCCACGCTCAGGCGCCGCTCGTAAAGCGGCAGGCCATCGTCGGTCAGGCGCCAAATTAGGCCCTTGCCCAGCCGCACCTTGGCCAGCTCGGCCGCGCTGCGCGGGCGCTCGCCTGGCCAGGGCCCGTCGAGCAAGGATTCGTCGATTTCGGCCAGAGCACGGTTGGCATCGAGGTAGCTGCGCGGAAACAGGGCCTCGACCCAGTGCACGCCCAGCGCGGGTGCAAAGCTGTAGAGCCGCTCGACATGGGTGTCTTCAGCCCGGCGCAGCAAGTGCGGATCGCAGGCGTGCCCAAAGTCTTGAGGGTAGGCCGTGCCGCTGTGCGGCGAGTCGAGCACGACGGCGCAGGTGCCCTCAAGGTGACGAACAAACTCGGTCATGGGCCCATTGTGCCCGGGCCGGGGCGCGCCAGACAGCTCGTGCGCACCGACTCCAGGCCAGCCCAGAGCCAGCAGCTTGAAGGCGCCATCCTACAAACGACGGCCGATCATGCTGACAGGCTGGGCCGGGTGCGAAAGCCAGAATCAGGGCGTCGATGTTCGAGCAACGCCCCGACATTTCTCATCACTTTCAGGAGTTCACGTGTACCCATCGATCCGCAAATTCTCAGCCCTTCTCATGACCAGCGCTGCCCTGCTTGCAGGCGGCGCTGCACAGGCCCAATCGGCCGACAGCAGCGGCGGCTGGTGGGCGCCGAGCGAGCGCGGCTACATCGCCCTGACCGGCGGGCGCAGCCACTTTGACCAAGGCCGCGGCGACGCCTACAGCCTGGCCGTGGCGGGATTTTGGACCCCGCAGATGGGACTGGAGGTCGCCGCCACCGACTTTGGCCGCAGCAACACGGCCGAAGCCTACGGCTTTAGCATCAGCGGCGTGGGCCGCCTTGCGCTCAATGAGACCTTCACCGCTTTTGCCAAGCTGGGCTTGCAATACAGCCGCAGCGATGCAGCCGGCGTGCGCGACACCGGCGCTGGCGAAACCCTGGGCGTGGGCTTAGACATCAGCCTGACGCGCCAGATGGCGGCGGTGCTGCAGTATGACCGCGCCGCCGTGCACTTTGCCAGCGGCCGTGACCGGGTAAACCTCGCCTCGGTGGGCCTGAAATACCGCTACTGAACCAGAGGCGATCGCAGAGTCGGCGGCGCTCGCAGGAGATGTGGGCGCCGCCGCGCTTCATGTGCACCCGCCCCGATTCCCGCCCTACCGTGAGCCCCCCGCGATATGCCCTTGCCCACAGAGCGTGCTGACAAGATTCTGGTCCTCGACGACGACTCGCGTATCCGCGACCTGCTGCGCCGCTACCTGTCGCAGGAGGGCTTTGAGGTCATCTTGGCCGAAGACAGCAAGGCGCTCAACCGCATCTTGCTCCGCGATGCGGTCGACCTGATCGTGCTCGACCTGATGATGCCCGGCGAGGACGGCCTGTCGGTGTGTCGGCGCCTGCGCGCAAACAACGACCGCACGCCCATCATCATGCTCACTGCCAAGGGCGAGGATGTCGACCGCATCGTCGGGCTGGAAGTGGGCGCCGACGACTACCTGGCCAAGCCCTTTAACCCGCGTGAATTGCTGGCCCGCATCCACGCGGTGCTGCGCCGCCGCCCGGCCACCGAGGTGCCTGGCGCGCCCTCGAGCGAGCAGGAAGTGGCGCGCTTTGGCCCCTTCATCTTCGACATGGGTCTGCGCACCTTGCGCAAGGATGGGCAGGAGCTGCCCCTGACCACCGGCGAATTTGCCATGCTCAAGACCTTGGTTCGCCACCCCCGCCTGCCGCTGTCGCGCGAAAAGCTCGCGCAACTGGCGCGCGGGCGCGAGTTCGAACCCTTCGATCGCAGCCTGGACGTGCAGGTCTCGCGCCTGCGCAAGCTGATCGAGGCCGACGCCGCCGCACCGCGTTACATCCAGACGGTCTGGGGCGTGGGCTATGTGTTCGTGCCCGATGGCGCGAGCTGAGCGGCCAGCACGGCGGCCCTCTAAGCCGGCGTCCACTTCCGAACCCAAAGCGCCGCCAGGCCAGGGGCAACGAAAAGAGCGCCCCAGCATCGGTCTGTTTTGGCGCACCTTTTTGCTGCTGTGCGCGCTGCTGCTGGTGTGCATCGCGGCGTGGCTGCAAGCCTTCATCAGCCTGGAGATCAGGCCGCGGGCGGTTCAAAACGCGCAGCAACTGGCCTCTTTGGTCAACCTCAGCCGCGCCAGCTTGCTCGCCAGCGACGCCATCGGCCGGGTGTTGCTGATCAAGTCCCTGGCCGACCAGGAGGCGCTGCACCTGACGGTGCGCCAGGCCAGCGACCGCTACACGCCACACCGGATCGCCTGGCTGCAGGGCGATATCGTCGAGCGCTTGCGCCAGCAGATTGGCGAGTCGGCGGTGGTGGCCGAGGCGGTCAACGGACAGCCCGGCCTGTGGATCGGCTTTGAGATCGAGTCAGACGCCTACTGGCTGCGCACCGACGAGGCGCGGCTGGCCCCTACCCATCCCAGCACCTGGCTGCTGTGGCTGCTCACCGCAGGCGCGCTCTCGCTGCTCGGCTCGGTGCTGATCACCCGCCTGATCAACCGGCCTTTGCACCAGCTGGTGCTGGCCAGCGCCCGGCTGCGCCAAGGCCAGCCCAGCCAGGCGCCTCTGGACGAGCGGGCCTCGACGACGGAGATCCGAGAGCTCAACAGGGCCTTCAATCGCATGAGCGAGCAGCTGGCCAAGGTGGAGCAGGAGCGCAACTTGCTGCTCGCTGGCATCTCGCACGACCTGCGCACACCGCTGACACGGCTGCGCCTGGAGACGCAACTGAGCGTGCCGCAGGCGCGAGCGCGGCAGCACATGGAGGCCGACATCGCCCAGATCGACGCCATCGTCGGCAAGTTCCTGGCACACCCGCCGCAGCCGTCTGCAGCCCTGCAGCCACTGGCCCTGGCTGAGCAGGTGGCCCAGGCCAGCTTTGCCTGGGCCGACGATCCGCAGATGAGTATTGCGGTGCAGATTGAGCCGCAGCTGCACGTGCGGGCTGATCCGGTGGAACTGGCGCGGGTGCTGTCGAACCTGCTGGACAACGCCAGCCGCCACGGCCGCAGCGCCGATGGGATCTGCCGCATCGAACTGCGCGCCAGCGCCACCCAAGCCTGGGTGCTGCTGACCATCACCGACCACGGCCCGGGCGTGGCGCCCGAGCAGCTGAACCAGCTCACCCGCCCCTACCACCGGGCCACGAGTGGCCCGTCCGGTCCGCCGGGCAGCGGCCTGGGTTTGGCCATCGCCGAGGGCGCCATGCTGCGCATGGGTGGTGGCTTTTCGCTGAGCCTGGCCTCAGGCGGGGGGCTGTGCGCCAGCCTGCGGCTGCGCCGGGCCTGAGCCAGACCTGAACCAGAGCTGAACCAAATTTGACGCAGCCTCAGGCCGCCAGCAGCAGCACGACTGCCTGCGCCTGCATGGCCTTGCCCTCGCCCACCGGCCCCATCTTTTCGGCCGTCTTGGCCTTGACGTTGACCTGCTCGGGCGCGAGCGCCAATGCCGCGGCAATGCGCTCGCACATGGCCGGGATGTGGGGTGCGAGCCGGGGCGCCTGCGCGATCACGGTGGCATCGATGTTGCCAATCTCCCAGCCGCGCTCGCGCACGCGCTGGGCCGCCTGGCAAAGCAGCTGCACCGAATCGGCCCCCTTAAAACGGTCGTCGGTGTCGGGAAAGTGCTGCCCAATATCGCCCAGGCCGGCGCCGCCAAGCAGCGCATCGGTGATGGCATGGAGAAGCGCATCGGCATCCGAATGGCCCAGCAGCCCTTTGTCCGAAGGAATGTGCACGCCGCCAAGGATGAGCGGGCGGCCCTCGACCAGGGCATGGATGTCCCAACCCTGGCCGATGCGAAACGGCAAACGGGGCGCAGCGCCTGGCTTCATGGTCGAACTTCCTCGGTGGTTGCGCGACGCGCCTGCAGCACAGCCTGCGCCAGCGCAAAATCGCTTGGATAGGTGATCTTGAAGTTGTGCGCGCTGCCGGGCACCAGCAGAGGCTTGTGGCCACTGGCCTCCATGGCACTGGCCTCATCGGTGATGGACAGGCCCTGCGCCTGGGCCTGCACGATCGCCTGCTCAAGCGCGCCCAAGCGAAACATCTGGGGCGTCTGCGCCAGCCATTTGTCCGACCGCTCGATGGTCTGCGCCACGCGCCCGCCAGACTCGCTCTTGAGGGTGTCGGGCAGCGGCAAGGCAAGCAGCCCCCCCACTGCGTCGTGGCGGCAGCGCGCCACCAGTTCGCGCACCTGCTCGGGCAGCAGCAGGCAGCGCGCCGCATCATGCACCAGCACCCAGTCGCTCGCGCGCGGCCCGCCGGCCTTTTGCCGCCAGTGCTCCAGCCCTTGGCGCACCGAATCGGCCCGGCTGGCCCCGCCACAGCGCAGCACGTGTACCTTGGCGGGCAAGCCCAAGGCATCGATATAAGGGTCGTCGGGGGCCACGGCCACCGCCACCGCCCGGATCAGATCGCCCAGCGCGTCAAACACCTGCAGCGTGTGCGCGAGCAAAGTCTGGCCGCACAGCCGCTGGTACTGCTTGGGCAGCGCCGGCGCGCCCGCCTGCAGCGCACGGCTGCCGACACCGGCGCAAGCAATCAGCACGAACAGGCCCGCCTCGGGCTCGGACGCATTCGGTTCAGGCTCTATGGGCGGTTTGAAAGTGGGCATGGGCTGGACTGATTCTAAAATCAACGAGCGGCCACCCCTGCGCTGTTTGGACTTGGGCAAGGCTGCTGGCGCGCCGCTTGAGCAGGCGACCTTCTCACCCATGATCCCACCCCAACTTCATACCGGCAGGCGCCACGGCGCCGCGTTGCCGCCTGCCTCGAGCGACGCGCTGCTGCTGGCCCGCCTGGCCCTGCGCGAGAAAAAGGCGGGCAGGCTCACGGCTGTGGTCACCGCCGATGCCGCCACCGCGGCGCGGCTGCTCGAAGAGCTGCCTTTTTTTGAGCCAAGCCTGCGCTGCGCCCTGTTTCCTGACTGGGAGACGCTGCCCTACGACAGCTTTTCGCCGCACCAGGACCTGATCAGCGAGCGGCTGGCCACGCTGTGGCGCATCAACCAGCGCGATGCCGAGCAAGGCGCCGACGTGGTGATCGTGCCGGCCACCACGGCTTTGTACAGGCTGGCACCGCCGAGCTTTCTGGCTGGCTACACCTTCGCCTTCAAGGTCGGCCAAAAGCTCGACGAGGCCAGACTCAAGGCCCAGCTAAGCCTGGCCGGCTACAGCCACGTCACGCAGGTGGTCAGCCCAGGCGAGTACGCGGTGCGCGGCGGGCTCATCGACCTGTTCCCCATGGGCTCGGCCGTGCCTTTTAGGGTTGACCTGTTTGACGACGAGGTCGACAGCATCCGCACCTTCGATCCCGACAGCCAGCGCAGCCTCTACCCGGTGCCTGAGGTGCGGCTGCTGCCCGGCCGCGAATTTCCGATGGACGAGGCGGCGCGCGCGCGCTTTCGCAGCCGCTGGCGTGAACTGCTTGAGGGCGATCCCACCAAGAGCCGGATCTACAAGGACATCGGCAACGGTGTGGCCACAGCCGGCATCGAGTACTACCTGCCGCTGTTCTTCGAGGAGACGGCCACCGTCTTCGACTATTTTGGCCAGGGCCCGGACGACGCCACCTTGGTGCTGCACGGCGAGCTTGAAGGCGCTTTTGCCCGCTTCCTGCAAGACACGCAGGAGCGTTACCGGCTCGTCAAGGATGCGCCCGATCGGCCCGCCCTGCCGCCTGCGGCGCTGTTTCTCGACGCCGAGCAGTTCTATCTGCGGGCCAAGCCGATGGCGCAACTGGCCCTCAGACCAGGCGATGCGAGCAGCTGGCCCGAGGTGCAAAAGCTGCCCGACCTGTCGGTCATGCGCGGGGCCGAAGACCCGCTGGCACGGCTCAAGCAGCACCTGCGCACCACGGCACACCGGGTGCTGATCGTCGCTGAAAGCCAGGGCCGGCGCGAGAGCCTGCTTGACTTTTTGCGCGCCAGCGCGCTGAGCCCGCCGAGCTTTGATTCGCTGGCCGACTTCATGGCGAGCACAGAGCGGTTTGGCATTGCCGCCGCCGCGCTGACCGAAGGCTTTTCCTGGCTCGAACAAGGCCTGGACCTGGTCACCGAAACCGAGCTGTTTGCCGCCACCCCGGCGGCCAGGCGACGAGGCAAGAAGCAAGAGCAGGTCAGCGATGTCGAGGCCCTGATCAAGGATCTGTCGGAGCTCAATGTGGGCGACCCGGTGGTGCACAGTGCCCACGGCATCGGCCGCTACCGCGGCCTGATCAACATGGACCTGGGCCAGGGGCCCAGCGAGTTCTTGCATCTGGAGTACGCCGACAAGGCCCTGCTGTACGTGCCGGTGAGCCAGCTTCAACTGATCAGCCGCTACACCGGCGTGTCTGCCGACGAGGCGCCGCTGCACCGGCTGGGCTCGGGTCAATGGGACAAGGCCAGGCGCAAGGCAGCCGATCAGGTGCGCGATGCCGCCGCCGAGCTGCTCAACATCTATGCCCGCCGCGCCGCCCGCACCGGCCATGCGTTTCGCTACTCGCCTCGCGACTACGAGCAGTTTGCCAACGACTTCGGCTTTGAAGAGACGGCCGACCAGCGCGCGGCCATCCACGCGGTCGTGCAAGACATGATCAGCCCTCGACCGATGGACCGGCTCGTGTGCGGCGATGTGGGCTTTGGCAAAACCGAGGTGGCGCTCAGGGCCGCCTTCATTGCCATCACCGGCGGCAAGCAGGTGGCCCTGCTGGCGCCCACCACCTTACTGGCCGAGCAGCACTACCAGACGCTGGTAGACCGCTTTGCCAAGTGGCCGGTGAAGGTGGCCGAGATGAGCCGCTTTCGCTCGGCCAAGGAGATTACGGCGGCCATCAAAGGGCTGGCCGACGGCAGCGTGGACATCGTGGTGGGCACGCACAAGCTGCTCAGTGCCGACGTCAAGTTCCAGCGCCTGGGTCTGCTCATCATCGACGAGGAGCACCGGTTTGGCGTGCGCCACAAGGAGGCCATGAAGGCCCTGCGCGCCGAAGTGGACGTGCTCACGCTCACGGCCACCCCCATTCCTCGCACCCTGGGCATGGCGCTCGAGGGCCTGCGCGACATGAGCGTGATCGCCACCGCGCCCCAGCGGCGTCTGGCCATCAAAACCTTTGTGCGCAGCGAGAGCAAGGGCGTGATCCGCGAAGCCGTGATGCGCGAGCTCAAGCGAGGCGGGCAGGTCTACTTTTTGCACAACGAGGTCGAGACCATCGAGAACCGGCGCGAGGCGCTGCAGACGCTGCTGCCCGAGGCGCGCATTGCGGTGGCCCATGGACAAATGCCCGAGCGCGAGCTCGAACGGGTGATGAAGGACTTTGTGGCACAGCGCTACAACGTGCTGCTGTGCTCGACCATCATTGAAACCGGCATCGACGTGCCCAACGCCAACACCATCGTCATGGCCCGCGCCGACAAGTTTGGCCTGGCCCAGCTGCACCAACTGCGCGGGCGCGTCGGGCGCAGTCATCACCAAGCCTATGCCTATCTGATGGTGCCCGACATCGAGGGCTTGCCCAAGGCGGCGCAGCAGCGGCTCGAGGCGATCGGGCAGATGGAAGAACTCGGCTCGGGCTTTTACCTGGCCATGCACGACCTGGAGATCCGCGGCGCGGGCGAGGTGCTCGGCGAAAACCAGTCGGGCAACATGATGGAGGTCGGCTTTCAGCTCTACAACGAGATGCTGTCAGAGGCGGTGCGCTGCCTCAAGTCGGGCCAGGAACCGGACCTGCTTAGCCCCCTGAGCGTGACCACCGAGATCAACCTGCACGCGCCCGCGCTCCTGCCCGACGACTATTGCGGCGACGTGCACCTGCGCCTGTCGTTTTACAAAAAGCTGGCCACCGCCAAGACCAGCGAGCAGATCGACCGGCTGCTCGAGGAGATCGTCGACCGATTTGGCAAGCTGCCGGCGCAAGGCCAAACCCTGATCGACACCCATCGTCTGCGCGTGCTCAGCCAGCCCTACGGCGTGCTCAAGGTCGACGCCGCGCCCGGCATGATTCACATCAGCTTCAAAAAAGACGCGCCAATCGATCCGCAGACCATCATTGCCCTGGTGCAGAAAAACCGTCACATCAAGCTCGCCGGCAACGACAAGCTGCGAATCGAGCGCGCCCTGCCCGAGCCCGCCATGCGCGCGCAAATGGTGCGCGACGTGCTGCGCAGCCTGGGCAAACCTCGGGTGGAGGCCTCGACGCCTGTGCCTTGACCGACAGGGCCTTCGGATCTGGCTGGCTGGCTGGCTGGGTGCGTCACGAGCTTTATCGCGGGCACGGGCCGCACGATGCGTCAAGAGTTGCCCACCTGAGCCGGGATAATGCGGGCCATGAATGCTGCAACACAAGCCAGCCCGGGGCTGGTCATCCAGGGCTTCAAGCCGCCCCTGCCCTTGCGGCAGTTCGGCTTGATTGCCTTTGACATGGACTCGACCCTGATCAACATCGAGTGCGTCGATGAAATTGCCGATGCGGTGGGCAAGAAGGCCGAGGTCGCTGCCATCACGGAGGCGGCCATGCGCGGCGAGATCGCCGACTACAAGGAAAGCCTGCGCCTGCGCGTGGCCCTGCTCAAGGGGGTGAGCGTGCACAGTATGGAGCAGGTGTATGCGCAAAGGCTGCAACTGAACCCGGGTGCGACCGAGCTGGTCCAGGCCTGCAAGGCGGCCGGCTTGAGCACGCTGCTGGTGTCTGGCGGTTTCACCTTTTTTACCGACCGCATCCGCGACCGGCTGGGCATCGACCACACCCGCTCGAACATCCTGGACGTGCACGAGGGCCGGCTCACCGGACGCCTGGTCGAGCAAAGCTGGGGCGATATTTGCGACGGTGAAGAGAAAAAGAGGATGCTGCTGCAAACCTGCGCGCAGCTGGGCCTGATGCCGCAGCAGACCATTGCGGTGGGCGACGGCGCAAACGACCTGCCCATGATGGGCGCAGCGGGCCTGTCGGTGGCCTATCACGCCAAGCCGGCGGTGCGGGCCCAAGCCATGGTGGCCATCAACGAAGGCGGGCTCGACCGCCTGCTTGAGCTGCTCGTGCGCTGAGCCAGCACCTGGGCGGTGTGCACGCGCCTGAGCAAGCCAGGGCCGCGCCCAGACCCTTGAAAAGCAAGGTGCGGGGCCACACCTATCTGGCCAAGGAGCGCACGCGCAATGGACTCAACCCTGCACTTCGTCTGTCCGCACTGCCACACCACCAACCGGATCCGGGCCGAAGACCTGACTCGCAGCGCCGACTGCGGCCAATGCCACCGCCCTTTGCTGACCGGCCAGCCGATCGAGCTCGATGCGCGCAGCTTCGAGCGACACGTGATGCGCAACCACCTGCCAGTGCTGGTGGACTTCTGGGCGCCCTGGTGCGGACCGTGCCGCCAGATGGCACCGGCCTTCGCCCAGGCCGCAGCCCAGCTCGAGCCCCACATCCGACTGGCCAAAGTCGATACGCAAAACCATCCCGAACTGGCCACCAGCCACGCCATCCGCGCCATCCCGACCCTGGTGCTGTTTCACCAGGGTCAAGAGCTCGCCCGCCAAAGCGGCGCCATGGGCCTGGGTGAAATCGTTCGCTGGAGCCAAGCGCAATCGGCCCGAGCCGGCCACCGGGGAAGCTAAAAAGGCCAGGCGCTCCGGAGCGCCTCTTCGATTGCGCCGACGGCGCTGCCGCTGCATGGCAAGCCCGGTAATTTCAATACGAGGGGCCGGGCTCCAGGTGAATTTCAAACTGCGCATCTCCCATGTAGCGCTGCGGGCCCAAGGCGGCACTCAGGGCAGCGGCTTCAGCGCTTTGCCAAGCTTGCAGGAGCTCACGCTCGGCATCAGACAGCGCAAGCGGATCGGGGTCCTCGCCATAGGTCTGAATCAGCCGCTGGTACTGGCGGTAAACCGGCGCCACCAGATCGGCATCGCCCAGTGCGGACTCCAGCGCCCGGCAAAAGCGCTGCTCGGCCTGCTGCCGCTCATGGGCGCCGGCCTCGTCGAAGACCTGCAGGACCACGCGATAGCCGGTCACGCCGTGCTCAGGCCCAGGGCGCGCGCTGGGCCATGGCCTGGCCCATGCGGATGGCGCCCGCGCTCTGCCAAAGCGGGTTAAAGAACATCGGCCCCTGTGGAAACAGCATCACCACGGTGGAGCCGAGCAAAAAGCGGCCCATCTCCTGGCCTTGAGCCAGGCTGATCTCGTGATCCGGGTAGTCCCATTGCCTCACCCCCTGGTGCGAGCGGTCGACCACGCCGTGCCAGACGGTGGCCATGCTGCCGACGATGGTCGCGCCCACGAGCACCAACACCCAGGGCTGCCCGTCGGTCTCAAACACGCAAACCACCCGTTCGTTGCGCGCGAAGAGCCCGGGCACACCGCGGGCCGTGGCCGGATTGACCGAATAAAGCTCCCCGGGCACATGGATCATGCGCTTGAGCACACCGGCGCAGGGCATGTGGATGCGGTGGTAGTCGCGCGGGCTCAGGTAGAGCGTGGCAAAGTGGCCATTGCCAAACTGCTGGGCCAAAGCCGCGTCGCCTCCGAGCAGCGCCGCAGTGCTGTAGCGATGGCCCTTGGCCTGGAAGATCTGATCGCCCTCGATGGGGCCGAACTGGCTGATCGCGCCGTCGACGGGGCAGATCCAATCGGCCTGGGCCAAGGGCCGGGCATCCGGTCTTAGCGCACGCGTGAAAAAATCATTGAAGCTGCTGTAGCGCCCGATGTCAGGCTCGGCTGCCTCGGCCATGTCCACGCCATAGCGCCGCACGAACCAGGAGATCAAGGCGGTGGTGCGATCGCCGCGGCGGCCATCGGCGACGTGACCGGCAAAACGGGTCAGGGCCTGCTGGGGCAGCAGATGCTGGATGAGGACGCTCAGACGTTCAGACACGGGACTCCAAAAGGATCGGCAGACGCTGGGCGCCAGACCATCCGATTTTATCGACCCGCAACCCGAGCCATCGCAACACACCCCACCCGCGCATGAGCGGAGAAAAAAGTCCGCAAAATCAGACACTTAAGACGGATTTATCAGGTTGCTTTCTTGACCGCACTTGACCCGCGGGCTAAGCTCGGGCCCTCACAACAGGAGCTTGTGCGGCGCAAGCATCGCGGCGCCGCACGGGCTTTGTCCCTGCCACCCCAAATGCGCCCGAGGCCTGCCCAAACGCCATGAAACGACTGCCGCTGCTGTGCATCGCCAGTTTGCTGCTGACCACGGCCGGAGCGCGCGCGGATGTTTTGGGGGACTTTCTCACGCAAAAGGGCCTGATTGCGTCCGCCGAAAGCGCGCCGCCGCCTTTGCCCACGGCCTCGGCACTGGCCGTTCACGCGATGGGCTTTATGGGCGTGCCCTACAAGTGGGGTGGCAATGACGCACAAACCGGCCTGGACTGCAGCGGCTTTGTGCAGGCGGTGTACCAACAGATCACCGGCGTGGTGCTTCCGCGCACCTCCGAGCGCCAGGCGGCCGCTACGCAGGCCATTGCCCCCCACGAACTCGCCCCGGGCGATCTGGTGTTTTTCAACACGACAGGAGCACCCTACAGCCATGTGGGCATCTACATCGGCGAGGACCGCTTTGTGCACGCGCCGCGCACGGGCAGCCGCATCAAGCTCGAACGGCTGTCGGCAGCCTACTGGAGCGCGCGGTTCGAGTCAGCCCGGCGCGTGAGCCAGCCATCGAACGTGCTGGCCCAGCAGACCGCGCCGACGCTCTTGCCCGGCCAGCGCTGAGGGCAACCCTGGCCGGCTACGACCCCAAGCGCGCCACCTGATCAGGCGGGGGGCGTGCCCTCGGCCTTGGCGATTTGCGCTTCCACGAACTTGCGGTAAAGCTCGTTGAGCTTGGGCTGGCGCACCTGAATCTCGGGCCACTCCAGGTCAAACGGCAGCCCCATCCACTGGTTCATTTTCTTGAGCTCTGCATTGCAAACCTTGATGGATTTGCGGGCGCCCTCAAAGCTCTCGATCTCCTCCGCCGTCAGGTCCTCTCGTGGATTGACTGCCAGATCGGCCTCCAGCAGCACCAACTGGTCGTGGGCCACGCTGCGCTCGCGCCGCACCGAATCGGCCGATCGCTGGGTCGGGGGGGGCGCCGGCGGCGCTTGCTGCACCGCGATGCGAGAAACAAGGTCACGAAAGCCCTGCTGCGTGAAAAAGTACAGCAAGACGATCAAGACCAGCAGCAAGGTCAGCAAAAGGATGACGACGGTCAGTGCGGTGTCCATGGCATACCCCATCGATGGGCATTGGGCTTGGTAAGCAGAGCTTCTATGGTATTGCGTTTTGATCAATGCCCAAGGGGCGCAGTGGTATTTTTTTAAAGCCCCGGCAGGCGGCCGCCTCGCCGGCGCTGCGCCTACCCAGCCCCTGCGAGGGCACTGTGGGGCAGAACGTAGACAATATCGAGCGTCGATTCTCCCTGCACCCTCGGAGGCCCATGAACTTCATCTTCTCTGTGCCGCGTCGCGCAGCAGCCCTGACCGCGGCGGCCCTTGTCCTGATACTCAACTGCACCCCAAGCCGAGCGCAAGCCCCGGCGGAGGGCCTGCCACCGTTCGTCAATTGCCGCGCCGACACCGTCGAGCCCGCACCGAGCGATGTGCGCATTGCGGCAGTCGGTGACCTGGTGTTTACCGAGAACCCTCAGATCAACCGGCGCGCCTTCAACGACTTCCTGCCCCAGTTGTCGAGCGCGGATCTGGTGCTTGGCAATCTCGAGGGCGCGATCACCACCCACGACAAGCCGCGCAAGGCCTATGTGCCCGGTCGCTCCTATGCCTTTCGTTTTCCGGTGGATACCGCCGAGGTGCTCAAGCGGGCCAATTTCCATGTCATGTCGATTGCCAACAACCATGCCAACGACTACGGGCCCATCGGCTTTGCCGACACCTTGCAGCACCTCAGGGCCGCTGGCCTAGAGGCCACCGGCCTCAAAGGCAGTTTTGTGATCCGCAAAGTCAAGGATCTCAGAATCGGCGTGATTGCGCTGTCGCACTACCCGGCCTACAACAACGTGCTCGACATCGAGGCGACGTCTGCCCTGGTGGCCCAGGTGCGCAGTCAGAGCGACTTTGTGGTGCTGTTCTACCAGCTCGGCGGAGAGGGCGACGCGCACGCCCTGTTGGGCAACGACGATGTGGTCTTCCTGGGGGAGCAGCGCGGCAACGCGCGCAAGTTTGCGGCAGCCATGGTCCAGGCCGGCGCAGGCGCACTCATCGGTCACGGGCCCCATCTGGTGCGCGCGGCCGAATGCATGCAAGGCGTGCCCGTGCTGCACTCGATAGGCAATTTCGTCAGCTCTGGCGGCCTGAGTGTGCGCAGCCTGGCCAATGTGGCCGTATTCGCCGAGGTGCTCATCGACGATCAGGGGCGCCTGAAGGGGGTGCGGGCCACGCCTGCGACCTTTGACAAAGACCGTCTGCCGATGATCGATGCCAGCGGGCGGGCGCTGCATCTGGTCAACTGGTTCAATCGGCAGGCCAGCCGGACACTGCCAGGCTTTGAGGCGCTCAACTTCCCCGCACCGGCCGAGCAGCGGGAGGTTTTTCGCAGATGGCTGCGCTCCACGCCCTTTGGCGCCCAATTGCCGGTTCAGGACTGAGCGGGCGCCCGCAGCGCCCAAAGTTTGTCGCAGCCTTTGGCTGCAAGGAGTTGGCAACGTGGCCTGTCGTGGCAATCCGGGCACTGGCAGGCCACTCGTGAAAATCCAGATCGTCATGAAAGCGCCATCTTTTTGTAGTTTTGCCTTCAAGCCCTGGGCCTAAGACCGGCTGCATCAACTCGACGCGGCGAGCGGGCAACGTCTGGGCGACTAAACGAGCAAACCATGACCACCTGGCCCTACCCCTACTGGATCGCGCACCGCGGCGCCGGCAAGCTCGCGCCCGAGAATACCCTGGCAGCCTTCCGGCTGGGCGCGCGCTACGGCTATCGCATGTTCGAGTGCGACGCCAAGCTCAGCGCCGACGGCACCGTCTTTCTGCTCCACGACGCCACGCTTGAACGTACCACCAACGGCAGCGGCCTGGGAGGACAGCGCTCATGGAGCGAGCTGTCACAGCTCGATGCAGGCAGCTGGCACACGCCCCAGTACGCAGGCGAGCCGCCCTGCAGCCTCGCAGCCCTGGCCCGTTTTTGCCTGGCCGGCGGCTTGGCGCTGAACATCGAGCTCAAGCCCACGCCGGGCCTGGAGCGTCAAACCGGTGCCGAGGTGGCCCGCCAGGCTGCGCACCTTTGGTCCGCAGCCGCAGTGCCGCCCTTGCTGAGTTCCTTCAAGCCCGAGGCGCTGGCTGGCGCGCGCGCCAGCGCACCCCACCTGCCTCGCGCACTGCTGCTCGACGCCTGGTCCGAAGACTGGCTGCAAACCGCGGTGAGCCTGGGCTGCAGCGCCATCGTTGCCAACTACCGCCTCTACGACGCGCCATCGGTGGTTGACATCAGAGCGGCGCAGATGCGCTGCCTGAGCTACACCGTCAATGAGGCAGCCCATGTCCAGGCGCTGCAGGCCCTGGGCATCGACGGCATCATCACCGACCGGATCGATCTGTTTGCCCCGGCCCTCCAAGGCGGGCCCGGTGGGCCGCAAGCGGGCACATGACGGGCGCCTTGCCGCTGGCGCAGTGGCCGGCTGCGCAACGGGCGCAGATCGCCGGTGTGATCACCGACATTGACGACACGCTGACCGACGGCGGCCAGCTCACGGCCCAGGCGCGCAGCGCCCTGCAAGCGCTGGCCGATGCCGGCGTGCCGGTGATCGCCGTCACAGGCAGGCCGGTTGGCTGGAGCCTGCGCTGCCTAGGTGGCAGCGGCTCTGAGGAGCATCAGGCGCCCTGGCCGCTGCGAGGGGTCGTGGCCGAAAACGGGGCGGTAGCCCTCGCGCGCGGCCCCGACGGGCAGGTGCTGCGCGCCTACCGCACTGACAACGCCACCCGGCAGGCCCACTGGCAGCGCCTGCAAGTGACGCTGCAAGCCGTTGAACAGGCTGTGCCGCAGGCCCGTCGCGCCCAGGACAGCGACGGGCGCGAAACCGATATCGCCATCGACCACAGCGAGTTCCATCACCTCAGTGCAGCGCAAATTGAACAGGTGATCGAGTTGCTGCGGGGTCATGGCCTGCGCGTGAGCGTCAGCAGCATCCACATCAACGCCTGGCTGGGCGATCACGACAAATGGGTCGGTGCCTGCTGGGCGGTGCAGCAGTGGCTGGGCCAGCAACTGCCCGCGCAATTGGCGCAGTGGGTCTACATTGGCGACTCGAGCAACGACGAGGTCATGTTCGAGCACATGCAGCACAGTGTCGGGGTGGCCAATATCGCCCGCTTTCTCGAGCGGCTGCAGCATGCGCCTGGCTACCTGTGCGAGCAGGCGCGCGGAGCTGGTTTTGCAGAATTGGCCAACGCACTGCTGCGGGCACGCGCTGCGGGACTTTGATGAAGACAGCCGCTGGCGCCAGCCAAACCTACAGCCCTGGGCCCGGGCGAGCAAAGGCCCGCAAAAACAGCGGATGCGCCAGCCAGCCCTCGAGCCAGGCCGCAAGCGCCGGCAGCGGCAAGGCCTCGAACCACGCCGGCTCCACCGCTGCGAACTGGCGCACGAAAGGAAACACGCCGATATCGGCTGCGCAGGGGCTGGCACCGCCGAGCTGGCCCTGTTGCTGCAGCTGCGCCTGAAGCGGCACCAGCAGCGCTTGCAGCGCCTGCGCCCGGTGGTGTTCGCGCCCCAGCGCGTCGCCAAAGCGCTGCGGGTATTTGTAGCGATCGAGGTGATGCTTGAACGGGCCGTCGCAAGCCTGCTGCAGCTTCAGGTTGGTGCCGCTTTGCGCTCTGGCCCACCAGCCGTCCACATCGCCGCTGACTTCAAAGGCCCAGCACATGATGTCGGCGCTTTGCTCGAGCACCTGCCCGCCCGGCAGCAACAGCACCGGAACCGTGCCCTTGGGCGAGAGGGCCAGCATGTCGGCCGGCTTGTCGCGAAGCACGATTTCTCGCGCTTCGTACGCAATGCCCGCTTGCAGCAAAGCCATGCGCGCGCGCATGGCGTAGGGGCAGCGTCGGTAGGTATAGAGCAGCGGCAGCGTCATAGAGGCCCGTCAGTCTAGCTGGCCCCGATCACCGCGTCGGCAAAGTTTGGTACCCTGCGGTCGTCTGACATCTTCTGTGACTGCCCACGTGTTCAAACACCTTGAATCTCCCGCCGCGGCCCCGCGCAGCCTAAGCCAGATGCGGGCCGATTTTGGCGGCACCTATTTCGTCAATGCGCTGATCGGCTTTATCTTTGCGGCCACAGGCCCCGTGGCCGTCATCTTGTCGGTGGGCACCGGCGGCGGCCTGTCGGCAGCGCAGCTGGCGTCGTGGGTGTTTGCCGTGTTCTTCGTCAACGGCGTGGTCACGCTGCTCATGACCTGGCGCTACAGCACGCCGCTGGCTTTTGGCTGGACCATACCGGGCACGGTGCTGGTCGGGCCGGCCCTGCAGCATCTGAGCTTTGCCGAGGTGATCGGCGCCTTTTACGCAACGAGCGCGCTGATTTTGGTGCTTGGCCTGAGCGGCTGGGTCAAGCGGGTGATGTCGGCGCTGCCCATGCCCATCGTGATGGGCATGGTGGCCGGGGTCTTCCTGCGCTTTGGTCTGGACATTGTGCGCGCCCTGCAAAGCGATGCCGCCATTGCCGCGCCCATGGTGGCCGCCTTTGTGCTGCTGTCGGCGCGCGCCGACTGGGGCCGGCGTCTGCCGCCCGTGATCGGCGCGCTGCTGGTGGGCGCGCTGGCCGTGGGCCTGTCGGGCCGGCTCGACGCGGCCGGCGTGGGTGCGCTGGCGCTGGCGCAGCCGGTACACACCGCACCGGTGTGGTCGTTTGCGGCCATGCTCGAGTTGGTGATTCCGCTGGCGATTACGGTGCTGGTGGTGCAAAACGGCCAGGGCGTGGCAGTGCTCAAGAACGCTGGTCACGAGCCCCCGGTCAACACGATCGCGCTGGCCTGCAGCCTGGGCGCAGCGGTCAGCGCCGCCTTCGGTGCGGTCAGCAGCTGCCTGACAGGGCCCACCAACGGCCTGCTGACCTCCTCGGGCGAAAAAGGCCGTCACTACACCGGCGCACTGATGTTCGGTGTGCTGGCCATCGTCTTCGGCCTGGTCGCGCCCACCTTTACCGGCCTGATGCTGGCCGCGCCCAAGGAGTTCATCATGGTGCTAGGCGGTCTGGCCATGCTGCGCGTGCTGCAGGGCGCTTTTGTGGCGTCCTTTGGTGCCGGTCGCTTTTCGCTGGGCGCCCTGGTCAGCCTGCTGGTCACCGTGGCCGATATCGGCCTGTTTAACATCGGCGCGGCCTTCTGGGGCCTGGTGGCCGGCTTTGCGGTGTCGTGGTGGATGGAGCGCAGCGACTTCGGCAAGGCCTGAGCCCCCCTCTTTCTGCGCCCAAGTCCACCATCATGCACACACCCAGCACACAGCCCCGGCCTTCCCTGTACTACCGATACGAGGTTTTTTCGCCCTGGCTGCCTTCGGCCCACGCCGTGCAGACGCGCCAGCCGGTGGTCATCGTCGGGGCCGGGCCGGCCGGCATGGTCACCGCGCTCGAGTTGGCCCGCCACGGCGTGGCCAGCGTGGTGCTGTCGGCCGAGTTGCAGCTTTCTCAGGGCAGCCGGGCGATCTGCTTTACCCGGCGCTCGATGGAGATCTTGCAGCAAGTGGGCGTGGCCGATCGCATCAGCCAAACGGGCCTGCCCTGGCGCTTTGGCAACAGCTTCTACCGGGGCCAGCGCGTGTTTCGCATGGAAGCACCCCACGACGAGCACGACCGCTTCTTTCCGATCATCAACATCCAGCAGCAGTACCTCGAGCAATACCTCTACGAAGCCTGCAAGGCCCAGCCGCTGATCGACTTTCGCTGGGGCAACAAGGTGCAGCGCGTCGATCAAACACCCGACCACGCGGTGCTTGAGGTCGACACGCCCGAAGGGCCCTACACCTTGGCCAGCGACTGGGTGGTGGCCGCCGATGGTGGGCGCTCGGGTCTGCGCAGCGCGATGAATCTGGCGATGGAGGGCACTTCGTACGAAGGCTTGTTCGTGATCGCCGACATCCAGGTCGATCTGCCCTTGCCCACCGAGCGACTGGCTTTTTTTGACCCACCGTGGAACCCGGGCAACACCATCTTGATGCACCGCGAGCCCGGTGGCATCTGGCGCATCGATTACCAATTGCCACCGGGCGAGACGCCCGAGCAGGCGCTGCAGATCGACTCGCTTAAGGCCCGTATCGACGCACAGCTGGCCATGATCGGCCATCCAAACGCGCCCTGGAAGCTTGACTGGTCGTCGGTCTATTCGGCGCGCACCCTGACCCTGCCCGACTTTGTGCACGGGCGTGTGATCTTTACGGGCGATGCGGCGCATCTGCTGCCGATCTTCGGGGTGCGTGGAGCCAACACCGCCTTTCAGGATGCGCAGTCGCTGGGCTGGCATCTGGCTTATGTGGTCAAAGGTCTGGCCGGCCCGGCGCTGCTGGCCAACCACAGCGCCGAGCGCGTGGGGGCAGCGCGCGAGATCGTTGCCGAGTCGGGCAAGAGCACCCGCTTCATGGCCCCGCCCAGCGCCGGCTTTCGGGTGCTGCGCGATGCGGTGCTGTCGCTGTCGCTGCAGCACCAATTCGTGCGACCGCTCTACCACTGGCGCACCTCGCGCCCGCACGAATACAGCAACTCGCGGCTCAACTGCGCCGACGACGACAACGCCCTGTTCACGGCCGGCCCCGCCCACGGCGCCCCGCCTCGCAATGTGCGGCTGGGCGAAGATGACTTCCTGCTCGACCACCTGGGCGGCGGCTTTGACCTGCTCTACGCGAGCCGTTCGGGGGTTCCAGCGTCCATCCAAGAGGTGCTGCAAGCGGCGCGCCGCAAAGGCCTGAAGATTCGCCTCACCGCCGTCGGTGCCCGGCAGCCGGTGCCCGGCGCCGACCAAACCCTGGCCGATGCGGACGGGGATGTGCGCGAGCGCTACGGCATCGCGGCCGAAGGCGGTGCTTACCTGCTGCGGCCGGACCAACACATCTGCGCGCGCTGGCTCCAGCTCGATGCACCCCGCCTGCAAGCGGCCCTGGCCGCTGCCCTGCCCCGCTGAGGAACTGGCCATGACCGACCGAACCCCACCAGCCTTGTCGATTGACGCACTGGAAGACGTCTACGACACACTGGCCCAAGCCATCGACCAGGCCGGACCCGACAAAGCCCAGCTCCTGCTGGTCAAGCTCGCCCTGCTTCAGGCCAACGCCCAAGGCGATGCCCAAGTTTTTGCCCAACAGGTGCAAGCAGCGCTGCAGGATCTTTGATCCCGCCCGAGCGGGCGATGAAAGCACACAACCCTCGCCGATTTCATGGCAGTAGTCCACCTCATGAACGTGAGGGTTTACACGTTTGGGGATGGCAAGACATCAGCAAAATCGCTCTCCAGTAAATCGGGTGTGTGAACACGGACTGCCCTTCTGGACTGCGGCTTGCGTCCCCGGCAAGCTCGCCAGGCTCAGGGGCTGGTGTGGGTCAGGGTGAGGTCGCCGCGCGGTGTGCGCAGGCGAGCGCTCAGGCCGGCAGGGGCGCTGCACAGTTGCACAGCCGGGTTGTGGAGCTTGGCTTGCGCCAGCGCCGACTGCAAAGCGGTGGTGTCGGGGGCATGCAGCGTGAGTGCGCTCAAAGTCAGGCCGCTGTCGGGCATGGCGTCGCAGGGGTGTTGATCGCCCCACTCAATCAGCGTGGGCAGGGCGCCGCCCATGAGCCGTTGGCCGTCGCCGCGCACGCTGATGCGCCACTGCAGCAGGCCTTGCGGCATGGGGCGCGAGGCGGTGAGCGCCGGGCCCCGGTCGATGCCTAGGGCCTGCCAGGCGTTGAGGGTGGCGTTGATATCGGGCACGCGCAGCACCCAGTGGACGAGCTGCGGCCCCCGCTCGCGCAGCTGCGCTTGCAGCGCGGACTGATCCAGATCGAACCAGCGCGCCAGCGGCGCCGCCCTTTGCGGTGTGGCGGCCGGGTCGATGGCGATGATTTCCAAATAGCAAGCTTGAGCCGTCTCGGTCTGCAGCCGCAGCAGCCGGTTGTGTGTGCCAAACAGCGGATGTGCACCGCCCGGGCCGGGGCTCACGCCCAGCGTCTGCTCGCACCAGGCCACGCCCTCGGCCAGGGTGGAGGCGGCGATCACCAGGTGGTCGAGGGCGGGGGCAGTCTCGCCGATCGTGCCTTCGCAGTGGGTGCCGATGACGCCACTGCGCCGCGCGGGGGTTCCGGCGCGTTGGGTCGAGTTAAAGAGGAACTTGTCGTTGGCCATAGGAAGCCAGTGTGCCTGCGGGAGATGCTCAGGCCACGCGCCATGCCTGCAGAAAATCGCGGGTGATATCGGCTGCCGCAGCGCTGCGGCAGCTTGCGGCGTTTTGGCCGGCCCACAGCGGCGTGAAGTCGCTGCTGCCTTGGGCTTCGGCAGCCGCTCGCAGCGGGGCCATGTCGGCCGTGGCCATCGGAAAGGCCGGGGCCGCCGGGTGCATGGGTCCGAGCTCGCGCATCACGCGGTTCACAATGCCCCGTGCGGGTCGGCCCGTGAACAGGTTGGTCAGGGCCGTGTGCTGCGCCGCGCTGGACTGCAAGGCGGCACGGTGCAAAGCGCTGGTGCTGGCCTCATGGCTGCACAGGTAAGCGGTGCCAATTTGCACGGCCGCTGCGCCCAGCGCTTGGGCTGCGGCCACTGCCGATGGGGTGGCGATGCCCCCGGCTGCGATCACCGGCAGGTGCACGGCTTGCACGATTTGCGGCAGCAAGGCGAAAGTGCCCATCTGGGTGTTCAGGTCCTCGCTGAGAAACATGCCCCGGTGGCCACCGGCTTCCGGGCCCTGCGCAATGATGGCATCCGCACCATGGGCCTGCAGCCACAGGGCCTCGGCCACGGTAGTGGCCGACGACAACACCCAAGAGCCCCAGCTTTTAACGCGGGCCAGCAAGTCCGCCGCAGGCAGGCCAAAGTGAAAGCTCACCACAGCAGGGCGAAAAGCTTCCAACACATTGGCTGCGGCATGGTTGAAGGGCACACGCGCAGCGCCGCCGCTGGCCAGCTTGGGCGCCATCCCCATGGCCTGGTAATAAGGGGCCAGTGTGCTTTGCCAGGCGGCCTGCGCCGGCGCATTGGGCGTGGGCGGTGTATGGCAGAAGAAGTTCACGTTATAGGGGCGCTGCGTGGCTTGTTGCAGCGCCTGCAGTTGCTGGTGAAGTTCGTCAGGACTGAGCATCGCCGCTGGCAGCGACCCCAGACCACCGGCCTCGCACACGGCAGCGGCCAGGCGGTGGTTTTGCGCTCCGGCCATCGGGGCTTGTATGACGATCGGCAAGCGCTCGAGGGTGGGGGTTAGGGCCATCATGGGTCGGTGGGGTAAAGGGGTGTCTTGGATGAATTTGTGCAGGCTGCCTCGTGAGCCAACACATCAGCGCCAGGAACGCGTCAGCAACTCATCGAGCGCATCCGCAATTTCTTGCCCGTTCTCGGCCAAGGAACCCACGCGCGCACCGAGCTGATCGAGCGCCACTGAAACCATGTCCAATGGGTGCAGCACCAGTATCGCACCACGGACCTTAAAGCTAGGGTTCAGGCGCGTGCCAGCAATACCTGCAGGCAGCGCACTGCGCTTGACCAAAGGCACCACCACTCTTCGGCGATAGCCATCAAACAAAGAGGACTGAACTACCACCACGTAAGGAATGGTGTCCTTTAAAGGGCCTTTGTTTTGATGAAGGTCGAACTGAGCCATCAGAGTGTGGAGTGCTCATCGGCAAATGAGCCCACTTGTGCATGCAAAGCGTTCCAACCCGCCACGGTTTGGTCTGCCTGCTGTTGCCGACTTGCCTGTTTTTGCTTTTGATCTTGCACATAAGCCGTGAGCAACTCTTCTGCAGTGGCCGACAAATTAGAGGTGTAGCCTTTGAGGTCGGCGACCAAGCTTTCACTCAAGGTGAGGTTGACCGGGCGTTTTCTCGATGGGAGCGCTGCAGTGTGGGTGCGTGGCATAAGGGCCTCCAATGTTTGATGCGCATATTATGCGCATTAAGTGGCATGATGTCTTCCAAAGACACTTAAATGATCCCTGTCTGGAGCAGCCATGGCGCAGGCGGATGTGCATCGTCCAACCCCTGATGCCCATTAAGAAAACGCCAACCCTTTAAGGATGGCAGCTTTGGGGTAAGCAGCGCTCAGCGCTTACTTCTTGACTGGCGGCAAGTCCGTGCAACTGCCGTGCGCCACCTCGGCCGCCATGCCGATGCTCTCGCCTAGCGTGGGGTGGGGGTGGATGGTTTTGCCGATGTCCACCGCATCAGCGCCCATCTCGATGGCCAGGGCGATCTCGCCGATCATGTCGCCGGCGTGCGTGCCGACGATGCCGCCGCCGAGAATCTTGCCGTGGCCGTGGGCCTCTGGGGAGTCGTCAAACAGCAGTTTGGTAAAGCCTTCGTCGCGGCCGTTGGCAATCGCGCGACCCGACGCGGCCCAGGGGAACAGGCCCTTCTTGACCTTGATGCCTTGGGCCTTGGCCTGCTCCTCGGTCAGGCCCACCCAGGCCACCTCGGGGTCGGTGTAGGCCACGCTGGGGATGACGCGGGCGTTGAAGGCGGCGGCGGCCAGTTCCTTGTTGCCTTGCAACTCGCCGGCAATGACTTCAGCGGCCACATGCGCCTCGTGTACCGCCTTGTGCGCGAGCATGGGCTGACCCACGATGTCTCCAATGGCAAAGATGTGCGGCACGTTGGTGCGCATCTGAATATCGACGTTGATGAAGCCGCGATCGGTGACCGCCACGCCGGCTTTTTCAGCGGCGAGTTTCTTGCCGTTGGGCGTACGACCGACGGCTTGCAGCACCAGGTCGTAAATGCCTTCGCTCTTGCTGCCGTCGAGGCCTTCAAACTGCACCTTGATGCCTTCGGGCGTGGCCTGCGCACCGACGGTCTTGGTCTTGAGCATGATCTTGTCAAAACGCTTGGCGTTCATCTTTTCCCAGACCTTGACCAAATCGCGGTCGGCGCCTTGCATCAGGCCGTCCATCATCTCGACCACCTCAAGCCTTGCCCCGAGCGTGCTGTAGACCGTGCCCATTTCCAGGCCAATGATGCCGCCGCCGACGATGAGCATTTTCTTAGGGACGCTGGCCAGGCCCAGGGCGCCGGTGGAGTCGACCACACGCGCATCGTCGGGCATGAAGGGCAGGCGCACGGCTTGCGATCCGGCGGCGATGATGGCGCGCTTGAAGGCGATGACTTTTTTGTTGCCAGTTTTTTGCTGCCCGCTGCCGGTGGTTTCTTCAACCTCCAGGTGGTTGGCGCCCACAAAGGCGCCGTAACCGCGCACGGTGGTGACCTTGCGCATCTTGGCCATGGCGGCCAGACCGCCGGTGAGTTTGCCGATCACCTTGTCTTTGTGGCCGCGCAACTTGTCAATATTGAGCTTGGGCGCGCCAAAGTCCACGCCCAGATCGGCCATGTGGCTGACCTCGTCCATCACGGCTGCAAAGTGCAGAAGCGCCTTTGATGGAATGCAGCCCACATTGAGGCACACGCCCCCGAGCGAGGCGTAACGCTCGACGATGACGACCTTCAAGCCCAGATCAGCCGCGCGGAAGGCAGCCGAATAGCCGCCCGGTCCGCCGCCGAGCACGAGCACGTCGCAGTCGATGTCGGCGGTGCCGCTGAAGTGGCCGGGCGATGGCGCCTCGCCGCGAGAAACGATGGGATTCGTGGATTGCTTCGCTTCGCTCGCAATGACGGGGGTAGAGGTCGCAGCCACGGGGGCCGTCGCGCCCTCGCCTTCAAGCGTCAACACCAGCGAGCCCTGCTTGACCTTGTCGCCGAGCTTGACCTTCAGCGCCTTGACCACGCCCGCGTGGGACGAGGGAATTTCCATCGAGGCCTTGTCCGACTCGACCGTGATCAGCGACTGCTCGGCCTTGACCGTGTCGCCGGGCTTGACGAGCAACTCGATGACCGTGACTTCGCTGAAGTCGCCGATGTCGGGAACCTGGACGTCGATGAGAGATGGCGCGTTCATGTGTCTTTGACCTTCGTTTTCAGGGTGTACAACTCCACCGGCGCGGCGGAGTTCTTGTCGAATTCGCAGCCAGCCTGCACGCCGATCAAGGCCAGCTCGCGCGCTGTGCGAGCCCGGTCCCAGCTGGCGTGCATCGCTCCGAGGGCAAAGCTGCGTCCAGAGCCGATGCCCCAGAACTGTTTGAATTGGAAAATCTCGCGATAGCTGTACAGACCAAAAATCCCGTTCGCGTTGGCGATGACCACGCTGAACTGACTCGATTCATAGGGATCGTTCTCGTCTTCCTTGGTCTGCAGATAAAACTGGTCCTTGAGCACCGGGTGCAAGCGGGTAAAGGTATCGAAAATCTCGTCCTTGCTGCCCAGCAGCACCTGCTCGGCAGGCAAAGCGGCCATGGCCTTGCGCAGCACCGGAAAATGCGCGACGGAGCCGGCCATGCCGATGTAGTTCACGCCCTGCGGCGTGTCGAGCCGCAAGATCTTGCTGTTGGCTTCAAAACGGCTACCCAAGCGGGTATCGCCGAAAGTCACCAGGGTGTCGGCGGCGATGGCCACCTGCCCTGCTTTTTTGACGATCACCAATGTGGTCATGTGCTGCTCCCCTCGCGTCGCATCTAAAGTGCGTAGGTTAACCGCCCGGTACTGCTGAGCTTGGGCTCAGGCCGATTCAGTGCGCAACCGTGCTCACAGCAAAACGCGGCGCATGTCACCCAGGATTTGACCCAGGTAAGCGTTAAAGCGCGCCGCTGCGGCGCCGTCAATGACCCGGTGGTCCCAGGTCAGCGACAGCGGCAGCATGAGGCGCGGAACAAACTCCTTGCCGTTCCACACCGGCTCCATGGTGCTCTTGCACACGCCCAATATCGCCACCTCCGGCGCGTTGATGATGGGCGTGAAATATCGCCCACCTATGCCGCCCAGGCTGGAGATGGTGAAGGTCGCGCCGCTCATTTCGGCCGGGCTAAGTTTGCCCTCGCGCGCCTTCTTGGCCAACTCGCCCATCTCCTGGCTGATCTGCAAGATGCCTTTCTTGTCGGCATCCTTGACGACCGGAACCATCAGCCCGTTGGGCGTGTCAGCGGCAAAGCCGATGTGCCAATACTGCTTGTAAATCAGCGCATCGCCATCGAGGCTGCTGTTGAATTCGGGGAATTTCTTGAGCGCGGCCACGCAAGCCTTGATCAAGAAAGCCAGCATGGTGACCTTGATGCCCGACTTCTCGTTGTCCTTGTTGGTGGCCACGCGGAAGGCTTCGAGCTCGGTGATGTCAGCATCGTCGTGGTTGGTCACGGCCGGAATCAAAACCGCGTTGCGCAGCAAGTTGGCGCCGCTGATCTTCTTGATGCGGCTCATTTCCTTGCGCTCGATCGGGCCAAACTTGGCAAAGTCGACCTTGGGCCAGGGAATCAAACCGAGCTCGGTGCCGCCGCCACCGGATACGGCAGCGGGCGCCTTGGCGGCCTGCGCGCGGGTCTGCGCCGCGCCGGCCATCACAGCCTTGGTAAAGGCCTGGACATCGTCTTGGGTGATGCGCCCTTTGGGGCCGCTGCCCTTGACCTCTTCGAGTGGCACGCCGAGCTCACGGGCGAACTTGCGCACCGAAGGCGACGCATGCGGCAAGCCCATGGCTGCGGCCGTGGGACTGTGTGCGGGAGCAGCCAGTGTGGCGATCGGAGCCGGCGCATTGGCGGCAGGCGAGGCAACGGCGGCCACCACAGAGGCCGCTGCGGGGGCTGCTGGACCAGCCGATGTTGCAGCCGGCGACACAGCCGGCGCAGCGCCCTCGAGCACAGCCAGCAGATCGCCGATGTTGATCTTGTCACCGAGCTTGACCATCAGCTGCTTGATCACGCCCGCTGCGCTCGACGGAATCTCCATCGAGGCCTTGTCCGATTCGACCGTGATCAGCGACTGCTCGAGCTTGACGGCATCGCCAGGCTTGACCAAGACCTCGATCACCGTGACGTCCTTGAAGTCCCCGATGTCGGGCACACGCACCTCCAATGCGCCTACCGGCGACGGCGCTGCGGGCGAAGCCGGGGCAGCAACGGCAGCAGCGGGCGCAGGGCTGCTGGCCACGGCCGAGGCTTGCGCTGCGGGCTGCGTTGCGGGCTGCGCTGTGGGCGCAGCGTCAGCCGCCTGCAGCAGCACGATGACCGATCCCTGCTTGACCTTGTCGCCCAGCTGCACCGAGATGGACTGCACCACCCCGGCGTGCGAGGACGGGATTTCCATCGAGGCCTTGTCCGACTCGACCGTGATCAGGCTCTGCTCGGCCTTGACCGCATCGCCGGGCTTGACCAGCAACTCAATGACGCTGACCTCATCGAAATCGCCGATGTCCGGAACCTTGACTTCTACCAATGCCATGTTGTTTGTCTCCTGTCAGGCGTACAAGGGATTGACCTTGTCGGCCTTGATGCCGTACTTCTTGATCGCCTCGGCCACCTTCTTGGCGGGCAAGGCCCCCTCTTCGCTCAGCGCTTTGAGCGCGGCGACCACGATGTAGTGGCGGTTGATCTCGAAGTGCTCGCGCAACTTGCTGCGGAAATCGGAGCGGCCAAAGCCGTCGGTGCCCAAGACTTTGTAGATGCGGCCCTTGGGGATGAAGGGACGGATCTGCTCGGCATAGTTCTTCATGTAATCGGTCGAAGCGATCACCGGACCGGCATGCCCGGCCAACTGCTGCTCGACAAAAGACAGCTTGGGCGCATCGGTGGGATGCAGCAGGTTGTGCCGCTCGATGGCCTGGCCATCGCGCGCCAGCTCGTTAAAGCTCGGGCAGCTCCAGACATCGGCCTGCACACCCCAATCGGCAGCCAGCAGGGTCTGCGCCGCAATGGACTCGCGCAAGATGGAGCCCGAGCCCAGCAGTTGCACCCGCTTGGCGCCTTCGGCGCCCGCTTTGCACAGGTACATGCCCTTGATGATCTGCTCTTCGGTGCCGGCGATCAGGCCTGGCATCGCATAGTTCTCATTGAGCAGCGTCAGGTAGTAAAACACATTGTCCTGCCGCTCGACCATGCGCTTGAGGCCGTGCTGCATGATCACCGCCACCTCGTGCGCAAAAGTGGGGTCGTAAGAGATGCAGTTGGGAATCGTGCCGGCCAAAATGTGGCTGTGGCCGTCCTCGTGCTGCAAGCCTTCGCCGTTGAGCGTGGTGCGCCCCGAGGTGCCGCCGAGCAAGAAGCCGCGCGCCTGCATGTCGCCGGCCGCCCAGGCCAGATCGCCGATGCGCTGGAAGCCGAACATCGAGTAGTAGACGTAAAACGGCACCATGATGCGGTTGCTGGTCGAGTAGCTGGTGGCCGCTGCAATCCAGCTGGACATGCCTCCGGCCTCGTTGATGCCCTCTTGCAAAATTTGTCCGGCCTTGTCTTCCTTGTAGTACATGACCTGGTCTTTGTCGACCGGGGTGTACTGCTGGCCGGCCGGGTTGTAAATGCCCACCTGCCGGAACAAGCCTTCCATGCCAAAGGTGCGCGCCTCATCGACCAAGATGGGCACCACGCGCGGGCCCAATGCCTGATCGCGCAGCAGCTGGGTCAGAAAACGCACGTAAGCCTGCGTGGTCGAGATCTCGCGGCCCTCAGCAGTGGGCTCGAGCACGGCCTTGAAGGTCTCGAGCGCCGGCACGGTAAAGCTCTCGTCGGCGCGCGTGCGGCGGTGCGGCAAATAGCCCCCGAGCGCGCGGCGGCGCTCGTGCAGGTACTTCATCTCGGGCGTGTCATCGGCCGGCTTATAAAAGGGCAGCTTGGGCAGCTCGCTGTCGGGCACGGGGATGTTGAAGCGGTCGCGGAAGATCTTGATGTCCTCGTCGGTCAGCTTCTTGGTCTGGTGCACCGTGTTCTTGCCCTCGCCGGCCTTGCCCATGCCAAAGCCCTTGACCGTCTTGATCAGCAAGACCGTGGGCTGGCCCTTGTGGTTGACCGCCTGGTGGTAGGCGGCATAAACCTTTTGCGGGTCGTGGCCGCCGCGGCGCAGGTTCCAGATGTCGTCGTCACTGAGGTGCGCCACCATCTCGAGCGTGCGCGGGTCACGGCCAAA
>CANHDQ010000008.1 GCA_947459405.1 Comamonadaceae bacterium
AGGAGCGGCTCGATGTCCAGGTGCGCCACCTGCTCATCGACGAGTTCCAGGACACCAATCCGATGCAGTGGCGCGCCTTGCGGGCCTGGCTTGAAGGCTATGCCGGGGCTGCGCGCGCGCCCAGCGTCTTTATTGTGGGTGACCCCAAGCAAAGCATCTACCGCTTCCGCCGCGCCGAGCCACAGGTTTTTCAGGCGGCGCAGCAGTTCATTTCTGCCGCGCTCGGTGGCGATCTGCTCAGCTGCGAACACACCCGTCGCAATGCCCGGGCTGTGATCGATCGGGTCAACGAGGTCATGCTCGAGGCCGCGCAGCACGATCGCTACCCGGGTTTCAGGCCCCACACCACGGCCTCCACTGAGCCGGGGCAGGCGCTGAGCCTGCCCATGATTGGCCGGCCCGAGCAGCCTGTGCAGACGGCGACGGGTGAGTCGGTGTGGCGCGACAGCTTGATGCAGCCGCGCTGGCTGCCCGAAGAAAGGCAGCGCGATCTGGAGGCGGCGCAGGCAGCGCGTTGGCTGGCCGAGCAGATCGTGCAGCGGCACTTGCGCTGCAGCGAGGTGATGGTGCTCTCGCGCAAGCGCGAGAGCCTGCAGCCGATGCAATTGGCGCTGCAGCGTCTGGGCGTGCCAGCTTTCATCGGTGAAAAGATCGCCTTGATGGATTGCTGCGAGGTGCAGGATTTGGTCGCGCTCATGGATGTGCTGAGCTCGCCCCGCCACGACCTGTCGCTCGCGCGGGTGCTGCGCTCGCCGCTGTTCGGCCTGGACAGTGCAGCCTTGGTGCCGCTGGCCCGAGCGGCGCGTCGAACGGGCCGCTCCTGGCTCGCTTTGCTCTGGCAGACCGAAGGCGCGCCCGAGCTTGCAGAGCCGGCCGCCGCGCCGCTGGCCGGCGCAGCTCAGGTGCTCATGCGCTGGCGCGATTGGCTGGGTCGCCTCCCGCCCCACGATGCCTTGCAAGCCATCTACGACGACGGCGATGTGCTGGCGCGCTACGCCGCAGCGGCGCCGGCGCTTGAGCGCGAGTCGGTCTTGGGCCATCTGCGCGCGCTCCTCGAGGTGGCGCTGGGCCACGACGGTGGGCGCTATCTGAGCCCCTACATGCTGGTGCGGGCGCTCAAGGCGGGCTCCATCGCAGCGCCCGCCACGGTGCCCGCCGAGGCGGTGCGATTGCTCACCATCCATGGCGCCAAGGGTCTGGAGGCCGACACGGTGCTGCTCCTCGATACCGATGCCCAGCCGCGCTCGGCTGAGAACATGGTCGTGTTGCTCGACTGGCCGGCCGAGCAGGCCGTGCCGCAGCGGCTGGTTTTCCTGCAGTCGGAAAGTCGCCCCCCGGCTTGCTGCATCGATTTGCTGGCCGCCGAGAAGCAGGCGCGCGAGCGCGAGGAGCTCAACGCCTTGTATGTGGCGATGACGCGGGCACGCCAGGTGTTGGCGGTGTCGGCCTGCGAGCCGTTTCGCGGCGGCGACAGCAGTTGGTGGAAACGCTTGAGCCCTCGTATGACAGCCCTTGAGACAAACACTGTTGTGCAGGCAGCGCCCGAGCCGGCCCAGGCTGTTGCCCCGGGCGCCTCGGCGGTATTGCACCTGCCGGTTCTGCCTCGCCTGGAGCCAAGGGTTGAGGCGGGCGCAGATGCGCCGCCCTTGACGGTGCCTGCGCGCATCGGGCTGGCCATGCACCGCTTGCTGCAATGGGGCAGTGCCAGCCCAAGCCATGCACGGCTGGCTGCGCGTGAGTTCCGACTCGACGCGCAGCAGTGCGAGCAGGCGGTGCAGGCGGCTGCGGCGATTTTTGGGGGGGTGTGCGGCTGGCTCTGGCAGACCGAGCACTTGCGTTGGCAGGGCAGTGAGGTGGAGTTGGTTCACGAGGGCCGCTTGATGCGACTGGACCGGCTGGTGCAGAGCCGAGACGGCACCTGGTGGGTGATCGACTTTAAGTCTCACGCGCGTCCCGGCGAACGGGCCGACTTGGTGGCGCAGCTGCAGGACTATGCGCGGGCCGTGCGGGCCTTGCATGCGGGCGAGCCTGTGCGTGCGGCTTTTGTGACCGCCAGCGGCCACTTGCAGGAAGTCGGACTGGACAGCGCATGATGCACGCCAAACGCGCCCCCGCCTGTTTGAAACGCGTCCTGCGCCGCGCGGGAGCGGGTCGTTGAATCCCTTGCCACCATCTGAGCCGACCCTGGGCGAAGCCCTGGTCATCGGCGCTGGCCCAGCCGGCTTGATGGCCGCGCAGGTGCTGGCCAATGGCGGCGCCAAGGTCAGGGTGTTCGATGCGATGGCGTCGGTCGGGCGCAAATTCCTCCTGGCGGGCCGTGGCGGCTTGAACCTGACCCACAGCGAGCCCCTGTCGTCTTTTGCTTCGCGCTACTTCGATCAGAGCCCAGTGGTGCGGCCGTGGCTGCAGGATTTCGGGCCGGCCGAGGTGGTGGCTTGGGCCCAGGGTTTGGGCATCGAGACTTTTGTTGGTTCGTCTGGCCGAGTTTTCCCGCGTGACATGAAGGCCGCCCCTTTGCTGCGCGCCTGGCTGCAGCTCTTGCGCCGCGGTGGCGTGCAGTTCTCGATGCGCCATCGGTGGCTGGGCTGGGATCAGAAGGGCCAACTCGTGTTCGAGGCGCCGGTGGGCTTGCAGCACTGCCCGGCCCCAGCGGCGCTTGTGCTGGCGCTGGGCGGCGGCAGCTGGGCCCGCCTGGGCTCTGACGGACGCTGGGTCGCGACCCTGGTCGAGCGCGGCGTTTCGGTGGCTCCTTTGCGACCGAGCAACTGCGGCTTTGACGTGGCCGGTGCGGCTGGCCTAGGCTGGTCCGATCATTTCTGGCAGCGTTATGCGGGCCAGCCCCTGAAATCGGTGGCTTTGTCCTTCGTCGATTCGCAAGGCCATCGGTTTGAGCGCAAAGGGGAGTTCGTTGCCACCCGCAGTGGCGTCGAAGGCAGTCTCATCTATGCGGTCAGTGCCTTGCTGCGTGAGGAGATTGCGCGCAGCGGCAGCGCCACGCCGGTGCTCGATTTATTGCCCGATCGCACGCTCGACGAGGTCAGCGCCGAGGTGGCCCGTCCTCGCGGCTCGCGGTCGATGGCTTCGCACCTCAAGGGCCGTTTACGACTCGACGGCATCAAGTCGTCCTTGCTGCATGAGCTGCTCGAGCGCTCCGTCTGGCATGACCCCCCGCGCTTGGCGCGAGCGATCAAGGCACTGCCCGTGCGACTGCTGGCCACTCGCCCGATCGACGAGGCCATCAGCAGCGCCGGCGGCGTGCATTTGGGGGAGGGCGTCGATGTCGAACTTCGCCTGCGTGCAAACGGCTTGGTTGCGTCGTCCGTGTTTTGCGCCGGCGAGATGCTCGATTGGGAGGCCCCGACGGGGGGCTACCTGCTGACGGCCTGTCTGGCCAGCGGCCATTGGGCTGGCCGTAACGCCTTGCGTCAGTGGCGCGCGCGAGCGACAGTAGAAGGGTGACGAGCCTGACCCCGGCACTGGCGCCACAGTTAGGGCTGCTTGGTTCCCCACCTGACCCGGTTGGCTGCTTAGCCATGCGGGAAGGCCCGTCACGGTTCATTGTAAGGCGCTCGCTGGCTCATCAGGAATTGAGCCGACTGCCGTGACGCGCAGGCCGATCGCGGGCGGCTCGGGCCTGCCGGTGGGCCCGGCGGCACCGGGGGCCCGCTTTAGAATGGACGCATGTCCTACCTCGTTCTGGCCCGCAAGTACCGCCCCCGGAATTTTTCCGAAATGGTCGGGCAGCCGCATGTGGTCCAAGCGCTGGGCAATGCCTTGCAGACGCAGCGACTGCATCATGCGTACCTGTTCACTGGAACGCGCGGGGTGGGCAAGACGACCGTCTCGCGCATCCTGGCCAAGTCGCTCAACTGCCTGGGCAGCGACGGCGACGGAGGGATCACGGCTGAGCCCTGTGGCTCTTGCCAGGCCTGCACCGATATTGACGCCGGTCGCTTTGTCGATTACACCGAACTCGATGCCGCGTCCAACCGCGGCGTGGATGAAATCGCGCAACTGCTCGAGCAGGCGGCCTACAAGCCCGTGGTCGGCCGCTTCAAGGTCTTCATGATCGACGAGGTCCACATGCTCTCGAACACGGCGTTTAACGCCATGCTCAAGACCCTGGAGGAGCCGCCGGCCTACCTGAAGTTTGTGCTGGCCACGACCGATCCGCAGAAGGTGCCGCCGACGGTGCTGTCGCGCTGTCTGCAATTTAACCTGCGACCGATGGCGCCCGAGACGATTGCCGAGCATCTTGAGCAGGTGCTCGAGCGCGAGCAGATCGACTCCGAACCGGCGGCCCTGCGCCTGCTGGCCAGGGCTGCGCGTGGCTCCATGCGTGACGCCCTGTCCCTGACCGACCAGGCCATTGCTTTCGGGTCGGGGCGGTTGCAGGAATCGGCGGTGCGGCAGATGCTCGGCAGCGTCGAGCGCGGTCACATCTTCCGCCTGATTGAAGCCTTGGCCGATGGAGACGGGCGTGCGATTGTGGCTTCGAGCGATCTGCTGCGCCAGGAGGGGTTGAGCGCTGCATCGACGCTCGAGGAGATGACCCTGGTGCTCCAGCGCATGGCGGTGATTCAGGCGGTGCCCGATTTCAGCGACCCCGATCCGGACCTGGCGCAAATCGCCGCTTTGGCGCAGGCCCTGCCGGCCGACGAAACCCAGCTCCTTTACAGCTTGTGTCTGCATGGCCGCGCAGAGCTGGGCCTGGCTGCCGACGAGTATGCAGCCCTGACCATGGTTTTGTTGCGCCTGTTGCCGTTCAAGCAGCAGGCCCCCAGCGCGCAAGGGGGTGCCGTCGCGCCCCCAAAAAAGCCGCAGCCTGAGCCCGCCGGCGCACCCGTCAGCAGCGCGCCTGGCGTTGCACGTGCGGTCGGCAAAGCGCCCCTTGCGGCAGATGTCGTGCCGCATGTCGCACCACGGGTTGCGTCGCCTGTTGCGTCGCCTGTCGCACCGCATGTCGCGCCGCCATCAGCGGTAGCAGCACCGCGTTCCGATTCGCGCCCGGCGCGAGCGCCTTCGGATGTATCCGGCGATGCCGTGCCGGTTCGCTCCGATGCAGTGGCCGAGTCATCGGCCACGAAGCCGTACCCCCCCCAGATGCAGGCCCTCGACGCGCTGTGGGCCGCTGTCGTGCAGGAACTTGTCGCGGGAGAGCGGGTGCTGGCTCTGGCGCGCGAGTTGGCGGTGCAGTCGCAATTGGTCGAGCAGGACGGCTCGGCTTGGACCTTGCGGGTCGAAAGCCAGGCGCTGCAGCACGCGGGCGCCAGTGAGCAATTGCTGCAAGCCTTGCGCACGGTGGACTCGCAGCGCCCCGAGCGACTGCGGATCGAGGTCGGCGAGGTCACCGACTCCCACGCCAAGCGACTGGCCCGGCAGCGTGCGCTGCGTCAGCAGCAGGCCGAGCAGATCATCGCAAGCGACCCTTTTGTCCAGCAGATGGTCGATCAGTGGGGCGCGCGCATCGTGCCGGGCAGTGTCAAGCCCTGGAGTCAGGGCCAGACCGTATGATGGCGGCTCGGACAGGTCGATTTCGCGTTGCACGACGGTCGCTGCCGCAAATGATCAGACGAGACGGTTTTTTCCGCGCCGCTGCAGTGGCGGCGCTGCAAACGCAAGGACGATAGATATGTTCAACAAGGGACAACTGGCAGGCCTGATGAAGCAAGCCCAGGCCATGCAGGACAACCTCAAGAAGGCCCAGGACGAGTTGGGGCATGTGGAGGTGACCGGCGAGTCTGGCTCGGGCCTGGTCAAGGTGACCATGACTTGCAAGCATGAGGTGCGCCGGGTGCAAATAGATGCCTCGCTGCTGACCGATGACAAGGACATGCTCGAAGATCTGGTGGCTGCTGCTTTCAACGCGGCCTGGCGCAAGGCTGAAGACACCAGCCAGGAAAAGATGGGCAAGCTCACGGCGGGTATGCCGGGCCTGCCCGGCGGGATGAAGCTCCCATTCTGATGAACGCCTTGGTGCGGCGCGATCCGGCAGGCCTCTGGCAACTCCATGGCTGAGGGTAAATCGCTGCAGGCGCTGCAGCAGGCTTTGGGCCGCCTGCCCGGTGTGGGCGCAAAGTCGGCGGCGCGCATGGCCTTTCACATGTTGCAGCACGACCGTGCCGGCGCGCTGCGATTGGCGCAAGCCCTGCAGGAGGCAGTCGAGCGCATTTGCCATTGCCAGTTGTGCAACACCCTGAGCGAGGAAGCGGTCTGCGCGACCTGTCAGGACGGGCAGCGCGATCGCAGCAAGCTGTGCGTGGTGGAGACGCCGGCCGATCAGGCTGCGATGGAGCGCACCCAGGCTTACCGCGGACTTTATTTCGTGCTGATGGGCAAGCTCAGCCCACTTGACGGCATCGGCCCGCAAGAGATCGGCCTGCAGCGTCTGTTTGAGCGGGTGGCGCCTCGGCAGGGGCCGGAGCACGACCCGGCCGAGCGGCCTGCGGTGCAGGAGGTAATCCTTGCGACCAATTTCACGGCCGAGGGCGAGGCGACTGCGCATGTGATCGCCCAGGGCCTCAAGAGCCGGGGGGTTCAGGTCACCCGCTTGGCCCGCGGCGTGCCAGTGGGCAGTGAACTCGAGTACGTGGACCTCGGCACCATCGCTCACGCTTTGCTGGATCGACGCTGACCGACCTGAACACCCAAGAGGCCCCGCATGACCCCATCGTTTACCCTTGCCCATTGGATGATGCTTGTGGCCGCCTTGCTGCCCATCGTCTGTGCGGGCATCGCCAAATCGGGCCTGATGGGCACGCCGCGCAGCCAGGGTGGCTACGACAACCACGATCCGCGGGCGTGGCTGGCCAAGCAGGGCGATTGGCGCGCACGGGCCAACCACGCCCAGAGCAACAGCTTTGAAGCCCTGCCTTTTTTCTTCGCAGCAGTGCTGTCGGCCCAGTACCTGCAAGCCCATGCGCTTGCGCTCGATCTGCTGGCGCTGGCTTTTGTGCTGTTGCGCCTGGCCTATATTTATTGCTACGTTGCCGACAAGCCGGGCCTTCGCAGCCTGGCCTGGATCTTGGCTTTCGCGGTCAATGTAGCGATTTTGTTCATCGGTTTTCGCTGAGCCTTGCGCGCGCAGCGCGACACTTGGCCGTCACCGGATTTGGGTGAAAACCCGCACGGGATGATCCGGATGCGCGCCGTCCTGGCCAGTTTTATGCTGGAGGTCTTACGCCACTGCCCCTTGGCCCATGGACTTTTCCCGTATCAACCGTCGCCGTGTGCTGGCCGCTGCCGCGGTGGCCTCCAGCATGCTCGCGGGCCCAAGTGGCGCGGCCGGGCCCCGGGCGGATAAAGGCAAGGTCCATCTGGTCGTGGGAGGTCAGACCACCTTTCACCACCTGCCACTGGTGCTCGCTGACCAGCTCGGTTACTTTCGCAGCGAGGGCCTGAGCGTCGAGATCACCGATGCCGGCAGTCCGGCGCGCGCGCTGCAACTGATGGCCGATGGCGGCTTCGACGTTTGCGCTGGATCCTTCGAACACACCCTGATGCTGCAAGGCCGCGGGCAGTTGCATCAAGCCTTTGTGGTGCAGGCGCGCACGCCGCAGGCCGCATTTGGCCTGTCGATGCGCGGCAGTGTGCGCGAGATAGCCGACTTGCGCGGCAAGCGCATTGGCCTGGCGCAGGCCGGAACGGTCGATGCCATGGTGGCCACGCAGGTGCTGGCCCGCGCCGGCCTGCGCCCCGATGAAGTCAATCTGATCGAGCTGGGCCCGTCGACTTCGGCTGTGACCGCCGTTCGATCCGGGGTCGTCGATGCCCTGAGCCACTTTGATCCGGTCATGACCATGCTGGAGCAAAGGGGTGAAGTCAAGATTCTTGCCGACACCCGTACGACCCGCGGCACGCTGGAGCTTTTTGGCGCCATGTTGCCCTCGTCGTGCTTGCATGCGACGGCTGAGTTCGTCCAGAAAAACCCGTCCATCTGCCAAGCCTTGGCCCATGCCGTGGTGCACGCCCTCAAGTGGCTTCAGACTGCCGGTCCTGGCGATTTGATCAAGACCGTGCCCGACCACTATTTTCAGGGCGACCGGGCTCTGTACTTGGCTTCCTTCATGAAGGTGCGCGGATCGATGTCGCCCGATGGCCTGATGCCGCCCGATGGGGCCCAGGCCGCGCTGCAGGCCTTGCTCGGGCTCAACCCGGTTTTGCGCGTCGATCGTGCTGGCCTGCTGCGCAGTTACACCAACGAGTTTGCCCGCAGGGCCAAGGACCGCTTCAAAGCCTGATGGCACGGCTGCCTTCGGCTCTGTGCCGGGGCTCAACGCTTGGAGTCGGCTTTACGCGCGGCTTGATCGGGCTTGCGTGGCGAGGCGCTCGCACCTTTGCCCGCCTGCTTGGCCTTGCCCGCAGATTTGACGGCATTTGCGCGTGCCGGCTTGCCACCGGCTTTGGCCGGCAGGTAAATCACCACCGTCTCACCGGCCCGAAAGCTTGCGCTGGCGGCGACTTTGTTCCACTGGGCCAGGTTTTCTGCGTTGATTTTGTGCCGACGTGCGATCAGGGCCACGGTGTCGCCCTTGCGGGCCTTGATCGTGGTCCGCCGGGTATTGGGCTCGGGCGCCAGTGCCAAACTGGCGTGGTCGGCCAGATGGTCGGAGACATCATGCTGCACATGGGCCGGTCGTGGAATGACCAAGGTCGAGCCTGCCTTGATCAGCATTCTGGGCGGGATGTTGTTGATGCTGCGCAGTTCGGCCTCGCTCATGCCCGAGCGCTTGGCCGCTTCGGCCACGCTCAGGGTGGCCGGCACACTCCATGCGGTCCAGCTGGCCAGGCGGCCCGCCCGATGGGCCTCCAGGTTGCGCTTGAAAACTTCTGCGTTCTCCCAGGGCAGCAAGATCTTGCCCGCGCCGGCGGCGACGATGACGGGGCGGTTGGCCGACGGGTTCAGTGCCTTGAAGTCCTCCAGCCGCATGTCGGCCAGCTGCGCGGCCAGCGCCACGTCGATGTCGCGACGGATTTCGACATCTTGAAAGTAGGGGTGGTTTTCGATGGTCGGCAACTCGATGCGAAAGTCCTCCGGCGCAGCCACGACGTTCTTGAGCGCCAGCAGCTTGGGCACGTAGTTGCGCGTCTCGTTGGGCATGCTCAGGTCTTCGTAGCGTGTGCCCTTGCCCGCGCGCTGGTTGCGCGCAATGGCCCGTCCGACGCTGCCCTCGCCCCAGTTGTAGGCCGCCAGGGCCAGATGCCAGTCGCCGAACATGCCGTAGAGTCTTTGCAGGTAGTCCAGCGCCGCCCGTGTGGAGGCCAGAACATCGCGCCGGTCGTCCCGAAAGACGTTTTGCTTGAGGTCGAAATCGCGTCCGGTGGCCGGCATGAATTGCCAAAGGCCGGCAGCCCTTGCGATCGATACCGCTTGCGGGTTAAAGGCCGACTCGACGAAAGGCAGCAGCGCCAGCTCGCTGGGCATGTTTCTCTGCTCGAGCTCTTCGACGATATGAAACAGGTATTTGCGCGAGCGCTCGATCATGCGCTGCAGAGCTTCCGGCCTGGCGGTGTACCAGCGCTCGTGCTGGCGTACCAGGTCACCTTGCAGGCCGGGCATGGCAAAGCGCGATCGGATCCTGTCCCAAAGCTCTGCGGGCGCCGCTGCTTGGGGGCTGCCCGGGTCCGCTTGCAGGGCAGGCGCTGCCGTTGCGGTTTCGCTGGGGTTGGCTGCTGAAGGGCCGGTCGCCGTGCCTTGCCCTGCGTTTGTGGCCCCGTTTGCGGCAGGGGTCGCTTCGTCTGCGGGCGCGGCGATAGGGCCGCCCAGCGAGGCCGATTGGGCAGGCGTAGCAGGAGCTTGCGCCTGTGCTTTGGGATCGGCCTCGGCGCTGCTTGCATGCGAGATGCCGCTGCCCAGTGCCAGAGCGAGCCACAGCGCCGTGCCGACCCAGCGGCGTGGGCTTGGGGGTCGGTTGGGCTGCGGGCTTGTTTTCATGCGTGGCGGGAGGTTGATTGGGATGCGGCGCGTTGGGACGTTGTGGTGGGTCGTACGCAGCCCTGTCTAGAATGGTTTGACCGCCGTGACTGCCGTGACGGGCTTGGCGACGGCGGCGCAGTGCACGGCACCTGGCCTCCAACGATACAGCACTGTGTCCTCCGTCACGGCGATCCTGCCCGCCGACCAAGCGGGTGCCCCAACGCGATGCCTTCTGAAATTATAGGTTTGACGCAGTGGCTCGACACGCCGCCCGGCCAGTGCCTGCTGTCCTGGGAGCGCGCGCAGTTCGACCAGGCGCTGGCCGACGTGTTTGGCTACCACGCCCTGCAACTGGGCTTGCCGCAGTTGGCGGCGCTGAGCAGCAATCGCATGCCGCACCAGTGGTTGGCCGTTGGCGGCGACCTGGCGGGTTTTGAAGGCGATGACGCCCCTAGGGATCTTCATGGGGCAGCCCGTGGGGGCGGCAGCCAGAGCGGCGACCTGGACAACGGGGCGGCGGCTCGGCCAATCTCGCCGGCCTTGCGATTGCACTCTGCGGCTTTGCCTTTTGCCTCGGGCAGCCTGGACTTGGTGGTGCTGCCCCACACGCTCGAGCTCAGCGACGATCCCCATGCGACTTTGCGAGAGGTCGAGAGGGTTTTGCTGCCCGAGGGGCGGGTGGTGATCAGTGGGCTCAATCCGGCGAGTTTGTGGGGCCTGCGCCGCGGTCGCTGGCTGCGTGGCCTAGGCCAGGGCCAACTGTTTTTGCCCGAGCAAGGGCATTTCATTGGCTATTGGCGCCTGCGAGACTGGCTGCGCTTGCTCGACTTCGAGGTCGAGTCGGCGCGCTTTGGCGTCTACCGGCCAGCCCTGAGCAGCGCGCGTTGGCTCGAGCGCTTTGCCTGGATGGAGCGCATGGGTGCCCGTTGGTGGCCGATCTTGGGGGCGGTGTACTTCGTGGTGGCGGTCAAGCGGGTGCGCGGGATGCGCTTGATCGAGCCTGCCTGGCATCGGCCGCGCCGTCGCAGCGCGGCGCCCGCAACGGCCACGCACCAACAAGGCCATGGACCCGGGGTGGATTGAGCAGTGCGGCGTCTGTTAACCTGCGGCCGCGGTCCCAGCCCCTGCGGGCTTGCCCGTTCATCCATCACCCCACCCACTCAAGAGTAACTTTCTGTGCAGTCCGTCACCATCTACACCGATGGCGCTTGCAAGGGCAACCCCGGGCCGGGCGGCTGGGGTGTGCTGCTGCAAGGCGCTGGCGCCAGCAAGGAGCTTTTTGGCGGTGAATTGAATACGACCAACAACCGAATGGAAATCATGGCGGTCATCGAGGCGCTGTCAGCGCTCAAGCGGCCCTGCCAGGTCACGCTCTACTTGGACAGCGAGTATGTGCGCAAGGGGATCACCGAGTGGATCTCGGGCTGGAAATCGCGCGGCTGGATGACGGCCAGCAAGACCCCGGTCAAGAATGTGGATTTGTGGCAGAGGCTCGATGCCCTGGTCAGCGGCGCGGGTCACCAGATCGACTGGCGATGGGTGCGCGGCCATGCGGGCAATGCCGGCAATGAAAAGGCCGATGCCTTGGCCAACCAGGGTGTGGCGCTTGCGCTTGGATCGGCCCGCTCGGGCGCCTGAGCCCAGGCCTTGGGCGCTCTAAACGGCCGCTGCCGCGAGATCCAGCACTGGCGCAGGGCGGTCGGCCCAGGCCAGAGCGGCCACGACGTTGCCGAGGACAACCACCGCCGGGCTGCGCAGTTTGTGGCGCGCAATATCGCTGGCCAGCTGAGTCAGCGTGGGTGGAGGTGGTGATGGTGCAGGCCTGGGCGGGGTTGGGGTGGCTGCGAAGATTGCGGGGCTTGGCAACAGCAGCCTGAACCGGTCAGGCGGTGGATGCGGCTGTTGAGTGTCTTGGGGGTGTCCTTGGGCTGTCCTTGGGGTCCTTGGCCGGCGGGTGCGCCTTACACTAGCCGCCCATGTTGGTCCTGGGTATTGAGTCGAGCTGTGATGAAACCGGCGTCGCTGTGGTCGATGCCGGCGGCGCTGGCCTTCCTGTGCTCAAGGCCCAGGCGCTGCACAGCCAGATCGATTTGCATCAGGCCTACGGCGGGGTCGTGCCGGAGCTGGCCAGTCGGGACCATGTCCGCCGGGCCTTGCCGTTGATCGAGCAGGTGCTTGCCCAATCACAGATCGAAATCGGCCAGATTGACTGGGTGGCCTACACCCGGGGGCCGGGTTTGGCCGGTGCCTTGCTGGTGGGCGCCGGCCTGGCCTGCGCGCTGGCGGCGGGCCTGGGCAAGCCAGCCCTGGGCGTGCACCATCTCGAGGGGCATTTGTTGTCGCCTTTTCTGAGCGAGGATCCGCCCCAGTTTCCTTTTGTCGCCTTGCTGGTTTCGGGTGGCCACACCCAGCTCATGCGGGTCGACGCGGTGGGCCGCTACGCGCTGCTTGGCGAGACCCTGGACGATGCGGCCGGCGAGGCCTTTGACAAATCGGCCAAGCTCCTGGGCTTGCCCTATCCGGGGGGGCCGCACCTGTCGCGCCTGGCGCAGTCGGGCGATGCGCAGGCCTTCAAGCTGCCGCGCCCCCTGCTGCACAGTGGCGACCTCGATTTTTCATTTGCTGGCCTGAAGACGGCGGTGCTCACCCAGGTGCAGCGACTGGGTGACGGGCTGGAGCCGCGGCGTGCCGATCTGGCCGCTGCCACGCAAGCGGCGATCGTCGACGTTTTGCATGCCAAATGCATGGCCGCTTTGCAGGCCACGGGTTTGCGGCGGCTGGTGGTCGCCGGTGGAGTCGGTGCCAACCTGGCCCTGCGGCAACGGCTGGGGGCGGCTTGCCAGCAGCAGGGGGTGCGCGTGCATTACCCCGAGCTGGCGCTGTGCACCGACAACGGGGCCATGATTGCGATGGCCGCTGCCATGCGCCTGCGGGCCGATCTGGTGCCTGCGCGCGGCGCGTATGCTTTTGATGTCAAGCCGCGCTGGTCTTTGCAGGAGGTGTGTGCATGAAGGGGTGGTCTCATCTGGCCCGCTGGTGCTGTGGCGTGTGGTTTGTGGCTTTGCTCTTTTGTCAGGGCGCGGCGGCTCAGGCGCCGGTGCGCATTGCCCTGATTGAAACCTTGTCGGGGCCATTGGCCAACGGCGGCGAGGCGGCCTTTCGCAATTTGGTGTGGGCCACCGAGAGGGTCAACGCCCGCGGCGGCGTGGCCTTGCCTGGCGGCGGCCGGCCCCTGCAGATGGTGCGCTACGACAGCAAGGGCCACAGCGAGGAGGCGCTGGCCGCCCTTCGCGCAGCCATTGACGACGGCATACGCATCGTCATGCAAGGCAATTCTTCGGCCGTGGCCGCTGCCCTGATCGATGCCATCGGCAAGCACAACGAGCGAGAGCCTGACAAGCGGGTTGTTTTTCTCAATTACGCAGCGGTCGATCCGGTGCTCACCAACGAGCGCTGCAGTTACTGGCACTTTCGCTTTGACGCCCATGCCGACATGCGCATGGCTGCCTTGATGCAGGTCCTGCGCGAGGACCGGTCGGTGCAGCGCATCTATCTGATTGGGCAGGACTACAGCTTTGGTCAGGCGGTGCTGCGCGAAGGCCGGCGCCAGCTTGGCCTGCTGCGCCCGGATGTGCAGATCGTCGGCGATGAGTTGCATCCTTTGGGCCGGGTCAAGGACTTCATCCCGTACGCAACCAAGATCAAGGCCAGCGGCGCGCAGGCCGTGCTCACCGGCAATTTTGGCAACGACCTGACGCTGCTGGTCAAGGCTGCGCGCGACATCGGTTTCGAAGGCAAGTTCTACACCTTTTATGGCAATGCCCTGGGCGTGCCTGGCGTGCTCGGTGAAGCCGGCGTGGGCAAGGTGGTGGCGGTGGCCGAGTGGTTTGCCAATGTCCCGGGCGAGTCGGCGCAGGCCTTCTACCGCAGCTTTCGCCAGCGTTTTCCGCGGCCACAGGATGACTATGTGCACATGCGCATGCAGTTGATGATGGAGGCGCTGGCCCAGTCGATCGAGAAGGCGGGATCCTTGCAGGCCGAGGCCCTGGCTCAGCAACTCGAGCGCGCCCAGGTCGGCCTGGCTGGGCACACGGGGAGCATGCGGGCGGCCGATCACCAGTTTCAGCAGCCCTTGCGGGTGGTGCTGATGGACCGACAGGGCACGCCCGGCGTGGCCTTTGACTCCGAAGGCTCCGGCTATGGTTTTCGGGTGATCAAGACGCTGCCCGCAGAGCAGGCCGAGCAGCCGCACAGCTGCAAGATGCAGCGTCCACAGAGGTGACAGCATGCGACAGGTGATCGAGCAGCTCGAGGAGTCCCTGATCCGGGTGGTGGCCAATGCCGCGCTCGACCGCAGCGACGTGCTCAAGTTCTGGTTTGGCGAGAGCGATGCGGCCACGCCTGAGCCGATCGTGCAGGCGGCCAGCGCCTCGTTGGCCGCCGGTGAGACGTTTTATTCGCACAACCTGGGGCTGCCCGCGCTGCGTGAGGCGCTGGCAGCCTACAGCAGCGCTTTGCGCAGCCCCGGCGCCCAGCCGATTGCGGCCGACCGTATTGCGGTGACGGCTGGGGGTGTCAATGGTTTGATGATCAGCGCCCAGTCCTTGGTCAACGCTGGCGATCGGGTTGTGGTGGTCACCCCAGTGTGGCCCAACTTGGTGGCCCAGCCGCGCGTCATGGGCGCGCGCGTGCGCACGGTCAGCCTGCAACCCAGGCAAGGGGTGTGGTCGCTCGACATGGACCACTTGCTCGATGCACTGGACGACGAGGCCCGGGTTTTGGTGCTCAACTCGCCCAACAATCCCACAGGCTGGACCTTAAGCCGTCAGGAGCAGCAGGTCATTTTGGATCACTGCCGCCAGCGCGGCATCTGGATCGTCGCTGACGAGGTCTACGAGCGCCTTTATTTTCGCGATGCGGTTTGTGCCCCGAGCTTTCTCGATCTGGCCACCGATGGCGACCGACTTCTGGTGGTCAACAGCTTTTCCAAGAGTTTTCTCATGACCGGCTGGCGCCTGGGTTGGCTGACGGCACCCAGTGCCAAGGTCCCCGCCCTGGGCAAGCTGCTCGAATTCAACACCTCCTGCTCACCGGTTTTTGTGCAACGCGCCGGCCTTGCGGCCCTGGCCCATGCGCCGCAGATCACGCCGGCGGTCGTGGCCCATCTCAGGCGTTGCCGCGACACCCTGGTGCCCCGGTTGCAGGCGCTGCCGGGGATACAGGTGGCGGCCGCAGACGGGGCGATGTACGCATTTTTTCGGCTTGCCGGGTACGACGACAGCCTGGCGCTGGCCCAGCGGCTGGTAGAACAAGCGGGGCTGGGGCTGGCCCCCGGACAAGCTTTTCATGACAGCCGCGACCCTGATATGCAGGGCTGGCTGCGCTGGTGCTTTGCCAGTGCCGACCCGCAGCGGTTGGAGCAGGGCGTTGGCCGGCTGGCCCGCTGGATGGCGCTATAATCTTTAGTTCGCCGAGGAATGGGTCTTCGGCGTCGGCCACACAGGCCAGCACGGCGCCAGCCGGTTTTCAGTTGGAAACTGCGGCGTTCGCAAGTTCAGGACACCACATGATTGCCAAATCCATCAAGGCCGAGATCGTCTCGGCCAACGCCCGTTCGGCCAACGACACCGGCAGCCCCGAAGTTCAGGTTGCCTTGCTCACCGGCCGCATCAACGAGTTGACCCCTCATTTCAAGGACCATGGCAAAGACCACCACGGTCGCCGCGGTCTGTTGCGCATGGTCAGCCGTCGTCGCAAATTGCTCGACTACCTCAAGGCCAAAGACGCCGATCGCTACACCGCGCTGATCAGCAAGCTCGGGCTGCGCAAGTAAGTCCCATGAGCCACAAGAGCGCCTGAGTTGGTTCGCTGGCTCAGGCGTTTTTTACTTCGGAGCAAGGCAGCAAGAACACGCGCTGTGTCATTCCACGAGCAACCCCTTGGTTCCTCCTGGAATGGCATCGTGTTCAGTGATGTCCCTCCGGGCCCTCGGGGCAGCCTCATGCCCTGTTTTTGTGATTTCGGAGACTGAACATGAGTATCTTCAACAAAGTCAGCAAGACCTTCCAGTGGGGCCAGCACACGGTCACCCTGGAGACCGGTGAGATCGCCCGGCAATCGACCGGGGCCGTCTTGGTCGACATGGACGGCACCGTGGTCCTGGCCACCGTCGTGGCCAAAAGCGATGCCAAACCGGGGCAGGACTTTTTCCCGCTGACGGTCGACTATCTCGAGAAAACCTACGCGGCCGGCAAAATCCCGGGCAGCTTCTTCAAGCGCGAGGGCAGGCCCAGCGAGTTCGAGACGCTGACTTCCCGCCTGATCGACCGCCCGATTCGTCCGCTCTTTCCGGACGGCTTCTTCAATGAAGTGCAGGTGGTGGTGCATGTGCTCTCGCTCAACCCGCAAGTCGAAGGCGATATTCCGGCCATGATCGCTTCCAGCGCCGCGCTCGCCATCTCGGGCATCCCCTTCAACGGCCCGATCGGCGCGGCCCGCGTCGCTTATGTGGATGGGCAGTATTTGCTCAACCCCAGCAAGGACCAACTGGCGCAATCGCAGATGGATCTGGTGGTCGCTGGCACGGAGGCTGCCGTGCTGATGGTCGAGTCCGAGGCTCAGCAGCTGTCCGAAGAGATCATGCTCGGCGCAGTCGTGTTTGGACACGAGCAAGGCAAGATCGCGATCGATGCCATTCACGAGTTGGTGCGCGATGCCGGCAAGCCGGTGTGGAACTGGCAGGCACCGGCCAAGGACGAGCCGCTGATTGCCAAGATCAATGAGCTGGCGCAGGCCAAGCTGCAGGCGGCCTACCAGATCCGCAGCAAGCAGGCCCGCACCCAGGCGTGCCGGGTGGCTTACGCCGAGACCAAGGACGGCCTGGCCGCCGCAGGCGTGGCCTTTGACTCGGTCAAGGTCGATGGCTTGCTGTTTGAAATCGAGGCCAAGATCGTGCGCAGTCAGATTCTGGCGGGCGAGCCACGCATCGATGGCCGCGACACGCGCACCGTGCGACCGATCGAAATTCGCAACGGCGTGCTGCCGCGCACCCACGGCTCGGCGCTGTTTACCCGCGGCGAGACGCAGGCGCTGGTGGTAGCCACCCTGGGCACTGAGCGTGACGCCCAGCGCATCGATGCGCTGTCGGGTGACTATGAAGACCGCTTCATGCTGCACTACAACATGCCGCCTTTTGCCACCGGCGAGACCGGTCGCGTGGGCAGCCCCAAGCGCCGCGAGATCGGCCATGGCCGCCTGGCCAAGCGCGCCCTGGTCGCTGTGTTGCCGACCAAGGAAGAGTTCCCCTACACCATGCGCGTGGTCTCCGAGATCACCGAGTCCAATGGTTCTTCGTCCATGGCCTCGGTCTGCGGCGGTTGCCTGTCGCTGATGGACGCCGGCGTGCCGATGAAGGCGCATGTTGCGGGCATTGCCATGGGTCTGATCAAGGAAGACAACCGTTTTGCGGTGTTGACCGACATTTTGGGCGACGAGGATCACCTGGGCGACATGGACTTCAAGGTCGCGGGTACCACCAACGGCATCACGGCGCTGCAGATGGACATCAAGATCCAGGGCATCACCAAAGAGATCATGCAAGTTGCGCTGGCACAGGCCAAGGAGGCGCGCATGCACATCTTGGGCAAGATGCAAGATGCGATGGGACAGGCCAAGACCGAGGTTTCGAGCTTCGCTCCCAAGCTCTACACGATGAAGATCAACCCGGAGAAGATCCGCGACGTCATCGGCAAGGGCGGCGCCACCATCCGCGCCCTGACCGAGGAAACCGGCACGCAGATCGATATCGGAGAGGACGGGACGATTACCATCGCCGCCACCGATGGCGCCAAGGCCGACGAGGCCAAGCGGCGCATTGAGGAGATCACGGCCGAGGTTGAAATCGGCAAGGTCTACGAAGGCCCGATCACCAAGGTTCTGGACTTCGGCGCCCTGGTCAACCTGCTGCCAGGCAAGGACGGCTTGCTGCACATCAGCCAGATTGCCCACGAGCGCGTGGAAAAAGTCACCGACTACCTGTCCGAAGGCCAGGTGGTGCGGGTCAAGGTGCTCGAGACCGACGAGAAGGGCCGCGTCAAGCTGTCCATGAAGGCGCTGCTCGAGCGGCCCGCACAGGGGTGAGTCTGCAGCGACGGCCGCAGCGTCGCGCCGTCGCAGGACATCCGCCATGAAAGCTGTTGAAATCACCGCCTACGGCGCGCCCGACGTGCTGCGTCTGGCCGAGCGCGCCGACCCGCAAGCCGGTGCCGGGGAGGTGCTGATTCGTGTGGGGGCCAGCGGGGTCAATCGCCCCGATGTGCTCCAACGCACAGGCAACTACCCCGTCCCTGCTGGCGCGTCCGATATTCCCGGGCTCGAAGTGGCCGGCGAGATCATCGGCGGCGATACGCAGGCGATGCACTCGCGAGGGCTGCAGCTGGGTCAGCGCGTCTGCGCGCTGGTGGCTGGCGGCGGCTATGCCCAGCTGTGCGTGGCGCCGGTGGGTCAGTGCCTGCCTGTGCCCGCGGGTCTGAGCGATGTGCAGGCGGCCAGCTTGCCTGAGACCTTTTTTACGGTCTGGAGCAACGTGTTTGACCGGGCTCGCCTGCAAGCGGGTGAGACCTTGCTGGTCCAAGGCGGCTCCAGCGGCATCGGCGTGACGGCCATTCAGATGGCCAAGGCTGCGGGGGCTCAAGTCATTGTGACGGTGGGCAATGCAGAGAAGGCCCAGGCTTGCCTGGCCCTTGGCGCCGATCATGCGATTGACTACAAGACGCAAGATTTCGTGACCGAGGTCAAGCGTCTGACCGGTGGCAAGGGCGTCGACGTGATCTTGGACATGGTGGCCGGCAGCTACGTGGCCCGCGAGATCGAGTCTCTGGCTGAAGACGGCCGATTGGCCATCATCGCAGTGCAGGGCGGCACCCAGTCGCAGTTCAACGCTGGGCTGGTGCTGCGTCGCCGGCTGACCATTACCGGCTCGACCCTCAGGCCGCGCCCGGTGGCCTTCAAGACGGCCATCGCCGAGCAGTTGCAGCGCCATGTCTGGCCTCAGATCGAGTCTGGAGCGATCGCTCCCGTGATTTACAAGACCTTCGAGGCGGCTCATGCCGCCCAGGCCCATGCGCTGATGGAGTCCAATCGGCACATCGGCAAAATCGTGTTGACTTGGTGACAAGACCATGGTGGCGTTGATCGCAGGCAATTGGAAGATGAACGGCAGCCTCTCGGCCAACGAGGAACTGCTGGGCGCGCTGGCTGCAGGCCTGCAAGGCCGCGGCGCTGCCGAGGTGGCGCTGTGCGTGCCCACCCCCTATCTGGCCCAGTTCAGGACCCTGGCTGACCGGCACCCCGCCCTGCAAGCGGTGGGTCTGGGTGCGCAGGATGTCTCGGCCCATGCGGGCGGGGCTTACACGGGCGAGGTCAGCGCTGCGATGCTGCGCGATTTTGCGTGCCGTTACGCCATCGTGGGTCATTCGGAGCGTCGGCAGCACCATGGTGAAACCGATGCGGTGGTGGCGGCCAAGGCGCAGCAGGCGCTGGCCCACGGCATCACGCCCATCGTTTGCGTCGGCGAGACGCTCGAGCAGCGTCAAGCGGGTCAGACCTTCGATGTGGTCAAGCGCCAACTCGCTGCGGTCATCCATGCCAACGGCCCTTGCATCAGCGAGGTGGTGATCGCTTACGAGCCGGTGTGGGCCATCGGCACGGGCAAGACGGCCAGCGCCGAGCAGGCGCAGGAGGTTCACGCGGTGCTGCGCGCGCAGTTGCTGGCGGCCACCGCCCAAGCCCCGCGCATCCGGATCGTCTATGGCGGCAGCATGAACGCGGGCAATGCGGCGGGGCTGCTCGCGCAGCCAGACATCAACGGCGGCCTCATTGGGGGCGCCTCTCTCAAAGCGGCCGATTTCCTGGCCATCATCGGCGCGGCGCGCTGAGATTCAGATCGAAAAGATATAGGAGTTGAGTATGAACATTGTCCTGACCATCTTGCTGGCGGTGCAGATCCTCTCGGCCTTGGGCATGATCGGCCTGATCCTCGTGCAGCAGGGCAAGGGGGCCGACATGGGCGCCGCCTTTGGTGGCGGCTCATCGGGCAGCCTCTTCGGTGCCACGGGCAGCGCCAACTTTCTCTCGCGCTCAACCTCGGCGCTGGCGGTGGTGTTTTTTGTCAGCACGCTTGCGCTGGCCTACTTTGGTACAGCCCAGCCGCGCGCGAGCTCTAGCGTGCTCGAAGGTGCCGCCCCCGCTGCGGCCCAACAAATTCCCGGTGGCGTTGCCGCGCCCCAGGGGGCTGCGAGTGCGCCGGCTGCCGCGGCCAGCGAGCCCGCTGGTGCTGCACAAATCCCGGCCAAATAAATCGCGTGGCCTGCGTTTTCGCAGGGCCGGCCCACGAGAAACCCCTGGTTTTCGGGGTAAACTACCGCTCGCTTTGACGGGCAAGCCTCACGCCCTTTTGCGAATCGGTTGAAGCAGAAAAACAAGCGCGGACGTGGTGAAATTGGTAGACACGCTATCTTGAGGGGGTAGTGGCGAAAGCTGTGCGAGTTCGAGTCTCGCCGTCCGCACCAAGAATTGGGCAGTAGCGCATCGATATCGGGCTTGCAAGCCTGGGGTCAGGTCTGAAGGACAGTCTCCAGGTGTTGCGCGGTATGAGCGCGACCAAGGCGGCACGACACAATGAATCTCGACCAGTACCTTCCAGTCCTGTTGTTCATTCTGGTGGGGGTCGCAGTTGGCGTCGTTCCCCAAGTCCTGGGCCGGGTCTTTGGCCCCAATCGCCCTGACAGCGAAAAGAACTCCCCCTACGAATGCGGCTTCGAAGCCTTCGAAGATGCCCGCATGAAATTCGATGTCCGCTACTACCTGGTGGCCATCCTGTTCATTCTCTTTGACCTCGAAATCGCCTTTCTCTTTCCTTGGGCTGTGGCCTTCAAGGACATCGGTCTGGTTGGGTTCTGGGCCATGATGGTCTTTCTGAGCATCTTGGTCGTCGGGTTTATCTACGAGTGGAAAAAGGGCGCGCTCGACTGGGATTGAGCGGCCATGGGGTTGTTGCTTGCGCGTGCGCTCCATCGGCGCCGCGTCCTGCCAAAAAGGTAGCGTATGTCACTTGAAGGTGTGTTCAACGAAGGATTCATGACGACCAGTTACGACTCGGTCGTCAACTGGGCCAAGACCGGTTCTCTGTGGCCGATGACCTTCGGACTGGCCTGCTGTGCGGTGGAAATGATGCACGCCGGCGCGGCGCGCTACGACATCGACCGCTTCGGCATGCTGTTTCGCCCCAGCCCGCGCCAGTCGGACCTGATGATCGTGGCCGGGACGCTGTGCAACAAGATGGGGCCGGCGCTTCGCAAGGTCTACGACCAGATGTCCGAGCCCCGCTGGGTGATCTCGATGGGCTCTTGCGCCAATGGCGGCGGTTACTACCACTACAGCTACTCGGTGGTGCGCGGCTGTGATCGGATCGTGCCGGTCGATGTCTATGTGCCCGGTTGCCCGCCGACCGCAGAAGCGTTGCTGTACGGCATCATTCAACTGCAGCAAAAGATCCGTCGCACCAACACCATTGCGAGGGCATGAGATGAGCTTTAATCCCGTGCTCACTGGCGCAGCGCAAAGACCATCGCCCCAGGCGCTGGCGCAGACTCTCGAGCAAGTGCTGGGCTCCAAGGCCAAGCGCATCACGGTGGCGCTGGGCGAGGTGACCGTGGTGGTGAGTTCGGCTCACTATCTGGAGGTGGCCGCCACGCTGCGTGACGCCCCGCAGTTGCGCTTCGAGCAATTGATGGACTTGTGCGGTGTCGACTTCAGTGACTACAAGGGCGGTCAGTACGATGGCCTGCGCTATGCCGCGGTGCTCCACCTGTTGTCGGTCAGCTTGAACCAGCGCGTGCGCCTGAAGGTGTTTTGCCCGGATGACGACTTCCCGGTGCTGCCCTCGGTCTGCAAGGTCTGGAATGCCGCCAACTGGTTTGAGCGCGAAGCGTTCGATTTGCTGGGCATCGTGTTTGAGGGGCATGACGATCTGCGGCGCATCCTGACCGACTACGGCTTTATCGGTCACCCGTTCCGCAAGGACTTCCCGACCACGGGTCATGTCGAGATGCGTTACGACCCGGAGCAAAAACGGGTGATCTATCAGCCGGTGACCATCGAGTTGCGCGAGGTCACGCCGCGCATCATCCGCGAAGACGGTTATGCAGGGCGGCCCTCCGGCGGTCAGGGTTGAGAGGCAGGACATGGCTGAGATCAAGAACTACACACTCAATTTCGGGCCGCAGCACCCGGCTGCTCACGGCGTGCTGCGTCTTGTGCTCGAACTCGACGGCGAGGTCATCCAGCGCGCTGACCCGCATATCGGCCTGTTGCACCGGGCCACCGAGAAGCTCGCCGAGAGCCGCACTTACATTCAGTCGCTGCCCTATATGGACCGGCTCGACTACGTCTCCATGATGTCCAACGAGCACGCCTATTGCCTGGCGATCGAAAAGCTCATGGCCATCGAGGTGCCCGAGCGCGCCCAGTACATCCGCGTGATGTATGCCGAGATCACGCGCTTGCTCAATCACCTGCTGTGGCTGGGCTGCCATGGCTTCGATTGCGGCGCGATGAACATCTTGATTTACTGCTTTCGCGAGCGCGAGGCGTTGTTTGACATGTACGAGGCTGTCTCGGGCGCCCGCATGCACGCCGCCTATTTCAGGCCCGGTGGGGTCTACCGCGACCTGCCCGATGCCATGCCGCAGTACAAGGCCAGCAAGATCCGCAATGCCAAGGCGATGGCCCAGCTCAACGAAAACCGCCAGGGCTCGCTGCTGGACTTCATCGACGACTTCGTGCAGAAGTTCCCCAAGCTGGTCGATGAGTACGAAACCTTGCTGACCGACAACCGCATCTGGAAGCAGCGCACGGTCGGCGTGGGCGTGGTCACTCCAGAGCGTGCGCTCAACCTGGGCTTTACCGGCGCGATGCTGCGCGGCTCGGGCATCGCCTGGGACCTGCGCAAGCAGCAGCCCTACGATGTCTACGACCGGCTCGATTTCGACATTCCGGTGGGCAAAACCGGCGACTGCTACGACCGCTACCTGGTGCGCGTGGAGGAGATGCGCCAGTCGAATCGAATCATCGCCCAGTGCGTGCAGTGGCTGCGTGCCAACCCGGGCCCGGTCATTACCGACGATCACAAAGTGGCTGCGCCGGCGCGCGAGGCGATGAAGGCCAATATGGAGGAGCTGATTCATCACTTCAAGCTCTTTACCGAAGGCTTCCATGTGCCCGAGGGCCAGGCCTATGCCGCTGTCGAGCACCCCAAGGGTGAGTTTGGCATCTATCTGATCAGCGATGGCGCCAACAAGCCCTACCGCCTCAAGATACGCCCCCCTGGATTTGCCCATCTGGCTGCGATGGATGAAATGTCGCGTGGCCACATGATCGCCGATGCCGTGGCCGTGATCGGCACCATGGACATCGTGTTTGGTGAGATAGACCGTTGATGCCATGAATTTTTCCGAACAAACCAAGGCGCTCTTCGATCGGGAAGTGGCCAAGTATCCGTCCGATCAGAAGCAATCGGCCGTGATGGCCTGCCTGACCATCGTGCAGCAGGAGCAGGGCTGGGTCAGCCCCGAGAGTGAAAAGGCGGTGGCCGACTATCTGGGCATGGCGCCGATGGCGGTGCACGAGGTCAGCACCTTCTACAACATGTACAACCGCAAGCCCTTGGGCAAGTACAAGCTCAATGTCTGCACCAACCTGCCGTGCCAGCTGCGCAATGGCACGCAGGCGCTGGCCCACCTGGAGACGAGGCTGGGCATCTCGATGGGGGAGACGACGCCCGATCGCCTGTTCACGCTGCAGCAAAGCGAGTGCCTGGGAGCATGCGCCGATGCGCCCGTGATGCTGGTCAACGACGTCAATATGTGCAGCTTCATGAGTCCCGACAAGCTCGATCAGCTCGTCGACGGCCTCAGGGCACTGGAGGGCAAGCAATGAGTACAGCGAGCATCCTTTCGCAGTTCGCCGCAACGGGCGTGCAATCGAGTTTTCACGGCCGACACATCAAGCCGCAGATCATGGCGGACCTTGATGGCGGCAATTGGCGACTCAAGGACTACGAGGCGCGTGGTGGCTACCAGGCGCTGCGCAAGATTCTTGGGCAGGACGGTGGGCCTGGGATGACGCCCGACCAGGTGATCGCAGAGGTCAAGGCCAGCGGCTTGCGCGGTCGTGGCGGCGCAGGTTTCCCGACGGGCCTGAAGTGGAGCTTCATGCCGCGCCAGTTTCCGGGCCAGAAGTATCTGGTCTGCAACTCGGACGAAGGCGAGCCCGGCACAGCCAAGGACCGCGACATCCTGACCTACAACCCGCATGTGGTGATCGAGGGCATGGCCATTGCTGCGTATGCCATGGGCATCACGGCCGGCTATAACTACATCCACGGCGAAATTTTCCAGACCTACAAGCGCTTCGAGGAGGCGCTGCAACAGGCGCGCGATGCCCGATTGCTGGGCAACAACATTCTGGGGACCGGCTTTTCATTCAATCTGCAGGCCGCCCACGGATTTGGTGCCTACATCTGCGGCGAAGAGACCGCCTTGCTCGAGTCGCTCGAGGGCAAGAAGGGGCAGCCGCGTTTCAAGCCGCCGTTTCCAGCGAGCTTTGGCCTTTACGGCAAGCCCACCACGATCAACAACACCGAGACCTTCGCGGCCGTTCCCTGGATCATTCGCAACAGCGGTCCGGCCTACCTCGAGATCGGAAAGCCCAACAACGGCGGCACCAAACTGTTTACCGTCAGCGGCGACGTCAACCACCCCGGCAACTTTGAGGTGCCCCTGGGCACACCCTTTGCCAAGCTGCTCGAGCTCGCCGGTGGCGTGCGCACCGGCCGCAAGCTCAAGGCCGTGATTCCCGGTGGATCGTCCATGCCGGTGCTGCCGGCCGACATCATGATGGCCACTGACATGGACTACGACTCGATTGCCAAAGCCGGCTCCATGCTCGGCTCGGGCGCAGTCATCGTGATGGACGACAGCCGCTGTATGGTCAAGAGCCTGCTGCGCCTGTCCTACTTCTACATGCACGAAAGCTGTGGCCAATGCACCCCCTGCCGCGAAGGCACGGGCTGGCTCTGGCGCATGGTGCACCGTATCGAGCACGGCCAGGGGCGCCCCAGCGATCTGGATTTGCTCAATTCGGTCTCCGACAACATTCAGGGGCGCACCATCTGTGCGCTCGGCGATGCCGCGGCCATGCCGGTGCGCGCCATGATCAAGCACTTTCGCGCCGAGTTCGAGCACCACATCACGCACAAGAGCTGCATGGTTCCGGCCTACGCCTGAGCGCAGCACAGCAAGAGCACACACCATGGTTGAAATCCAACTGGACGGGCGCAAGATTGAAGTGCCCGAGGGCAGCACGGTGATGCATGCCGCCGAAAAGGCCGGCACCTACATCCCGCATTTTTGCTACCACAAGAAGCTCAGCATTGCGGCCAACTGCCGCATGTGCCTGGTCGATGTGGAGAAAGCGCCCAAACCCATGCCCGCCTGTGCCACGCCCGTGACGCAGGGCATGATCGTGCACACCAAGAGCGACAAGGCCATCAAGGCGCAGAAAAGCGTGATGGAGTTTCTGCTTATCAACCACCCCCTCGATTGCCCGATCTGCGATCAGGGCGGCGAGTGCCAACTGCAAGACCTGGCAGTCGGTTATGGCGGCAGTGGCTCGCGCTACGACGAAGAAAAACGCGTGGTCCTGCACAAGGACGTCGGCCCCTTGATCAGCATGGAGGAGATGAGTCGCTGCATCCACTGCACCCGCTGCGTGCGCTTTGGCCAGGAGGTGGCCGGCGCCATGGAGCTGGGCATGTCCCATCGCGGCGAGCATTCGGAAATTGAGACCTTTGTGGGCATGTCCGTCGACTCTGAGCTGTCGGGCAACATGATCGACATCTGCCCGGTCGGCGCATTGACCAGCAAACCCTTTCGCTACAGCGCTCGCACTTGGGAGCTCTCGCGTCGCAAATCCATCAGCCCGCATGACGCCACCGGTGCCAACTTGGTGGTGCAGGTCAAGCAAAACCAGGTCATGCGGGTGCTGCCCCTGGAAAACGACGAGGTCAATGAATGCTGGATCGCTGACCGCGACCGCTTCTCCTACGAGGCGCTCAATGGAGACGAACGTCTGACGGTGCCCATGCTCAAGCAGGGCGGCCAGTGGCAGGAAGTGGACTGGCAGGTCGCTCTGGAGTACGTGGCCAACGGCCTCAAACAGATCACCCAGGATCACGGCCCAGCCTCGATTGGCGCCTTGGTCAGCCCGCACAGCACGCTCGAAGAACTCTACCTGGCCGGCCTGCTCATGCGAAGGCAGGGCAGCGACAACGTCGATCACCGCCTGCGCTGCGCCCAGTTCACCCCGGCTCAGGGCGTGCGCTGGCTCGGCACGTCAATTGCCAGCCTGTCGAGCTTGCAAACGGCGCTCGTCGTCGGCTCGAACCTGCGCAAGGACCATCCCTTGTTTGCCTTGCGGTTGCGCCAGGCCGCCCGTCAGGGCGCCAAGGTGATGAGCATCAACAGTCTCAAGCAACTGCCCAGCTCCGATGCGTGGGCCATGCCCCTGTCGCACAGCCGCCTCGATGCGCCCGCGCAGTGGCTGCCGGCGCTGCTGGAGGTCGCCAGCGCCCTGGCCCAGATTGAGGGCGTGGATTTGCCGGCGGGCATGCCAGCGGCCGTGCAGGTTGGCGAGGTTGCCCGCGCTATGGCGCAGGCCTTGATCGCCGGCGAGCGCAAAGCGATTTTGCTCGGCAACGCAGCTGCACACCATGGACAGGCCCAGAGCCTGCTGGCCGTGGCGGCTTGGATCGCTGAGCGCACCGGCGCCAGCGTCGGCTACCTCACCGAGGCGGCCAACACCGTTGGCGCGCAGTGGGTGGGTGCCCAGCCTCAAAGCGGTGGGCTCAATGCCGGGCAGATGCTTGCCGGATCGCTCAAGGCCGTGCTGCTTCTGGGCGCAGAGCCCGAGTTTGATTCGGCTGCTGGTGCGGCTGCCAAGACCGCACTGGGGCGCGCCCAAATGGTGGTCACGCTCAGCGCCTTCAAAGCCAATATGGATATCAGCGACGTGCTGTTGCCGATTGCGCCGTTTACCGAAACGCCTGGCACCTTCGTCAACGCCGAGGCCCGGGTGCAGACCTTTCATGCGGTGGTCAAGCCCCGAGGGCAGGCGCGTCCAGGCTGGAAGGTGCTGCGCGTGCTGGGCAATATGCTGGGTCTGGCCGGGTTTGAAGCCGAGTCCACGGCCGACGTGCTGGCGCAGGCCATCGGCGCGCCGCCGGCCGAAGGTCCGCGCTTTGTTCCGGCTGCCGAGCTGAGCAACGCAGCGGTGTTTAGAGGCGATGACGGCTCGGCGGGCGAGCCGGTGACCGCGTCGATCTACCAACTCGATCCGATGGTGCGACGTGCGCCGTCGCTGCAGTTGACGGCCGATGCGCGCGCGTGGCATGGCGCACAGCACGAACAAGGGGTGAGCGCATGATAGAGAGCCTGTACCTGGCCGGGCTGGGGCTGCTGGGCCCCACGATGTGGCCCGTGGTCTGGAGCCTGATCAAAATCGTGGCGGTGTTGCTGCCCCTGATGGGCTGTGTGGCCTACCTGACCTTGTGGGAGCGCAAGGCGATCGGCTTTACCCAGGTGCGCCTGGGGCCCAACCGTGTGGGCCCCGGCGGCCTGCTGCAGCCGATTGCCGACGCGCTCAAGCTGCTGACCAAAGAAATCATCATGCCGACGGCAGCGAGCAAAGGCTTGTTCGTGCTCGGCCCAATCATGACCATCATGCCGGCGCTGGCGGCCTGGGCGGTCATTCCTTTTGGTCCCGAAGTGGCGCTGGCCAACATCAATGCCGGCCTGCTGTTTTTGATGGCCATCACCTCGCTGGAGGTCTACGGCGTCATCATTGCCGGCTGGGCTTCGAACTCCAAGTACGCCTTCCTCGGTGCCTTGCGGGCCTCGGCGCAGATGGTGAGCTACGAGATCGCCATGGGCTTTTGCCTGGTGGTGGTGCTCATGGTCTCGGCCAGCCTGAACATGACCGACATCGTGATGGGGCAGGGCAAGGGCATGGGCGCGGACATGGGCCTGGGCTTTCTGTCGTGGAACTGGCTGCCGCTGTTGCCGATCTTCCTGGTCTACTTCATCGCCGGTCTGGCCGAAACCAACCGCCATCCCTTCGATGTGGTGGAGGGCGAGTCCGAGATCGTGGCGGGCCACATGGTGGAGTACTCGGGCATGGCCTTTGCCATGTTCTTCCTGGCCGAGTACGCCAACATGATCCTGGTCTCCATCCTGTGCGTGATCATGTTCCTGGGCGGCTGGCTGCCACCCGTGGAGGCGCTGGCCTGGATCCCGGGCTGGATCTGGCTGGGCCTGAAAACCTTTGTCGTCGTCACCTTGTTTTTGTGGGTGCGCGCCACGTTCCCGCGCTTTCGCTATGACCAGATCATGCGGTTGGGCTGGAAGATCTTTATTCCGGTCACCCTGGTGTGGCTGGTGGTGGTGGCCGTGTGGATGCACACCCCGTTGAACATCTGGAAGTAAGTCATGAGCACCCAGACCCTGTCCCGGCCCTCGTCCTTCTCCCTGAAGGACTTTCTCTCCAGTTTCATGCTGACCGAGCTGTTCAAGGGCATGGCCCTGACCGGCAAGTACATGTTCCGTCGCAAGATCACGGTGCAGTTCCCCGAAGAAAAGACGCCGCTGTCGCCGCGTTTTCGGGGCCTGCACGCGCTGCGCCGTTATGAAAATGGCGAAGAGCGCTGCATCGCCTGCAAACTCTGCGAGGCGGTGTGCC